>JAIEQA010000073.1 GCA_019748095.1 Caulobacteraceae bacterium | reverse complement strand
GCCGGCTTAGCTCAGTTGGTAGAGCGCCAGTTTTGTAAACTGGATGTCGCGGGTTCGATTCCTGCAGCCGGCACCACCCTCTCACCGGACCCTCACACAACGCGGTCCCGCCTCGCCGCACCCTGCGTCACTCATGCAGGGAGGCCGTCGCCGGCTGACGGTCTTCGCCCCGGGGGGTGACCCGGCCGGCCCCGACACCCCGGCGCTTTCGCAGCCACAGGGAATGTTCGAAACGCGTTTCGCCCCGGGGCAGCAGCCCCTGCGCCTCGAAACTGAAGGTCTTGCCCCGTCCCACGATGACGTGATCGTGGACCTCGATCTGGAACACGGCGCACCAGGCCACGACCTGATCCGTCATCGACAGGTCTGCGGCGGAGGGCCTTGGATCGCCCGACGGATGATTGTGGACCAGAATCAGCGCGTTGGCCCCCAGCTCCAGGGCCCGACGCACAATCTCGCGTGGATAGACCGGTGCGTGATTGCGCGTGCCCACGCCGGTGATCTCCTCGAGGATCAGACCGTTGCGGTTGTCCAGATACAGGACCCGCAACTGTTCGCGCGCCTCATGGGCCAGGGCCGCCAGCAGATAGCCCTTCAGCCCCGCCCGGCTGCTGAGGATCGGCCGGTCACACAGCCGTTGCCGCAGCACCGACACGACGAGGTCATGCAGGTCCCTCAGTTGCAGAGCGCAGGGTGATCCGTCGTCGGCCAGCAACCGCTGAACCTCCGGCCCCGGCGCGGCAAGGCTGCCGGCGATACTGCCGAACCGGTCGAGCAGGCTGGAGGCACAGTCCCCCGCTCGATCCTCTCCCGTCGCGGGCGACAGCAATCGGGCCAGCAGGGCCTGCTGATCCAGGGCCCGGTCCGGGCCGGTGCCGGCAGGGGCCCGGAGCGCGGTATGGCCGACCATCTCAGGCCCCCCGCCGCGCATAGGGAGCCATGCGCGCTTCGAACAGGCCGAACACGGCCAGCGCCATAAGCTCCATCCAGACCACCATCCGGAAGCTCACCGCCCCCCAGATCTGGGCGTAGGGGTCGATCAGCTGATAGCCCCAGGAGGCCAGGGCGATCAGCTGGACCCCCGCAGCCGCGATCAACCACCAGCGACGCCCCGTCAGGGCGAGGAGCACCAGCGAGGTGGTGAGCATCAGCGACAGGGCCGCAACACCCACCCTGAAGCCATTCACGGTGATATGAGCGATCAGAGGCGTTCCCATCTGGGCGATGAGCAGGGCGATACCTGCGAGCCGCTCCGGTGCCCTTCCCTTCCAGAGAAGAACGCACAGGACGGCATAGGTGATGAACGTCAGCGCCCACTGGATCGGGGACATCGTGAACGGCTCCCCGCGGGTCAGGCGGCGGCTTGAACGACCGCGAGACGCCCGGTGGGCGGGAACTTCGGTTCCTGGGTGCCGTCCATGGCATAGGGGATGCCCGCCGCCTCTGCGATGTCCTTCAGGGCGTCGTGGCCGGCGATGACGTTGCCGCGCACCTGCTGAAGACGGTTCAGGCCGACGACCGCATGGTCCAGCGCCAGATGGCCGGTCTGGGCGGCGACGCCGACGTCAAGACGGCCCTCGATCATGGTCTGGATCAGCGCGCTGACCGCGATCATCGCGTGATCGATGGCGTGCTCGCTCTCCTGAAGTTTGCGGGCGATGCGAACGCCGGTGCGGATCTTGGTCATGGTCTCATTCTCGTTGCTTTGTTGCATCCGTCGCCAGGACAGCGTCCGGAGGCGCAACCGCCGAGAGGGCCGCAACCCCTCCCGCCGCCAGCTGAACCAGTCCGGTCGTGATGACCCCACCGACGGCGGCGAACAGCAGGATTGCGGCGATCAGTGTGATCAGCCGGCGCGGCGGCGCAGGCAGAAACCAATCGTCTGAACCTGCCGGTTCGCGGTCGAGGGCGGGAGCGTCGCCTCGCACCTTCTGTTCGACCCCGGACCGGGGGACGTCGGCCATGGGGGTAGGGGCAAATCGGGAGAGATCCGGGTGGTCGCGAACGGCCAGCGCGGCTGCGGTACGACGATCCGAGGTCCCCAGCTTGGCATAGGCGTTGGTCAGGTGGTTCTCGACTGTACTCGGCGCGATCCCCAGACGGGTCGCGATCTCCTTGTTGCCCAGTTCCTCATGGGCCAGACGGAGAACCTGGAGTTCGCGACGACTCAATCCTGTTGGCATTGCAGTGCCCCCCCTCCGACGGTGGTCGCATATGGCGGTGGCTGACGAAAGATGGTCAACGGCGCGCACGAGGGCCGCGCGGGGCCAGCGCGCGTGACCCGCGAGGCACGTCCGTTCTCGCAATGAACCGAAAGGGTAAGGGTGCCACTGGATTCAGTGGGCCTGTCCCCTCTAGTGTCGCGAAACTGAAACCCGGGTTTCAGCAATCTTGCCGCCGGGTGGTCATCCGGTTGATCCCTCCGTCGGCACCAATCTTGCGTCTCCCCCCGCCATGCCCGACCAAACCGTCAACAAGCTGGGACACCGTATCGGGACGCGGGGCGGACGGACGCGCGCGGCCATCCTCGAGGCGACCCGCCGCCTGCTGGACCGCCGCCATCTGGGCGAGCTCCGCGTCGCCGATGTCGCCGCCGAAGCCGGCCTGTCACCCTCCAACTTCTATACCTATTTCAAGACCGTGGAGGAGCCGGTTCTGGTCCTGTGCGAGGCCGTGGCGGTGGATTTCCAGCCCCTGTCGCGCCACCTCGACGGCGACTGGTCGGCGGACCAGGCCTTTGCCGCCGCCCGGGCCTATGTGCTGGACGTGCTGGCCATCTGGCGTGACCACGGACCGGTGCTGCGCATCGAACACATGCTGGCCGACAAGGGCGAGCCGGGCTTTGCCGAGGCCCGCATCCGCCGCCTGCGCCGGGTCCACCTGTCGCTGGAACGCCGCATCGCCGTGGCCCATGCCACCGGCTATCACGCGGCCGGCCTCGACCCCCGCCTGACCTCCTATGAGGTCGCCAATCTGGTCGAATCGGTCGCCGCCGGCTTCGAGCTGATGCGGCGCGGCGACACCCCGGCCGAGGCCATCATCGACACCACGGCCCATATCGTCGTGAAACTGGTGACCGGACGCTGAGGCTACGACCGATTCTGTCGTAACCGGATGCTAGACGGACGGACGCGCCTTCCGGTCTTTGACATCGCCCCTCGCCCCTGACCCGTGTTTCCCGGACCATGCGGACGCATGAATTGTCCGGGTCAACGCTCTCACGGAAACCTCGAAGTGGACCCAGTGGACTCAGTGGACTCAGTGGACCCTGTTTTTTGAGTCCACATCCTCACCCGCCCAGCGGCCCGTAGAGCCAGGTCAGCCAGATCCCGAGGGCCAGAAAGGTCCCGAACGGCAACCGGTCGGTCATCGCCACGGACCCCCGCGTGATCCGCAGCGTCAGGACCACGCTGAACCCGGCGGCGCAGGCCCATAGCAGCACGCTGGGCAGGCCCATCCAGCCGACCCAGGCCCCGGCCCCGGCGAACAGGATCGGATCCCCGCCGCCCAGGCCGTCCCGGCCCCGGATGCGCCGGTACAGCGCCGCCACCGCCCACAGCAGGCCGAACCCCGCGCCCGCCCCGATCAGCTGCGGCACCGGCCAGCCCCCGGCCAGAACGGCGGACCCGACCAACCCCGTGGCGATCAGCGGCAGGGTCAGCGCATCCGGCAGCCAGAAATTCTCACCATCGATCAGGGCGATCAGCAACAGCTGCCACCCCAGCACGGCCGTGACCACCATGGGCAGCCAGCCTCCGGCTCCGGGTCCGAGCGCGGCCCAGACCCCGATCGCCGCCCCCGCGCCCTCGATCAGCAGATAGCGCGGCGACACGGCCGCCCCGCACATCGCGCATCGCCCCCGCTGCACCAGCCAGCTCAACACCGGCACCAGCGACCACGGCTTCAGCGTCCGGCCACAGCTCAAGCAGCGCGACCGGCCGAACACGATGTCCTCGTCGCGCGGCAGACGCACGGTGACGGCGGCGATGAAACTGCCGAAGATCAGGCCCAGCAGGCCCATGAGAATGGCGACGACGGCGACCTGGGACATGGATCACCCCATACCCGTCACCCTCGGGCTTGTCCCGAGGGTCCATGGTTCAGGGTGTGGCTGGCCCGTCAGCCCCCACCCAGCGCGACCGCGATCCGGTAGGTCACGAAGGCCGCCAGCCACGCCAGGGTGAACATGTAGACCACCATGATCCACATCCATTTCCAGCTGTTGGTCTCGCGCTTCACGACCGCCAGCGTCGGCATGCACTGGGGCGCAAAGACGTACCAGGCCAGGAAGGCCAGACCCGTGGCCAGCGACCACTGGGCCGACAGCACCCCCGCCAGCCCCGCCGTCGCGCTCTCGGCATCGGCCACGGCATAGACGGCCCCCAGGGCCGCCACCGCCACCTCGCGGGCTGCCATCCCGGGCACCAGGGCGATGACCATCTGCCAGTTGAACCCGATGGGCGCGAACAGGGGCTCCAGCGCCTGACCCAGCATCCCGGCGAAACTGTATTCGATCGCCTCGCCCGTCGCCCCCTCCGGCGGATAGGGGAAGGTCGAGGCCGCCCAGACCAGAACCATCAGTGGCAGGATGATCTTGCCCGCCCGGACGAGGAAGATCCGCGCCCTCAGCCACAGATTGGTCAGCACCGATCGGAGACCCGGCAGCTTGTAGGCCGGCAGTTCCATCATGAAGGGCTCCACCGCCCCTCGCCAGAACACCCGGCGGATCACGAACGACACCGTCAGGGCGCTGACGATCCCGGCGGCGTAGAGGACAAACATCACCAGCCCCTGCAGGCTGGCAAAGCCCCAGACCGTCTCCTGCGGAATGAAGGCGGCGATGATCAGCGTATAGACCGGGATCCGCGCCGAGCAGGTCATCAGCGGGGCGACCATGATGGTCGTCAGCCGGTCCCGCTTCGAATCGATCACCCGCGTGGCCATGACCCCCGGGATGGCGCACGCGAAGCTGGACAGCAGGGGGATGAAGGCCCGGCCGTGCAGCCCCGCCCCGCCCATGATCCTGTCCATCAGAAAGGCTGCCCGAGCCATGTAGCCGAAGTCTTCCAGCAGGATGATGAAGGCAAACAGGATCACGATCTGGGGCAGGAAGATGATGACACTGCCCACGCCCGCGATCATCCCGTCGACGATCAGGCTCTGCAGCAAGCCGTCGGGCACGACCGTCGCCACCAGTCCGCCCAGGGCGATGAAGCCGGCGTCAATCCCGTCCATCAGCGGCGCGGCCCAGGCGAAGACGGCCTGGAACATGACGAACAGCAGGCCCAGCAGGATGACCAGACCCGCCACTGGATGCAGCAAGACGCTGTCGATCCGCCCCGTCAGGGTGTCGGGCCGCTCCGGCGGCCGCACACAGTCGCGCATGATCTCGCCGGCTCGCCGGTGCGCGGCCCGCAGGGCCTCCGCGTCCGGTGCCGTCCAATGCTCCTCGCCATGCGCCCAGCCCGGAGCCGCGGCGGTCTCGATCTCGCCGACCAGTTCGGCGATGCCGCGCTTGCGCGTCGCGACGGTGCAGATGACAGGGACGCCCAGCTCCGCCTCGAGCCGGTCCAGGTCGATCCGCAGCCCCTGACGCTGGGCGATGTCATACATGTTGAGCGCCAGCACCATGGGCCGGCCCACAGCCTTCAGCTCCAGGATCAGCCGCAGCACCAGCCGCAGATTGGTCGCATCGGCCACCGCCACGATGACATCGGGCACCGCCTCACCGGCCAGCCGCCCCAGCACCGCGTCCCGCGTCACCGCCTCGTCCGGGCTGCGCGCCCGCAGCGAATAGGTCCCCGGCAGGTCCAGCACCGACATCGACCGGCCCGAGGCGGCCAGCACCCGGCCCTCCTTGCGCTCGACGGTGACGCCGGCGTAGTTCGCAACCTTCTGGTGGGCCCCGGTCAGGGCATTGAACAGGGCAGTCTTGCCACTGTTCGGATTGCCGACCAGAGCGACCCTTACGGGCCTGACAGCGACGTCCATCTATTCAGCAGCTTCGGCGAACAGTTCGATCGTCAGGCCGCGCGCCTCGCGCCGTCGCAGGGCGACACGCATGTCATCGACCTTCAGGGCCATGGGATCGCGGCCGATCGCGCCCTGGTGCAACAACTGGATCCGGGCCCCCTCGACGAACCCGAGCTCCAGCAGGCGCCGTTCCAGTTCCGCACTGTGCTCGTCGTTCCCGATGGTCCCGACACGGGTGATGACACCGCGGTCGCCCAGTCTGGCCTCGCTCAGGGAAATGACGTTGCTCATGACGCTCGCATCCTGCGACTCACCCGCCCCCCGGCGATGAACCGTTACCTGCGAACGCTTATCAGGAGCGGGAACAGTTCGTCCAGTGCGGCCTTCACTCCGCCGCCGCCGGCAGCCGATCGTTGGCCGTCTGCTCCTGCGCCTCCCACTCCTCGATCTTGCGGGCGGTGTACTCGGGCGAGCGGGTAAACCGCGCGAGGGCACCATAGATCACCGGCACGACAAACAGCGTCAGCAGGGTCGCAAACATGGCCCCGGTGAAGATCACCACCCCGATAGTCTGGCGGCTGCCTGCCCCGGCACCTTGCCAAAGCATCAGCGGCAGGGCGCCGAACGCCGTCGCGATCGAGGTCATGATGATGGGCCGCAACCGCAGCGCCGAGCTCTCGACGACCGCCTCCTTGATCGTCCGACCCTGGTCCCGCAGCTGGTTGGCGAACTCCACGATCAGGATGCCGTTCTTGGCCGCGACCCCGATCAGGATGATCAATCCGATCTGTGAGTAGATGTTCAGGCTTGAGCCCGCCATGAACAGGCCGAACAATCCGCCGGCCGCCGCGAGCGGCACGGTCAGCATGATGACCGCCGGGGTGATCCAGCTTTCGAACTGGGCGGCCAGCACAAGGAAAACCAGCAGCAGTGCAAGGGCGAAGGCCGCTGTGACCGCACCACCGGCTTCCTGCTGATCGCGCGCGGCGCCGCCATACTGGATGTTGACGACGCCCTGCGGCTGCTGATCGACCTGTTCCTCCATGAAGGCCACGGCATCGGCGATCGTCGTTCCGGGATTCAGGTCTGCCGAGAGGGTGATGGCGCGCTGGCGGTCAAGCCGACGACGGTCAGGGGTGGCACCCGAGGTCTGGGTCGAGACGACAGATGACAGGGGCACAAGCGTTCCCCCGCCCGTGCCGACATAGAGCGTCTCCAGATCGGCAGGCGACGAGCGGGCCGCACGGTCGGTCTGCAGGATGACATCGTACTCCTGGCCCCCGCGCAGATAGGTCGTCGCGCGGCGCGACCCGAACATGGTCTCCAGCGTCCGCCCGATCTCCTGTGACGAAACCCCGAGCGCAGCCGCCCTTTGCGGGTCGACCTGAACCAGCAGGCGCGGTGCATTCGGTTCGTAGTTCAGCCGCGGCCGTGAGAAGCCGGGGTTCTCCTGCGAGGCCGCGAGGACCGGTTGCAGCCACTGGAAAATCTCATTGTAGTCCGATCCAGTGACGACCAGTTCGATCGAGTTCCCGCCACCGCCACCACCGCCGCGCTGGAAGGCACCCGGAACCGAAGCGTTCACCTGCGCATCGGTCTGACCGCGCAGTTTGCCGTTCAGTTCCTGCGCAATCACGTCCGAGGGACGGTCACGCTCGGACCAGTCCTTCAGGACCATGACGGCATTGCCGGAGTTGAAGCTCCCGCCACCGAAGCCCGGGGCAGAAACCAGAAAACTCTCGACCTCTCCGGCCTCACGGTACTCTGCGAGGATCGGCTCGAGGCCCAGCATGATATCCCGGGTATAGTCAAAGCCCGCACCCTCCGGTCCCTGAACCCTGACCGTCACCCGGCCCCGATCCTCGGGGGGAACCAGTTCGCTGGGCAGACTCGTGAACATGAAGGCAGCACCGCCCGCTACGAACAGGATCAGGGCCGAGACGCCGATGACGGCCACTCGCCGGCCCACCATCATATCTAGGGAGTTGGCGTAGGAGTTCTTGAGCTTGTCCATACCCCAGTCCACACGGCGCGCGAGCCAGCCGGAACCGGAGGCTGGTCGCAGGATCTTGGATGCCAGCATTGGCGAGAGGCTGAGCGCGAGGAAGGCGGAGAAGGCCACGGCGGCTGCAATGGCAGCAGCCAGTTCCACGAACAGCCGGCCGACATATCCCGGCAGAAACAGCAGAGGCGCAAAGACGGCGAGAAGCACGATGGTCGTGGCAACCACCGCAAAGAACACCTGACGCGCGCCGCGTTCGGCTGCCACGAGCGGAGGCTCACCATGGTCCAGCCGGCGCTGGATATTCTCTGTCACGACAATGGCGTCATCCACGACCAGACCGATAGCGAGCACCAGCGCCAACAGCGTCAGGAGGTTCAGCGAAAAGCCAAGCGGCGCGAGAACGATGAAGGTTGCGAGCAGGCAAATCGGCGCAACTACCGAAGGGATCAGCGCAGCCCTGATACTTCCGAGGAAAACGAAGTTCACCAGCGCCACCAGGGCCATGGAAATGGCTATGGTGATCCAGACTTCCTCAATGGCGTGTTTGGTGAAGACGGAGTTGTCGGATCCGACAACCAGTTCGGTATCCGGCGGCAGGCTGCTCTGGATATCCTCGGCGAGGGCGGCCACGCCCTTGGAGATCTCAAGGTCGTTGGCCTGGGCCTGACGCGTCACGGCAAGCCCGATCTGATCCAGTCCATTGCCCCGGAACAGGCGCCGGGTCTCGGCGGGTGCCTCCTCGACCCGGGCAATGTCGCCCAGGCGTGTGACATAGACCGCACGGCCTTGCAGCGCGCCAGCAGCGCCTGACCCCGTCGGCTGGGCCCCGGTCGAAACGGCACCGGACGCGCCGGCTGATGTCAGGGACGCATTGCCGGTCGCGCCGACCGGGAGCTGGGCGAAATCCTCCGCCCGGGCGTAGGTCCGTGCGACGCGCACCGTATAATCTTTGTCCGCCGACTCCAGAGCTCCGGCCGGCAGTTCGACATTCTGCCGGACCAGGGCCTGTTCGACCTGGGTCACTGTCAGACCGCGCGCCGCCATGGCAGAAGGATCCAGCCAGATCCGCATCGCGTAGCGCTGCTCACCGTAGATCTGGACCTGGGCCACGCCGGGCACCGTGGCCAGACGATCCAGAAGATAGCGATCAGCATAGTCGGTCAGTTCGAGGCGGTTCATCGACGACGACCGCAGGAACAGGATCATGATCGGTTGGGAATCCGAGTCCGCCTTCGAAACTTCAGGCGGATCGGCCTGGTCGGGCAGGCGCCCCTGCACCCGGCTGACCCGGTCGCGCACGTCGGAGGCAGCGACATCGATGTCCCGATCCAGCGCGAACTCGATCGTTACGTTCGAACGGCCGTCGCGGCTCGTCGAAGATATCCGCTCGATCCCCTGGATTCCGGCAACCTGCTGTTCGATCGGTTCGGTGATCTGGTTCTCGATGACTTCAGCCGACGCGCCCGCGTAGCTGGTGGAGATCGAAACCACCGGCGGATCCACATCCGGCAGTTCGCGGACCGGAAGGAAAAAGAAGGCTGCAGCCCCGATGACACAAAGCACTATGGCGGTCACGGCGGCGAACACCGGACGCCGGACCGAAAGATCGGAGAGCATCATCGCGCGCTGCCCCCGCCCGCTGCGGACCCACGTGCCTCCACCGTAGCGGTCGGGCTTCCGGCCACGCGGATCGGCGCATTCGGCTGGATCCTGTTCAGCCCCGAACCGACCACACGATCATTTGCGGAAAGGCCGGACACGACTTCCACGAAGCCGCTTTCGACCGCGCCCGTTTCAACCTCCACCCGCTGGGCAGTCGAGCCGTTTTCACCGGGTGCAATCCGGTAAACGAAGGCCCCCTCGCCTTCGTACTGAATCGCAGACTCCGGCACGGACGTTGCCTGACGGAGTCCCTGCTGAATCCCGACCCGCATCAGCATGCCCGGCCGGATGCGGCCGCCGGGATTCGGAAACTCGGCCCGGGCGGTGACCGCGCGCGTCGTCTCATTGATCCGTGTGTCGACGAGGGCGATCCGCCCCGAGAATGTATCGTCCCCGTAGGCGTCGGCTGTCGCCGTGATGGGCAGTCCCTGACGGAGCACGCTCAGATAGCGCTCTGGCACCGGGAAATCGACACGAATGACGTCGGTGTCATCGAGGGTGGTAATCACCGCGCCCGGGCTGATCAGGGTCCCGGGGGTTACAGTGGAGAGACCAAGCGTTCCGGCGAACGGTGCACGAATTAGACTGTCGCCCCGGCGCGCGTCTGCGGCCGCAAGGGCTGCACGCGCGGAGGCAAGCCGAGTCTCGGCCTGCTCCGCCGTAACCCGGGGTGCCACGCCCCGCTCGGCAAGGACGCGATAGCGCTCATACTCCCGCTCTGCCTGGACAACATTGGCGCGAGCCTGAATGATGGACGCGTCTTCCTCCGCAGCCTGTAACTGGACCAGAGGGGTTCCGGCCGAGACACGCTGGCCATCCCGGAACATCACCGCCGTAATCAACTGGGATGTCGCAGAGGTGATGTTCACCGACCGTCGACCCCGCGCCACGCCGAGCACATTGATTTGATCGCTGAAGGGGCGAAGGATGACGACCGCTTCGGACACTGCCTGGCCGCGGCCGCTGCCGGGCCCGCCCGGGCCCCCGCCAGGTCCGGCACCGTCATCATTGGCAAAAGCGACACGCATGATCGCGGCGACGATCATCAGACCGAGCGCAACGGCCGCGAGGACGAGGAGGAAGTGACGTCTGATCACGCGGTACGATCTCTGATGAAAAATAGTCGACCCGGAATAGCGTTTCCCTATCCGGAGGCAACCCAAAGAGTTTGTAACGTGCGCTGTTCCCATTTCCGTCGCGCCAATACGTCGCGGTCCGGAGGACGATCAGAACCTGCGCCAGAGCGCGACGACTGCGCCCTCGGACAGGGGCGTCTCCCGCCCAGCCACCGTCCTGCGCCAACCCGCCTGCAGACTCCAGCCACCGAGGTTTCGCACCACGGAGGTCTCGATAGAAAGCCATCTCGGTCCAGCATCCCGAGCCATGCCTCCAAATGCCTGTCCGAGGATCATCCACTTTCGCCCGAAGTGACTTCCTGCGGTAAAATCGATTCGGGTCTCGTCAGGCAGTCCGGACCGCCCACGATAAGCCGCCTGAACCTCGATGAAGGAGCGGTCCGGTCCGATGCCCGACGGCATTCGCCATCCGGGCCCATCCAGAGAATGACCAATCGCGAGGCGGACCTCCCAGTCCTGCTCCCCGACTCCAGGAAAGGCATAGCCTGCGTTGCGTCCTTCGCCGGAAAGCGAATAGCCGCCATAGATACTCACCGCAGTGCGTGTGTCGCGATAGGCCTGCCACGTCAGACCCAGTTCAACAGGACCACGCCCTTCATAGTCGACGAAAGCGTCTTCGCCGGACTGCCAGTCGCCCTTGAGCTGAACTGTCACACGATCCGTGAGGCCATACTCCCCAAGGAAACCGACCGTGCGATCCTTCCGGGTTAGCGGCAGGCCTCTCAGGTTGGCAGTCCCGTCATACCCCCTGGAGGCCCGCATGACCTCGGCCTTGAGAATAATCTGACCCTTGCCCTTGGGCTGCGCCCATGCCCCGGCCTCGGCGGACGACGCCGCCATCGCGAGCAGGAAGCCCGCGAGGCAGGGTCTGAACATCAGGCGTCGTAGCCCGGGGATTTGCGGTCCAGAAGCCGAAGCGCACCGGGCCATGCAAGGCCCGCTATGAAGCTGAGTCCCCGTCCCTGTTCGCGCGTCTCCGCCTGGGCCGCGTCGGGAGCCATCAGGACATGATCGCGGCCACCTGACAGGGCCGCGACTTGCTGGGCACAGGCGCGTTCAAGAAAGAACATCCCGACCCAGGCCGCCGCAGCGGTAGAGCCGACAGCCAGAGTGCCATGGTTGCGCAAAAGCATCAGTGATCTGTCTCCCAGATCCGCCACCAGCCGCGCCCTTTCATCGTGATTGAGCGCGACGCCCTCATAGCCATGGTAGGCGACCTGATGCTGAAGCAGGCAGGCGTTCTGGCCAAGCGGAAGCAGCCCTTCCTTCTGCGCGGCGACGCCGACACCGGCAACCGTATGCAGATGGATCACAAACCTCGCGTCCTCCCGTGCTGCGTGGATTGCCGAATGGATGGTGAAACCGGCCGGATTGATGAAGGAGCGGGTCTCCTCGACAATATTGCCGTCAAGATCGACCTTCACCAGCGATGATGCGGTAATCTCCTCGAAGTAATATCCGTAGGGATTGATCAGGAAGTGATGCTCGGGCCCGGGCACCCGAGCCGATATGTGGGTGAAGATCATGTCGTCCCAGCCGTGCAGCGCGACCAGCCTGTAGAGCGCAGCGAGCTCGACCCGGGTCTGCCACTCCTCGGCAGATACGCGGGACCTTTGGGACTGAACGGCACCGTCGGCCATGAAGGACTCCTTCTGCGCTTGCACAGGCACACCACAAGGTCGCCCCATCGAGCGGCACGGTCAAGCGAGACGCCCCATTCAGGCTTCGTTAACCGGGTTTTCACGACCTTGCGTCCAGAGTAGCCAATGTCCGGTTCCTCCCGGCTGGAGTCCGTCGTGGCCGCTGCTGCCCAGCTCGAGTCCTATACTGATCCCGTTCGGGAGCCGTTGATGCCGGCTTCCGACCTCACGGCCCTTGCGCGAGGCCGTTCCCCCGATGATCGCCGTCGTCTTTTGCTGGGCATAGCGGCCCTCTGCGAAGCGACCCCGCCGGGGGCCGAAGCTTCCCCTGTGCTGGGCGACATCTTCATGATCATCGCACGACAGGCCGAGCGCGATATCCGGATGGCGCTTTCCGATAGCCTCGCGCGGGCCGAGTGGGCACCTCCGGCCCTGATTGCCATGCTGGCCCTCGATGAAATCGAGATCGCCCGGCCGGTTATCGCCCAAAGCCCGCTCCTGAAGGATCAGGACCTGCTGCGGGTTCTGATCGAGGCCACCGTCGAACATCAGATCGAGGTCGCCCGCCGTCCGCATATCAGCGGCCGCGTGGCAGACGCGATTATCGACCGCGCCGAGCCGGCAAGCCTTACTGCGCTCGCCGGAAATCGCACCGCAGACATCAGCGAGGATGCCCTTCGCCGTCTGGTCGAACACTCCCGGCGCATCGCAGCACTTCGCGCGCCCCTGACGCGCCACCCGCGCCTGAACGATGCCCTGGCCGCAGAGCTTTACCGATGGGTCGGCGATGCACTGCGTCAGGCCATCAGCGAACGCTTCAGGATTGACGACCCCAGGCTTACAGACTCGGTCAGCAGGGCCACGGTGGATGCCGCCTCGCCGGGACAGATTCCCCGCCTCGCCCACGACCCAGGCAACACGGACGTGGACGAGATGGAACGTCGTCTCGTCACCAAACTCCAGCATGCCGGGCAACTGCGGGCGGGCTTTCTTATCCGGGCTGTGCGGGAGAAGCGTCTCAGCCTGTTCGAGCACGCACTCGCAGCCTTGGGGGGATTCCCTGTCTCCCAGATCCGCGCTTCGATCCACAGCGGCAGCCCCGAGGCGTTGTTTCTGGCTTGCGCCGCTGTCGGTATTGATCGCGCGGTTTTCCCCGCCGTTCTCGACGAGATCCGCACACTCAGCGACGGTTTGCCAGGTGCCGGGGATGAAAGCTACCTGACACGGACGACGGTTACTCCAGCAGCAGCCGTGCGGGAATTCCGCAGTCTGATGAGCAGTCTGACGGCGTGAGCCCGGGTAGCGTTTGACTTCCCGCGTCGCCTCCGCTCTTCGTCAAACGGTGAGTGCTTCCAATCCTCCTTTGCGGATCGCGTTTTGCGCGTCCGATCGACCTGAAGCCGGCCTTGCGCGGGACCGGTTGATCGCACTCTACGGTTCGGTCGATCCCGCTGAAGCCGAAGTCATCGTCGCCCTTGGCGGCGACGGTTTCATGCTCGAGACCTTGCACGCCAATCTGACCCGCGGAACGCCCGTGTACGGCATGAACCGGGGGTCGGTCGGCTTTCTGATGAACGACTACGACGAGGTCGATCTGCCAGAGCGGATCGCCGCCGCGGGGCGAGCCGGGATCCATCCGTTGCAGATGGATGCCTGGACGGAGAACGGGACCTCGCACACGGGACTGGCGATCAATGAAGTCTCCCTGTTGAGACAGACACGGCAGAGCGCAAAGCTCCGGATCAGTGTGGACGGGAAGGTACGGCTCGAGGAACTGGCGTGCGACGGCTGTATGGTCGCCACGGCTGCGGGTTCAACGGCCTATAATCTGTCGGCGCACGGCCCGATCATCCCCCTGGACGCCAGGATGCTGGCCCTGACACCGATCAGCGCGTTTCGCCCGCGACGCTGGCGAGGGGCCCTGCTCTCCCATCGCGCCGAAGTCCAGTTCGAGGTTCTGGAGGCCGACAAGCGTCCGGTCAGCGCGGTCGCCGACAATCTGGAGATCCGGCACGTGATGAAAGTCGCCATCCGTGAACGGGGCGACATTTCCCTGACCATGCTGTTCGATGCCGGTCGGTCCTTTGAGGAGCGGGTCCTGGCGGAGCAGTTCACCGCCTGACCATGAAGTCACGGCTTCTTAAGGCGTCGCGTGCATGATCCTCGCGTTCGCAATCAGGAGTCCATCGTGAGCAACCCGGCTCAGGTCATTCGTCAGCCCAACACGCTTCTTGCGAAGGTGGGAGGCAGCTTTGGCGGCATCAACGCTGACGCGATCGCGAAGGCCGAAGAGGCGCTGAAGGCGATGTCCGGCCAGTTTGGTCAATGGCTTCAGGACGAAGTGACCAAGCTGGATGCGGCCCAGGCTGCGACTCGGTCACAGGGCTACTCGCCAGAGACGGCAGAGGCTCTCTTCTTCCGTGCCCATGACCTGAAAGGCCTCGGGACCACCTATCAGTATCCGCTGGTCACGCGCATTGCCGGCTCGCTGTGCAAGTTGCTGGATGATCCGGCTCTGCGGATGAACGCGCCGATGATCCTGATCGACGCTCATGTCGACGCCATCCGGGCGGTGGTGCGCGACCAGATCCAGACGGACGAGCACCCGACGGGCCGGGTGCTGGTCGAGACGCTGGAAGCGGAAGTGGCGGCCTACAGGGCGGCTTAAAGCAGGTTCAGGCGGCGAGGATCCGGCTGGTCGGCATGGCGGGCTGGTCGAGGCGTTCCATGAGGTAGGCCAGGTCGTCGCGCGGCGCGTTCGGGCGCTGGGTCATGAAGCGTTCCAGCATGCGCTCGCGGAAACTTTCCCCGGAAGTATCGGCACCTTCGGCCGAAAGCTGACGCCAGGTATCAACGCCGGCCCGGAAGGCCTGGAAAAGACGGGGCGGGAGCCCGGCCCGGTCATAGATGGCCTTCAGACCCAGCGGACCGGCGTCATGGACCATGAGCCAGGCGCGCGAATGCGGCGTCGCGGCCAGTTCGGCGATCCCGTACTCGAACAGGGACATCTTGCCCCGCGCGAGCGCCCGCAGCAGCAGGGAGGCCGTCAGGGCCTTGCGGGCGTTCAACTGGGCCATGAAGGTCTCGAGATCCGCACTGGCGCCGGCCTGGTCGATCAGATCGACCGTGGCCCGCTCGCGCGCATAGCCCGACAGGAGGATGGCGGTCTCGGGGGCCAGGGCGTGGCGGCTGACCAGATGTTCGCGCACCGCCTCGCCGGCCAGGGTGACCAGACGTTCGGTGATGTGCAGCGGCAGGACCTGCCGGTAGGCGAGCGCGGCGACAACCTCGGGGCTGGAACCGAACCGGTCGACCACCGTGCCGAGGGTCGCCTCGGAGATGTCGGCATTGTCATTGGAGGCCAGGGTCCGCACGGCCTGTTCGCAGCCGATCCCGCCCAGCACCTCCGACACGTCGCGCGACACCACGGGCCGGGCCGCAATGGCCACCTGACGGGTGGCCGAGCCGGCGCGGACGATCTCGATCAGGTCCTCGTCGGAAAAGACCGGCGAGGCTCCGATCACCGGCAGGGCGATGGAATCGATGTCGGCCGCCAGTTGCCGGGCCACGTCGCGGGGCAGAAGGTCGGAGCTCTTGAGCGTGACCGCGAGCGCGCGCCGGACCAGTTCGGCCGCATCATTGGCCAGGACCCGGATGATCTTCTGGGCCGCATCACGATCGGTCTCGTCGAGATCGACCCGGTCGATGCTGCGGCACAGCTTGTGCGCGGCGGAGGCCCGCTCATCGTCATCGGTCGCCTTGATCAGGCGGCGAATGTCGATCTCGGTGAGGCGGGCGCGGTGGGCGGTCATGGGGCTCTTCGGGCGAGTCGCTAAAGGCAGGCTTCACAGTGAGACTGCAGGCTTAACGCCCGGTTTACCACGGGGCTCAGACGCCGGATCCCGAAGAGGGTCCGAAGGCGTTGCCGAAACCGCCGGACTTGCCGTCGCCGTCCTGCCCCAGCAGCAGGGCCAGAAGGCTTTGGTCCTGTTTCAGCCGGTCCATCCGGGCGGCCAAGGCCTGGTCCTTCTCGCTCATGGGCGGGGCCGACGGCGCGGCCGGACCGACCACGGCCCCGCCACCCTCGCCCGCCGTGCGCTGCAGATTGGCATGAACTTCGGCCACCGTGGCGGGCCGGCCATTGCGGTAGAAGATCGAGCGATTGGCCGCGGCGGCCTCGGGAAACAACGCCACCGCGCTGGAGGACGGCCGAGTGGACACGGCCTCCATGATCCGGGCCGCACCGGCGGGCCCGAGAAAATGGGCCGCATACAGGTCACCGCCCCCCGGTTCGCGCCCGGTCCGGCCGCGCAGATAGGCGGCGTTGGAGGCGGTCAGCTCGGCCGCCATGGTCGAGGCGGCCTGGGGATCGAAGCGCAGGTCCAGCACGACATTGCGCGCCGACCCCTCGACCCGCCAGCGCCCGTCCGAACCGCGATGGATCAGATCGGCGTACTGGCCATAGCCGTGTTTGGCCCCGTGCTGTTTGACCGTGGCCAGCCAGGTCTGTTCGATAAACTGGAACAGGCCCGACGCCGAGGAGGTCGGGGCCTTGGCATTGGGATTGAAGGCGCTCTCGCGGCGGGCCGTCTTCATCAGGAAGTCGAAGTCGACTCCGGTAGCGTTCGAGGCACGCCGGATCGCGGCCTCCACCCCACCCGATCCCGGAATCGCGCCAACGGTCATAGGGGTGAAGATGAAAGAACATGGTTAAGCGAGCGTTAAGCCAGGTTAACGCCGTCGTGTTCGGTCCCGTCCGCAGGTGATCTGCGATCACTCAGAGACCGGCGTTTCCCCCGCCGCAATCCCGCCATGGCCGGCGCGCCTCCTTGTCCCGGGGCGGTTGGGGAGCGGCCTTGAGACTGGAGTGACGGCCATGATGATGCGCACTGCCGGCGGACCCGGACTGATCAACCCCATCGACCATGGCAGGCAGCGAAAGCCCCTGCCCCGGTCCACCTGGCTGGCGATCGGCGCGGTCACCCTCGTTCACATCGGGATTGGCGTGGTCCTGCACTATCAGCGATTCGAGCCCCGCCTCCAGCCGGCGCGGTCAGAACCGCCCACCCTGACAGGCCCGATCCTGACCCTGGAACGCAAGCCGCCGCCGCCGGTCGCCAGTGAGACCCCACCCGCGCCGAACCCGCCGATCCATCGCACCGAGGCCCCGCCCGCCAACGTGGAGACCCTGACGACGGTCATCTCCGACGCACCGGCCACCGACGCGGGTCCGGCGATCAATCTGACGACGCTCACGGATACTGCGACGGCGACGGGCACGGCGGCCGGGCCGGTCGAGGCGCCGCCCGCCGGCCCGCCGGTCATCACCGCCCCCCGCTGGATCCAGCGCCCGAGCGGCGATCAGTTGACCCGGGCCTACCCGACCCGCGCCCTGAACGCCGACGTCGCGGGCACGGCCAGCCTGAGCTGCCGCGTCCAGGCGGCCGGCACGGTGACCGCCTGTACGGTCGTGTCCGAAACGCCCGGCGGTTATGGCTTCGGGCGGGCGGCGATCGGTTTGAGCCGCTATTTCCGCATGAGCCCGCAGACCGTCGACGGACGGCCGGTGGACGGGGCCCAGGTGACCATCGGCCTGCGCTTCACCCTGCCGGAGGACTGAACCGCAGCGGGTCGAGGGCGGTCGCCCGGGCTACCGGCGGCCGTCCCTCGATCCCGTCGGCCACGATCCGCCCGACCAGCGGCCCCAGCAGCCAGCCGTTGCGACGGGGGGCCAGGGCGAGGTGCAGGCCGGGGGCAGCGGCCGGACCTGCGAGCGGCAGGCCGTCGGGGGTGGAGCCCCGGATGCCGCCGGTCCAGGACACCGGGCCGTCGAGCGGCCGGTCCAGCAGCCGTTCGGCCACGGCCTCGAGCCGGCGCGACTGGTCCGGATCGGGGGTCGGATCGCGGCTGCCCGCCACCATGGTGGCGCCGATCAGCCAGTGATCCCGGGCGGCGACGACATAGCCGTCGGGGCCGCGCCGGACCCCTTCGGGCCCCGGCGGATGGAGCGCGCGGCCGATCTGGCCGGCGATGGGTTCGATGGCGTCGATCAGGGCCGCGACCGCGGGCGGCAGGCCCGGCAGGGCGGCGGCGGCGCCGGTGGCGAGGATCACCTGACGGGCCGTCACCGGGCCGGCCGTGGTGGTCAGGGACCAGCCCTGATCCGTGGCCCGGCCGTCCAGCGCCCGGGCCGACAGGACGGGGCGCGGGAGCCGGGCGATCATGGCCGCAAGCGCCTCGGCGGGAGCGACCCGGACGTCGCCGGGGGCCTCGACCCGGTCCGCGTGTTGGTGGACGTCAAAGCCGAGGGCCCGCAGGCGGGC
>JAIEQA010000092.1 GCA_019748095.1 Caulobacteraceae bacterium | reverse complement strand
CCATGGAGCCGACGCCGAGGAAGAAGCTGGGCGAGCGGATCAGGAAGGCCATGGCGAACATCAGGGCCACATGGACCGCCATCCAGACCCCGCCGATCAGGAAATAGACGGGGCTGTCGAGGATGGCACCGATGTTCATGTTCAGCCCGACGGTGGCGACCAGCACATAGACGAAGACCGAACCGACCTTGGCGGCGCCCGGCCCCTGCAGCTTGCGCGCGGGGGTGAAGGACAGCAGCACGCCGACGACCGTGGCGACCAGCACCAGCCAGAAGAAGCTGGAATCGAACGACAGCCGCTGGGCCCAGTCGAAAGACTCACCGAACCAGGCCGACAGCGGATCGGCGATGGCGTGCGACAGGCCGACCGCCCCGAAGCCGACGGCGAGGATCAGCATCAGGTCCTTCAGCGTCGGGATGCGGGCGTTCTCCAGCTCATAGGCCTCGGCCGTGTCGCGGACCCGGTCGACGGCCGTGGTGTCGGCGCGGAACAGCTTGTCAAAGCGGCGCTGGTTGGCAGCGATGAACAGGACCCCGGCCATCCAGATGTTGGCGACGACGACATCGACGGCGATCCAGATCGAGAAGGTGTCGGGGCCGGCCCCGTAGATTTCATACAGGGCGGCCTGGTTGGCCGAGCCGCCGATCCAGCTGCCCGCGACCGTGGCCATGCCGCGCCAGATGGCCTCGGGGCCTGCGCCCATCAGCTCGGGCGCGACCCAGCTGGTCAGCAGCAGGGCGACCGGCCCGCCGATCATCACCCCGACTGTGCCGGTGGCGAACATGATCAGGGCCTTGGGGCCCAGGCCGAACACCGCCGGCAGATCCGCCGAGACCGTCAGCAGGACGAGGGCGGCGGGCAGGAGGAAGCGCGAGGCGATGAAATAGAGCTGCGATTCCTCGGGGTCGACGACGCCGAAGGTGGTCAGCAGCGAAGGCAGGAAATAGCACAGCAGCAGGGCCGGGATGACGGTGAAGAACCGCTTTACCCACGGATGCGAGAGGCTGGAGGCCCAGAAGACGGCCCCGAGGATGGCGGCCAGCAGGCCCAGCACGACGGCGTCATTGGTGATCAGGGCGGTCGTGGCTTCGGCTTCAGGCGGCATGGCGCGTCCTTGTGATTTTCGCGCATAAGCGTGACGGAGCGACCGCTTGGCAAGGCCATGCGGTGTCGAGGGGGCGGGGATGGGTCGGAAGAGCTTCGGTGGGGCGTTGGCACTGCTGGTGATCTACGGGGTGCTGTCGCTGGCGGCGGTGCTGGTCGGGGCCTACGTGGCGGCGAGCTACGGGGTGGCGACGGGGTCGTGGGTGAGGAACCTGCTGGCGTGGGCGGTCGGGGCCGCGCTGGCCGGCGGGATCGCTGCGGCTGCGAGGCCCGGGGTGTTTCCGTACGTCCTTGGGCTGGCCCCAGTCGGCTTGCTGGCGACGCTGTTCAGCCCCCCGCAGGAGGGGGTGCACCGGTGGGTCGAGGCGGGGCCGCTGTCCATCAATGTCGCGATGCTGGTCTTGCCCGCGGCGCTGGTGGCCGCCGCTGGCGTGATGCCGCGGCGGCCGGGCCGGGCCCTTGGGGCCCTGATGCTGTCCGCAGCCGTGCTGGTGGTGCAGCCGGATGCGTCGCAGACGACGACCCTGGCCCTGGCAGGGATCGGGCTTGGGGTGCTGGCGGTTCGACAGCGGTGGTTGCAGGTTGCCGCGATCCTGGCCTTCGCCGTGCTGGCCGGGGTGTCGTGGCTTCGGCCCGACCCGCTGGAGCCGGTGGCCGAGGTGGAGGGGATCATCAGTCTGGCGTTAGCACTGTCGCCGGTTCTGGCCGCCCTGGCCCTGCTGCTGCTGGCGGCCCTTGCGGCGGCTCCAGTGGGGCTGGCGTGGGCGTGGCGTCGCCCCGCACCGCCGGTCTGGTGGGCCGGGGTCGGTCTGGGGCTCTGTTTCGCAGGCTGGACGGTGGCACCCTTTCTCGGGGCCTTTCCGGTCCCCCTTGTCGGTATGGGGATGAGCCCCGTGCTAGGCGGCTGGCTGGGGATCGGCTTGCTGGCGGGCCTGATCCGGTTGAAGGGGTCCGGGATAGCGTTCGCCCCGGGTGTCGGGGTGGCATGATCACGGAGGCAGCGGCGCGATGAAAACTCTGGGTGTTCTGGGCGGGATGGGGCCGGCGGCGACGGTGGCGTTTCTGGCGCGGGTGCAGGCGCTGACCCCGGCGCAGGGCGATGCCGATCATATCCGGGTGGTGATGGACCTGAACCCGCAGGTGCCGGACCGGAACACCCGGCCGGGCGAGGCGGAGGCGGAGCTGGCGGGCATGGCCCTGAGGCTGAAGGCGGCGGGGGCGCAGGTCCTGGCCATGCCGTGCAACACCGCCCATGCCCAGAAGGCCGGGATCGAGGCGGCCGGACTGCCCTTCATCGACATGATTGCGGCGACGGTGGCGGCCGTGAGGGCGTCGGGTGCGCAGGCGATCGGCATTCTGGCGACGCCGGGGGGCGAGGCCCTGTACCGGGCAGTGCTGGAGGGACAGGGGCTGACGCCTGTCCTGCTGGCGGGGGCGGACCGGGAGGCCTTCATGGCCTGTGTCTATGGGGTGAAGCGCGGGGATACGGGGCCGGACAACCGCGCGGCGATGCAGCGGCTGGCCGGAGCCCTGATCGAGGCGGGGGCCGGGGCGGTCATCGCGGGGTGTACGGAGGTGCCGCTGTTGCTGGCCGCCGCCGATGTGGCGGTGCCGCTGGTGGATTCGGCCGAGGTGCTGGCGGGGGCCTGTGTGGCGGCCTGTGCGGGCACGGGGCCTGCGCGGGTGTGACGGCCTGACGCGGCGTCGACACCGAACTGTCATCAAACCGGAATGCGACCCTTGCGACCGTAGGCTAGGAGAGGCGCGCAGGGGTGCCATTCCATCGCCCTGACGGACAGGACAGATCATGAGCGGGATCAAACGCGCGGGCCTTCACAGCGACGGCGATACGGATCTGAACGGCTCGGGCAACCCGCATATCGATGACATCGTGGCGGCGCGCGGCTCGCGCCGGCAGGTTCTGGGTGGCATGGCCGCCCTGGCCGGATTGTTCGGGCTTTCCGGAGGGGGCAGGAGCGAGGCGGCGACGGTCGCTACCGCAACAGGCCCGGCACAGGGCGTGACCCTGGGCTTTGACGCCATTGCCAAGAGCCTCGAGGACCGCGTGACGGTGCCGGAGGGTTACAGCGTCTCGGTGCTGTATGCGCTGGGCGATCCGATCGCGCCCGGCGTGCCTGCGCCGCGCAATGACGGGACCGATACCGACTATGCCCGGCGCTCGGGAGACTGCCACGACGGCATGCATTTCTTCGGCCTCAATGCGGCCGGACAGCGCGACGACATGGCCAGCGGCCGGGGCCTGCTGTGCATCAACCACGAATATGTCATCGAGGACTATCTGCACGCGGACGGGACCCTGACGGTGGTGGACGGGGCCCGCACGGTGCGCAGCGAGGTCGACAAGGAGATCGACTGCCACGGCGTCAGCGTCATCGAGGTCAAGGGCACCCCCGAGGGGGGCTGGCGCTATGATCCGGCAGCGCCCCTGAACCGTCGCATCACGCCCAATACCCCCGTGGCGATCCATGGTCCGGCGCGGGGATCGGCCCGGATGCGGACCCTGTATTCGCCCACGGGTGTGGCCGGACGGGGGACGGTCAACAACTGCGCCAACGGCTTTGCCGCCTGGGGGTCGTATCTGACCTGCGAGGAGAACTGGGCCGGTTACTTCAACCGGGCCGCAGGGGACAACGCCGCCCGTCCGGCCGCTGTGGTTCAGGCCCTCGCGCGCTATGGCGTGCACAGCGGCGTGTTCCCGGGCCTGAACTGGGGCACGCTGGGGGTCGGCGATCCGGCCGAGACCCGCTATCGGCGCTGGGACGCCAGCGTGGGGGTGGATCAACCGGCCGACGGGAGCGGCGATTTCCGCAATGAGCCGAACCAGTTCGGCTGGGTGGTGGAGATCGATCCCTATGATCCGGCCTCGACGCCGCGCAAGCGCACAGCGCTGGGGAGGATCGCCCATGAGGGGGCCTGGCCGGCGGAGTTCGTCGCCGGTCGCCCGCCGGTCTATTATATGGGCGACGATTCCCGGGGCGAGTATTTCTACAAGTTCGTCTCGGCCACGCCGTGGGATCCGGCCGATGCCGACCGGACCGATCGTCTGGCGGTCGGCGACAAGTACCTCGACGACGGGACTCTGTATGTCGCGCGTTTCGACGCCACCGGGGCGGGGGTCTGGCTGCCTCTGGTGTTCGGCACCGGCGGACTGACGGCCGACAACGCCCTGTATCCGTTCGAGGATCAGGCCGATGTCCTGATCCATGCGCGCCTGGCCGCCGACGCCGTCGGGGGGACCCGGATGGATCGTCCGGAATGGGCGGCGGTGAACCCGGCCAACGGCGAGGTCTATCTGACCCTGACCAACGGCAACGCCACGTCGCGTCCGATCGATGGGACCGACGCGGCCAATCCGCGCCACTACAACGATCCGCGCGGCCCGGAAGGGACCGCCCAGCGCGGCAATCCCAACGGCCATATCCTGCGTCTGCGCGAGGCCGGGGATACGGCGGTGGCCGAGGCGTTCCAGTGGGACATCTATCTGTTCGGGGCCGGGTCCGACCTGGATGCCGACAGCATCAATCTGTCGGGTCTGGACGCCAGCAACGATTTCGCCAGTCCCGATGGCCTGTGGTTCTCGCGTCCGTCCAATCCCGGCGGGCGCAACACGCCGCTGTTGTGGATCCAGACCGACGACGGGTCCTTCTCCGACCAGACCAACAACCAGATGCTGCTGGCCATTCCGGGGCGGGTCGGGGACGGCGGGCCGCGGACCATCACCAATACGGATGCGGGCGGGGCGACCCGCCGGCAGGCGACGATCGTCGGCAAGGCCCCAGGTCTGATGTTGAAGCGGTTCCTCGTGGGTCCCCGGCGTTGCGAGATCACCGGGATCGATTCCACGCCCGACGGCCGGACGGTGTTCGTCAATATCCAGCACCCCGGCGAGGGCGGCTCGGCCCTGAACCCGAGGTCCCACTGGCCGGCCAGCCAGACGGGCCCCTCCACCGCCCTGCCGCGTTCGGCCACGGTCGTGATCACGCGGAACGACGGGGGCGTGGTGGGTCTGTAGCGCCCCGACGTTCCGGCTTGCGGGCCGGGCCGGCCGCCGTCATTCAGGCGCGATGAAGCGACAACGTCTGATCATCGACAGCGACCCCGGGGTGGACGACGCCGTGGGGTTGTTGCTGGCCTTCGCCTCGCCCGAACTGGACCTGCTGGCGATCACCACGGTCGGGGGCAATGTCGCGGTCGACAAGACCACCCGGAACGCCCGGATCCTGCGCCAGATCGCGGGCCGTGAGGATGTGCCGGTGTTCGCCGGGGCGGCGCGGCCGTTGCGGCGCGAGCCGGCGGGGGCAGGCGAGTTTCACGGGGCCGAGGGGCTGGGGGATCTGGAGGCGGTGGAGCCACAGGCCCCTGCGGCGGACGGGACCGCCGTCGAGGCGATCGTGCAGCGGGTGATGGCCGCCCCCGGGCGGTCGGTGGCCCTGGCGGTCATGGGGCCGATGACCAATCTGGCGCTGGCGCTGCGGGCCGAGCCCCGGCTGGCAGCGCGGCTGGGGCCGGTGGTGGTCATGGGCGGGGCGCGGTCCGAGGGGGGCAACATCACGCCGTCCGCCGAGTTCAACATCTGGGCCGATCCGGAGGCGGCCGCCGAGGTCTTCGCCAGCGGCTGCGAGATGGTGGTGTTCGGGCTGGACGCGACCCATCAGGTGCGGGCGAGCGAGGACCGGATCGCCGCCCTGGAGGCGGCCGGGGGCGCGGCGGCGCGGACGGCGGCGGCGATGATGCGGTTCTCGCAGCGGATCGAGCGCGAGGTCGTCGGCTGGGACGCCGCCCCCCTGCATGATCCCTGTACGGTGGCCTGGCTGCTGCGGCCCGACCTGTTCCGGCTGCAGCCCTGCGCGATCGCTGTAGAGACCGAAAGCGCCCTGACGCGGGGGCATACGGCGGTCGAGTTCCGGGTGGAGGCGGCCGCCGCGCGGCATCAATGGGCGACGGCAGCGGACGGGCAGGGGGTGTTCGACCTGATCACCGAACGGCTGGGGGCAACCGCATGACGATCACCGTGGTCGGGTCGATCAATCTGGATCTGGTGGCCTCGGCTCCGCGCCTGCCGGCCGCCGGCGAGACGGTGACGGGGGCCACGCTGGCGCGCCATCCCGGGGGCAAGGGGGCCAACCAGGCGCTGGCGGCGGCGCGGCTGGGGGCCGAGGTGCGGTTGATCGGTCGGGTCGGGGACGACGCCATGGCCGGTGAGGCCCTGGCCCTGCTGGCCCGGGGCGGCGTCGATCTGACGGAGGTCGCGGTGGATGCGGAGGCTCCGACCGGGGTGGCGCTCATTGCCGTGGATCCGTCGGGGGAGAACCAGATCGTGGTGGCACCGGGGGCCAATCACCGGGTCACGCCGGCGCAGCTGCCGGCCCGGATCGACACCGCCCTGATCGTGCAACTGGAGCTGCCGGTCGCCACGGTCGAGGCGGCGGTGGCCCGGGCGACGGGGTTTGTCTGTGCCAATCTCGCGCCTGCTGCATCGGTCTCGGACGCCCTGCTGTCGCGCTGCGACCTGGTCGTGGTCAATGAGACCGAGGCGGCCTTCTATGGCGAGCGGCTGCACCGGGGCGGGGGCCGGGTGGTGGTGACCCTGGGGGCGCGGGGGGCCGAGCTCTATCAGGGCGGGGTCAGGATCGCCGTGGCGACGCCGCCGCCCGTCGTGGCAGTGGATGCGACGGGGGCCGGGGACGCCTTTGTCGGCGCGATTGTGGTGGCCCTGCTGGAAGGGATGGAGCCGGGGGCCGCGCTGGCGTTCGCCTGTGCCGCCGGGGCGCGGGCGGCGACCGTTGCCGGGGCCCAACCCTCGCTGCCGGACCGGGCGGCGGTCAGGACGGCGGGAAGGTGACGACCAGACGGACGACCTCTCCGGCGGCGAGGCGGTCGAAGCCGGTGTTGATGTCGTCCAGCGTGATTGTCCCGCTCATAAGCCGGTCGACCGGCAGACGGCCTTCGCGGTAGAGGGCGACATAGCGGGGAACGTCGCGCGAAGGCACGCAGGTGCCGATGTAGGAGCCCTTCAGGGTGCGCTCCTCGCCGACCAGCGAAACCACATTGACCGGCAGGGCGGCGTCGGGTGGCGGCAGGCCGGCGGTGATGGTGGTGCCGCCGCGCCGGGTCATCTTCCACGCGGCCTCGAGTGCGCGCACCGAGCCGGCCATCTCGAAGACGAAATCCGCCCCGCCCCGGGTCAGGGCGCGGACCTGGTCGACGGCGTCGGGATCGGCGGCGTTGACCGTCTGGACCGGGCCGAGGCTGCGGGCCAGGGCCAGCTTGTCCTCCGACAGGTCGACGGCGACGACCGGCGAGGCTCCGGACGCGAGGGCTCCCAGCACACTGGCCAGACCGACGCCGCCGAGGCCGACGACGACTGCGCTCTGGCCCGCGCGGATCCGGGCGGTGTTCACCACGGCCCCCACGCCGGTCAGGACAGCGCAGCCGAACAGGGCGGCCTCGGCGAAGCTGAGCGCAGGGTCGATCTTCACCAGAGAGCGGCGCGAGACCACGGCCCGGTCGGCGAAGGCGGAACAGCCCAGATGGTGGTTCAGGGTCTCGCCGTCGTGATGCAGCCGGCGACCGCCGGTCAGGAGCTCGCCCCGGCCGTTGGCGGCGGCCCCGGGCTCGCACAGGGCGGGGCGGCCCTCGGCGCAGGGATCGCAATGGCCGCAGGACGGCATGAAGACCATGACGACAGGATCGCCGATCGCCAGATCGGTGACGCCAGGCCCCAAGGCCTCGACCACCCCGGCGGCCTCATGCCCCAGGGCCATGGGCAGGGGGCGTGGCCGGTCGCCGTTGATGACCGACAGATCGGAGTGGCACAGGCCCGCGGCCCGGATGGCCACCAGAACCTCGCCGGGGCCGGGCGGGTCGAGGGTCAGGGTTTCGATCGCCAGCGGCCGGCTGTCGGCATAGGGGCGCGATGCCCCGGAGGTCCGCAGGACGGCGGCGCGGGTGGTGATCGGGGGCATGGGCAGTTCCTGTCGAAACCGTTGAACGTCCGTCGATAGGCGCTTGACGCGACGGAGGCCAAGCCCAAGGCTCCGGATCAAGGAGCGCGCCGGTCGAGGGCGTGCCGAGGGACAGGAGACATCGCATGGCCGGAACCATCGAACGCACCCACCGCAACGACTATCGACGGTTTCAGGCCATCTCCACGCGCTGGATGGACAATGACGTCTACGGCCACGTCAACAATGTCGTCTACTATTCGTGGTTCGACACGGCAGTGAACCGGCTGCTGGTCGTGTCGGGCCAGCTGGATATCCGCGAGGGCAAGGTGATCGGTCTGGTGGCCGAGACCGGGTGTCGCTATTTCGCCCCGACGGCCTTTCCCGACGAGATCGAGGCGGGGGTCCGGGTGGCCCATGTCGGCTCTTCCAGCGTCCGCTACGAGATCGGTCTGTTCAAGAAGAACGAGGATGAGGCGGCGGCGGTCGGGTTCTTCGTCCACGTCTATGTTGATCGCCAGACGCTGAAGCCGATGCCGCTGACGGACGGGATGCGGGGGTTTCTTGACAGTCTGAAGACCTGACGGCGCACCGGGAAAGCGGTCTGCGTGGCGAAGGGATGGGGTCTCCGCCCGAAACGGTCCTGCCGCGCCTGATCTGGATCAAGGTGTGTTGTCGCCGGCCCGCGTCTTGTGACCGGATCGCGTCCGGGGACCTCGTGTCTGTCCCCGTCCGGTTCACGCTTTCACCCTGAGGATCCCGCCGTCATGTTGACCCTGACCTTTCACGGAGCCGCAGGTTGCGTCACCGGCTTCTGTGCGCTGCTGCAGGTCGACCAGAGCCGCTTCCTGATCGACTGCGGCATGTTTCAGGGACCGAAGACCCTCCGGGCGCTGAACCATGAGCCCTTTCCCTTCGACGCGGGGACCATCGACGCCGTTTTGCTCACCCATGCCCACATCGATCATTCGGGGCTGCTGCCCAAGCTTGTGAGGGCGGGGTTTCGGGGCGACATCCTTGCGACCCGGGCGACGCGTGACCTGTGTGAGGTGATGCTGGCGGATTCCGCAGACATCCAGCAGGGCGACGTGGATCACCTGAACCGGCGCAACCAGCGTCGCGGCGTGGCCCTGGTTGAGCCCATCTACGGGCCCGAAGATGTGGCCCCGACGCTGGCGCTCTTTCGGACCGTCAAGTTCGGAGACTGGGTCGAGGTGGGGCACGACCTGCGTGCGCGCTACTGGCCGGCAGGCCATCTGCTGGGCGCAGCATCGATCGAGCTGGAGGCCGGCAGCGGATCGGAAACCCAGCGGCTGTTGTTCTCGGGGGATCTGGGCTCCGGTGACCAGCCCTATCTCGTTCGTCCCGACGGGCCGGCCGGGGTGGACCACGTCATCCTGGAGTCGACCTACGGGGACCGTCTGCGCGACGACATGGATCTGGCGCATCGGCGAGGGCTGCTGGCGGGCGAAATGCGCAAGGCCCGGGACGCGGGTGGGCCGCTGCTGATGCCGACCTTCGCCATCGGCCGGGCGCAGGAGCTGATCCTCGACATGCTGGCCGTCATGCAGGACGAACCCGACCTGGCGACGGACATTTTCCTCGACTCCCCGCTGGCGATCGAGGCGACCGAGGTCTTTCTGCGTCGCGGCTGGAACAGTGACGCCTCGGACAACCCCTATCTCGCCCTGCGCGGCGCGCCCCGCCTGCACAGCCTGTTGCGTCCACAGGACAGCGACGGGCTGGAGCGGCTGACGGACTGGCACATTGTCCTGGCCGGGAGCGGGATGTGTGATGCCGGCCGCATTCGGCGACATCTGAAGCGGCTGCTGTGGCGCAAGGAGACCACCGTCCTGATCACCGGATTCCAGGCTGCCGGATCGTTGGGCCGGACCTTGCTCGAGCTGCCGTCCATGGTCCGCATCCAGGGCGAGGATGTGCGGGTCCGCGCCCGTATCCGCGAACTGGACGTCTATTCCGGCCATGCCGATGCGGCGTCGCTCGCCGCCTGGCTTGAGGCGCGCGAGCCGGTGCGGGGCCAGGTGTTCCTCGCGCATGGCGAACCGGTGGCGCTGGAGGGTCTCAGGACCCGACTGACGCAAGCCGGTCGTGCGGCCGGGTCGATCTCCATTCCGCAGCTTGACCAGAGCTTTGCCCTAACGGCGTCGGCGGTCACGCCGCTGGACGGGCCGGATGCCCGCCTGGTTCCCGGTGCCGCAGCCCGGCCCGACTGGCACAATGATCGCTCCCGCCTGCTGGAAGCCCTCAACGAACGCCTGCAGGGCCTGGCCACCAACGCGGAGCGCGAGGCCCTGCTGGCCAGCCTGATCGCAACGGTCACGCCCGCACCGGACGCCCGGCGATGACCGGCGACCCGTCGAACGCGCCGCAACTCTCTTCGCCATCCTACCGCCTCGCGGCGCTGGATCAGGATTTCCTGCTGGGGGACGCCATGCGCGGGGTCCGTTTCCAGCTGGAGTTCGAAAAGGCTGAGCGCGCGCTGAAGGCCTGGGGGGTGCGATCCACGATCGTGGTGTTCGGCAGTGCGCGGATCCGGGAAGACGGGCCCGGCTCCCAGCCGCGATGGTATGCGGAGGCGCGGCGGTTCGGCACACTGGCCTCGCTTCAGGGCGGCGCGATTCAGGAGCCGGGCAGCGTGCGCGACAATGTCATCGCGACCGGCGGTGGCCCCGGCATCATGGCCGCCGCCAACCGGGGTGCCGCCGAGGCCCGTGCGCCGTCCATAGGCTTCAACATCACCCTGCCGAACGAGCAGGAACCCAGTCCTTGGACCACGCCGGAGCTCACCTTTCGCTTCCATTATTTCGCCATGCGCAAGATGCATCTCGCCATGCGGGCCAATGCGCTGGTGGTCTTTCCGGGCGGGTTCGGCACCCTCGATGAACTGTTCGAGATCCTGACCCTGCGCCAGACCGGCAAGGCCCCGCCGGTTCCCATCGTGCTCGTCGACAGGACCTACTGGAGCGCCGTGATCGGCTTCGAGACCCTTGCGGCAGAGGGGTTCATTGCCCCGTCTGATCTCGACCTGTTCACCTTCGCAGAGACCGCACCCGAAATCTGGGATGCTCTTCTGGCCGGGGGGGTGGAGCCGGGGCGGCCCGTGGGCGGGAAGCCCGCAGTGGGCGGCGGCTCCGGCGATCAGTCGATGGGGTGACGGGAAGGAATGGTGGACGCGACAGGGATTGAACCTGTGACCCCCTCGATGTCAACGAGGTGCTCTCCCGCTGAGCTACGCATCCGCCAAGACGGTTCCGGACAGGTCCGGAACGGGAAGGAGGGGTCTATAACCCGGGCGCCGCGGCGGCCGCAAGGGCCAATCCGGCGAAACGCCGTCTTCCGGGTTCGGGCCGTCAGGCGGCCGCACACATCCGTTCGACCTCGCTGACGAGGTCACGCAGGTGAACGGGCTTGGACAGGACCTTGGCCTGGGGGCTGGCCTGGGCGGCGGACAGTGCGACGGCAGCGAAACCGGTGATGAACATGATGCGCAGACCCGGCTGGCGCGCGGCAGCGACGCGGGCCACCTCGATCCCGTCAGCGCCCGGCATGACGATGTCGGTCAGCAGCAGGTCGTAGGGACCGTTCTGGAGGGCGTCGATGGCGTCATCGCCATTCTCGCAGTCGACCACCTCATGGCCGGCGCGTTCCAGCGCCCGCATCAAAAAGCCCCGCAGAGAACTGTCGTCCTCAGCCAGAAGAATGCGCGCCATTCGTGAGTGTCTCCCCGTGTCGAGGTCGTACGCTAGTCCCCGAACGGTAAACCGGCCATGAAATTCCGGGTCGCGGGGAGGCAGCCGGCAGTGGATGACGGTGGAAAACACGCTATGGCGAAGGGATGACGCCGCCGCCTGACGCTGAATTCCGCGCCTCCGGGGACCTTCCTGCGTCCTTCGTCCTGACGCCGGCGCGCGGTGAGGGCGGGCGGACCGTGTTCGCCTCACCCCATTCCGGGGCCTGGTGCCCCGAAGACATGGGACCGGTCGCCGGCCTGTCGGCCGCCAGCCTGCGCAGCGCCGAGGACGTGGGGGTGGACCGGCTGACGGCGGCGGGGCCCGCGCATGGCGTCCCCCTGATCGCCGGGCTGGTGTCGCGGGCCTATGTCGACCTGAACCGGGGTCCGGACGAACTGGACCCGTTGCTGATCGAGGATTGTCCGGCGGGGGAGGCGACGACCACGGCCAAGGTGGGAGCCGGGTTCGGGGTGATTCCGCGCCGGGCCGGGGACGGGACCATCCTGTACGACCGTCGGCTGTCTCTGGCCGAGGCCGGGGCGCGGCTGGCGCGGGTGCACATCCCCTATCATTCGACCCTGTCGGACCTGATGCATCAGACGCGCGAGCGGCACGGCACGGCCCTGCTGGTGGACTGGCATTCGATGCCGTCGCGGGCGGCCCCGGTCGGTCGGTCCGGGCGGGGCGTCGATGTGATTCTGGGCGACCGGCACGGCGCGGCGTGCCGTGGAGCCGTGACCCGCCGGGTCCGGGCCCTGTTCGAGGCCCAGGGCTGGCGGGTCGGGCTGAATACGCCCTACGCCGGGGGCTATTCCACCCAGATCTGGGGACGGCCCGACGAGGGGTTTCAGGCCATCCAGGTGGAACTGAACCGGGCGCTGTATCTGGATGAGCGGACGCTGGAGCCCTCGCCGGACCACGGGCGGTTCGCCCGCGCCCTCGATCGGGTCATCGCCGGGCTCGCCGCAGAACGCTGGCCCCGGTGACCGGCCGAAAGACGTAAAAAAAGCCGCGCCCGAAGGCGCGGCATAAAAGTCTATAGGGAGGAAACGCCCAGGAAGGGCAAGACGCCCGGAGGCGTCGAAGGTCAATCTAGGTTGCGGTGCACAATGCGTCAAGACGGTTTTTGCGATCCACGATCACAGGGTGTTACCGCTATCCATGCCGCATCCGCCTTGATGTAAGCGCTTTCATGACACGTTTTGTGCGCAAGCGCCGTGTGCCGATTATATTGCAGTGCGAAAAACTAGGGAGTCTGCTCACGATTGACCTCAAGCAGGCGTCTTGCGGTCCGGATCGCGCGCGCCGCCGGTGACGCGGACTGGCGCCAGACCAGCAGGGTGAAGGCCGAAACCACACCCGCGCAGAGCCAGAGGGGCCCGAACAGCCAGGCGGCCGCCGCAAGGGCGAAATAGTAGCCGCGCACCCCCTGGCTGAAGGCGGACAGGGCCGGGTTCAGCACCTGGGCCGTCGCCTCGCCGAAGGCGACCTTGTCCCCCTCTGCATGCACCTCGGGGGCGGCACCAATCAGGGCGAGGGCATAGTTCATCTGGCGAATCGACCAGATGAAATCCAGCAGGCCTCGCGCCAGGCACAGGAGCACCAGCCCCAGCTTGGCCTCGAGAAGCTGGACCGGGACGTCATCTGCGCCGACCGCCGCGAATCCCAGCAGGGCCTGATCGCCCCCGAACAGGATGCCGCCGACGGCCGCGATCAGCAGCAGGTTGGAGGAGGCAAAGAAGGATCCGGAGTTGATCGAATGGCCCAGAAGCTGGCTGTCCAGCAGCCGGAGCTCCCGGTGGGTCATGGCCGTCATCCAGGCGTGGCGGACTGTCAGCATATCCATGTTGAGGGAGCCGCTGCGCCGGGCGATCACCCGCAACAGGGGATCATAGCCCAGCCAGCACAGCAGGAAGAGACCCAGACCCAGCCAGTCGAATGCGGTCATCGTTGCGAAAATCCCTTCATCCGGACCGGGTCTGTGTCAGTCCTGCTTGCCCGCGGCCCCCGGGAGGCTTATCACGCCCGCCACGCTTTCGCAGTCGCACAAATCGAGCCGATCATGAACCTCGACGCCATTCCCGTCGGCCCCAACCCGCCCTGGGACCTGAACGTCGTCATCGAGATCCCGCAAGGGGGTCTGCCGGTGAAGTATGAGATGGACAAGGCGTCCGGTGCCCTGTTCGTCGACCGCTTCCTGCACACGGCGATGTACTATCCCGGCAACTACGGTTTTGTGCCCCACACCCTGGCCGATGACGGCGATCCCTGCGATGTGATCGTGCTGAACCCGACCCCGGTGGTGCCGGGCTGCGTGATTCGCTCGCGCCCGATCGGCGTGCTGATGATGGAGGACGAGGCGGGCGGGGACGACAAGATCCTGGCCGTGCCGGTCGACGCCCTGCACCCCTATTACACCGACATCGCCAGCTACCGGCAACTGCCGACCATCATGGTCGAGCAGATCGAGCACTTCTTCACCCGCTACAAGGACCTGGAGAAGAACAAGTCGGTGCGGGTCAAGCGCTGGGGCGACGCCGGCGAGGCCGCCGACCTGATCGTACAGGGCATGCGCGCCCACGACGAGGCCATGGCCGCCGCCGCCAAGGCCAAGGGCAAGGCCGCCAACGCCGCCTGATTGTTCCGGGCGTCGCTGACCCCATATGGCGGGGATGGTGACCCTTTCCGTTCTTGATCTCGCGCCGGTCCCGGAAGGGTCCGACGTTTCACGCGCTCTGGCCAATACGATCGACCTGGCCCGCCATGCCGAGCGGCTGGGCTACAATCGCTACTGGCTGGCCGAGCACCACAACATGGCCGGCATCGCCTCGGCCGCGACCTCGGTCGTGATCGGCGCGGTCGCCGCGGCGACGTCGACGATCCGGGTCGGGGCCGGCGGGGTCATGCTGCCCAACCACGCGCCGCTGGTGATCGCCGAACAGTTCGGCACGCTGAACGCCCTCTATCCCGGCCGGATTGATCTGGGGCTGGGGCGCGCTCCGGGGTCGGACATGGCGACCGCCCGGGCCCTGCGCCGCACCCTGCAGGGCGATGTCGACAGCTTCCCCCAGGATGTGATGGAGCTGCTGCAGTGGTTCGAGCCGGCGGCGGAGGACCAGCGCATCCGGGCCAACCCCGGTGAGGGGCAGGCGGTGCCGGTGTGGATCCTGGGTTCCTCGACCTTCGGGGCGCAGCTGGCGGCCCATCTGGGCCTTCCCTATGCCTTTGCCAGCCATTTCGCCCCCGGTGATATGCGGGCGGCGATCCGGATCTATCGGGAAACCTTCCGCCCGTCGCCGCATCTGGAGCGCCCCTGGGTGATGCTGGGGTTCAATGTGTTCGCGGCCGAAACGGATGCCGAGGCTCAGCGACTGTTCACCTCGGTCCAGCAGGCCTTCGTCAACCTGCGCTCGGGCCGTCCCGGCAAGCTGCCCCCGCCGAAGGCCGGGTTTGTGGAGAGTCTGTCCGAGGGCGAACGCGCCATGATCGGCCAGGCCCTGGCCTGTTCCGCTGTGGGCGCACCGGCCACGGTTCGTGCTGCCGTGGAGGCGTTTACGGCCGCGACCGGTGCGGACGAACTGATGATCACCAGCCAGATCTGGGATCACGACGCGCGGGTGCGGTCGCTGGAACTGCTGGGCGAGGCCATGGCCGAGAGTCGCGCCGCAGCCTGAACTCAGTCCGGCTTCTTGCGGCGCACCCGTTTCGGTCTGGTTGGCCGGGGCGCGACAGGGTCGGACGGGGCGGGCAGGGCGGCATCCGTGGCGGTCCGGTCCGGTCCGGGATCCGAAGGCGGGGTCAGCTTCAGTCGCGACTTGCTGCGCTGGGCAAGGGCGTCAGTCAGCCCGCGCCAGCTCGCCCCCAACCGGATGGCGGTCTCGAGATCATCGCCGGGATGCCCCGGCTCGCGCCCGGCCAGACGCGATTTCAGATGGCGGCAGGTGGCCAGCAGCTCCGACGCCGCACGGAGATCGGCAGGCGCGCCGGGGAACCGGCCGATATCTTCAAGGGTGGCATAGCGCCAGCCGGCCTCGGGCGGCATCTCCAGCACCATGGCCCAGCGAAGATCGGGATCGACCTGCTCACCCAGATAGACCCATGTCCCCGCGTCCGGTCCCCGGCGATAATGTCCCGGCCGGGTGGGCAGGTCGTGAGCCCCGTAGATCCTGAGCGCGAGCGCCTCGACCTCGGCCATGACGGGCAGGGTTGCCGTGGCGGCCTGGCCTGCCCGTTCCCACACGTCGGCAGCGATGGCGACGTCCGACGTCCGATTCTGTCGACGCCGTCCGGACAGCGATCGCCACATTCCGCAACGTGTCCTAGTTGTTCAAGGCGTTCGTGACCGAGACGTCGTAGACCACGCGCGAGACCTGCTGGACGAACTCGAAGAATTTACGCACCTCGGCCGAGATGGACCGGGGGGCATAGATGGTATCGTCGGGCTGGATGATGAACGTGTTGGCGGTGAAGAAGCCGGAGGCCTCCTCGAGGTTCAGGCGATAGACCACCGGAACTCCCTTGAACGTCGCGGGCTGGGTGACGCCCAGAGCCGCCGCCACCTCAGGGCGTTCGAAGCGGAACACCAGCACCGAGCGGGCATTGGCAAAGTTGTCATTCAGACCGCCGGACCGGCTGAGAGCACTCGCCAGGGTCATGACGCCGGCGGGCATGTCCTGCTCCGCGACGGCCCCAAGGGCCCCGAAGGTCCGGAACCGGCGCGGGACATAGACCAGATTGATCTGGTCGCCGCGCTGCAGACGGACATTTTCTGCGAAATCCGTGGTCACGGCCGACAGGGGAGCCGTGAAGGTTTCGCTGCCCCGGCGCACCTCGACCCGAATGTCCTCCAGGGCCCGCGGCGATCCTCCGGCCGCAGCGATGGCGTCCAGGATCGTATCGCCGTTGACGGTGAGGGGGGCGCGGCCCGGCTGACGGACCTCACCCAGCACAGTGACTGTGTTGGAAAGGTTCTCCTCGACCGCGACGGTCACCTGGGGGTTGCCCACACGCCCCTGAAGGGCACGGCGGATGGCCGCCGCCGCCTCTGTGGTGGTCAGACCGGCCACCCGGACGGAACCGGCAAAGGGTACGGAAACAGCGCCGTTCCGGTCGACGCTCAGAAGTGGCAGCGTGCTGGAGCCCGCCCGGACCCCGTCCTCGGTGTTTCGCTGTCCGAACAGGTTTCCGCTGGGTTCGAAGATGGCGACGAGCAGACGGTCACCGGAGCCGATGACATCGACAGGTGACGTACTGGAGGCCGCCGCGAGCGACCCGGTATGGAGGCCGGGGACAGCCTTGATCCGCTCTGCCGTGGCGTAGTCCAGCTGGACGATGGCATAGTCCGCACCGTTCTCGCCGTGGTCTGCACCGCGATCGATGGCCCGCCCCGACGGTCCGTCCCGCGGCAGGGTCGAACAGCCGCCGAGGATGGCGACGATCAGCAGGGCGAGGAGAGATCGCGTCATGATGTCCGAACTCGAAAATACAGGGCCGTGATTAACGGCCTTTGGCCGTCGACGCCACCGTCTCGTGGGTCAGGAATCAATCAGGAGGCCAGGCCGACCCTCTGTGCCACCTCGGCAAAGTGACGCTCCCACGTCGGGGCGGTATAGGGTGGTGCCCTGGGCGGATGGCGGGTCGCGGTTTCAAGGGCGTCCAGCCAGCCCAGTCCATCCAGCGGATCGATCAGCCGGGCCTGGGGGACCAGCTCCCGATGGGCAGGGATGTCGGAGGCGATGAGCGGCACGCCAAGCGCCGAGGCCTCCACTGCGGGCAGATCGAACCCCTCGACGGAGGAGGGGGCCAGCAGGGCCCGGGCGCTGGCCATCAGGGTGGCGAGGGCCGAGTCGGGCAGGTCCGCAGCCTGATGCACCAGCCCCCGAAGGGCCGGGGAGCGTTCCAGATGGTCCAGAACCGCTTCGTTTTCCCAGCCGTAACGGCCCACCAGCACCAGCTGGGGTGCGGCGTCGCCCATCCGCTCCTGAAGCCGGCGCCAGACGGTCAGCAGAAAGGCGAGATTCTTGCGGGCCTCGATGGTGCCGATGTGGACGAAATAGGGGCGGGGCGTGGCCGCGGCCGGCCGGACGAGGAAGGTCGGCTCCAGTCCCAGGTGGATGGCGTCGATCGGTGGCGGGGTCAGGCCCTCCCGCGTGGCAAAGGCTGCCAGTTCGTGGGCTGTGTAGCGCGAGTTCACCAGGATGCGCGAGGCGTGACGCAGGGTGCTCAGGACGCGATCGCGATGCTTGTCCCCGTCTCCCGGCCGACAGAACTCGGGGTGGGTGATTGGAATCAGGTCGTGCAGAAGAATGATCGGTTCAATGCCCCGGTCCCGCAGTTCCATCAGAACGCGCGGGTCTCCAAGGCCTGTATGGCCGACGTTGAAGTAGAGGCTGCTGGGAGGAAGATTCTGGATCCACTGGGACCGGAACAGTTGCTTGAAGACGCGGGCCCTGCGGCCCGACGTCTTCGCCGGGTCCGCCGGGGGCGTGCCTATGACCGAGTCGGTCGCCTTCCGGTCGCTGCTGAGGGCGGTCATCAGCCGCATCTCGTCCTCGGTCAGGGACCGTTCGAAAAAGTCCCCGGTCCAGCGTGATCGCAGGGTCTGGACGCATTTTCGAAACCAGACTTCGTCGACCGCAACCAGCTGGTCGTGGCGGCCACGGACGGGGGTGACCTTGAGGTCAGGCCGGGACAGAAGCCACTCGGCGTAGGCCAGACAGACCCGGTCGACGCCCGTCGGTGCTGTGCGTTCGGCCCGGCTCAACAGCCGGCTGGCGTCGAACAGGACAGACCGGGTCACGACAGGCCGACGCGGCCGTACAGCGTCCTCAGACGGTCCTCATAGGCCGCGACCGAAAACCGGCCGGCCTGGGC
>JAIEQA010000163.1 GCA_019748095.1 Caulobacteraceae bacterium | reverse complement strand
ACCATGAAGATGAAGTCGGTGATGGCGGGCGAATAGACGTCGCCGCCGGCGCAGGGGCCCATGATCACGCTGATCTGGGGGATGACGCCGCTGGCCAGGGTGTTCTGCAGGAAGATGTCGGCATAGCCGGCGAGGCTTTCCACACCCTCCTGGATCCGCGCCCCGCCGGCGTCGAACAGGCCGATGATGGGGGCACCATTGGTCAAGGCCATGGTCTGGAGCTTGACGATCTTGGCCGCGTGCGCGCCCGAAAGACTGCCGCCGAAGACGGTGAAATCCTTGGAGAAGACGTAGACCAGACGGCCGCCGATGGTGCCCCGGCCGGTGACGACGCCGTCGCCGGGAATGCGCTGTTTGTCCATGCCGAAGTCGTGGGAGCGGTGCTCCACGAACATGTCGGTCTCCTCGAAGGAGCCCTCGTCCAGCAGGACCTCGATCCGTTCGCGGGCGGTCAGCTTGCCCTTGGCGTGCTGGGCGGCGATGCGGGCCGGGCCCCCGCCCTGACGCGCGGCCTCGCGGCGGGTTTCGAGCTGTTCGAGGATGAGTTTCATGCGGCGTCTCCCTGAGCCCGAGGCTTACGGAGACGTGCGGAGCATGGCAAGATGATGCGCCCGGCTCAGCCTGCGGGGACCGGGCCCTGTGGAGGCAGCCCGATGCCCTGTGCCAGCCGCTGGAGCTCGGCGACATGGGCGGCAAAGGCTGTGCGGCCGGCCGGCGTCATGCTGAGCCAGGTGCGCTGGCGACCGTTCCCTGCCGCCTTGGTCAGCCGGATATGGCCCGCCTCCTCAAGCTGTTTCAGATGTTTGGACAGCACCGAGTCCGAGACCTTGATCGCGTCACGCACGAGGGCGAACTCGGCCTGTTCCACGCCGGACAGCAGGGCGCAGATCTGCAGCCTTCCCGGAGCATGGATGACGGCGTCGAACAGCGGCGGGGTCATCCCGCGACATCCCGGCGATAGGCGCGCATCCACACCTCTCCGGCCGCAAAGGCCGCCAGCCAGGCGAGGGCCACCGCGAGCGGACCGGCCCAGACCGGTCCGTCGAACAGCCGCGGCGACATGGCCAGAGCGATCAAGGCCATCATCGCCAGTCCGAGTCCCAGTCCGACAGCCTGGGCACCGCGAGACAGTCCAACTCCCGCCTGCCAGCCCAGCCGGGCCCGATCGCGAAGCGCGACCACGATGGCCCCGAGAGCGATCAGAACTGCCAGGCCGAAGGCGACCCCCGCCGGTGCGGCGAACACGGCGACCACCCCGGCCATCAGGGTCGCGTGGATGACCCGTGAACCGAGAGGATAGACCAGCCGCCGGTCAAGATCGGCCCGGATGCTGCGAATGGCCTCAAGGGCCTGCTGAGGGGTAGGGTCCTGTGTCATGGCAGATCCTCACTTTCCAATACGGAAAGAGTACCATGACTTTCCATATCGGCAAGTCATAATTTTCCAGATTGGAAAATGACCTGGAGCTGCACCCGTGGACCGTGCGATCAGGCGTCGTCCCTCGGGAACGCCCCCTGCCCTGCCGCGCTTGTTCAGGGAGAGAGGAGACCGCCCATGATCCGCGCCGCCGTCGCCATCGCCGCCGCCCTGTCGCTGGGGGCGTGCGCCAGTCTGGCCCCCTATGGACCGCTGCGCGGGCCGGGCGGTCAGGGGTTTTCGGAGCAGCGGATCGAGAACGACCGGTTCCGCGTGACCTATTCGGGCGTCGGGGCCCCGGGGCCGGTGGCGGACATGGCCCTGCTGCGGGCGGCCGAGCTGACGCTGGACCAGGGCTATGACTGGTTCGAGGTCACGCAGCGCTACATCGACGGGCGGCCGGACAGCGCCGGTGGCGTGCGCCCGAATGTGTCGGTGGGTTACGGCAGCGGGTCCGGCCGCTATGGCGGCCGGCGCTATTCGTCCTCAGGCGTGGGCGTGGGCGTCGGGCTGAACTTCAGCGGGCCGTCGCCGACCTCGACCCTGCTGGAGATCCGGCTGGGCCGGGGCGCGCGTCCGGACGACCGCGAGGCCTATGACGCGCGCGAGGTCCGCTACGCCCTCAGCGGCCGCGAGTGAGGGCGCGGTATTCGACGAGGCGTTCCTTGTCGCGCCGGACCTGGTCGCCGATGGTGTTGTCGAGGTCCAGGGAGGCGTAGCGGACCCAGCCGTCGACGCCCAGCTTGTCCTTCACGGCCGCCGTCGGGGTCTGCCAGCGGAAATAGGACAGCCAGCTGACGACCACCGCCATCAGAAGGGCCACGATCTGGAGGACGCGGAAGCCACCCTCGTTGACGGCCGGCGCGGGCCAGACGGCGAACACGGCGAGCCAGACGATCAGCACCAGAGGCGTCGAGATCCGACCGACCCAGCGCATCCAGTAGCGCTCGCGCCGGGTCCGCCACAGGACCATCTGGGCGAACTTTTCCAGATACTCCATCCGGGCCCCGATCCACATCACCAGCCGGGTCAGGAACAGGGCGCGCTGGCCCCAGCCCTTGCCGTCCATCTGGAACTGGGTCTCGGCCTGGTCGGACAGGGCGCGGGCATTGGTGAAAAGATTCTGGAGTTCACGCGTGCGCTGCACGACCTCGCGCGACAGCTCATAGGAATCGTTTTCCAGCCGGAACCGGTACTGGACGAACAGGATCGAGGAGACGCCGAAGAACAGGCCAGCGGTGATCAGCATGCCCAGGACCGCAAGGCCCAGCCCCTGCGGCTGGCCCCCGGTCCAGTCGGCGAAGACCGTCGGACCCAGCACGGCCATCGCCGAGAAGCCGATCAGGGCCAGGGCCTGGGTCAGACGCTTGGTCAACAGGTGGATGCGCAGGGCGTCGAACACCCGCCGGCCATAGCCGAAGATGCGGCCGCGGATGTCGGCGTCGACGGGGAACCGTTCCTCGATCTGGCGGGCGAACAGGACGTGAAACCGGTCCGGCTTGTTCTCGGTCTCCCAGAACGGAAAGATGTCGAGCGCCTGGTTATAGTACTGGTCGATGTTGGCCGAGATCACCTGGATTGCCTCGGGATCCAGGGTGAAATAGTCGCTCTCCTGAATGGGTCTCAGGATGCCGTCGTCCGACACGGTCGGATTCGGATTGGCCGGCGGCGTGGCCGGCGGCGGGGCGCGATCGGCCAGATCGGCCGCGCCCGGCGGTGGCGCAGGCGGCGACACCGGGATGTCGAGGCGGGGGCCCGCAGCGGGCGTCTGATCGTCGTGCGACATGGCGGAGATCTTGAATCCCTGAAACCCGAACCGCACCGTAGGTCACAAGCGCCGGTCCGCCGACGCTGTTCTCTCGCAACGCGAAGCCCGGGTATCGCCGTTAACCCTGTCAAAGGGCAAGTGACGTTTCGGTCAGGTTGGGGGCCTAAAGCGGCCACCGCGCCATGGCGGCGGCGAAACCGACAAGGGGCAGCAGCAGCAGGACCTCGATCCGCACCACGGTGACGACGCGAGCCAGCGCGGCAGCGGATGGCCGGAACGCCGGATCAGACCTGGCTGCCCGGCTCCACTGGAGGAACCGGACGGTCGGCAGGATCGACAACAGGCCGATGACGGTGAAGGTGGCGATCTTGGCCCAGAAGAAGGGGTTGTCCGCGTACGCCGCCCAGCCTTTCGCGCCCCAGAGGATCCGCGCCACGCCCACGATCAGCACCAGTATCGCGACCGCGCCATAGCCGGCGTCCAGCCGCGACAGCCGGCCGAGCGGCACCGGATCGGCCCGCAGATACGCCAGTTCCATGGCGAGCATGATGGCGAGGCCGAACACCAGCAGGTGGTGGGCAACGGCCAGCCAGAGATCAAGCATGGAGGGTCCCTTCGCTTTCGCCGATTGCGCGGTATAAGCCGCCGATCATGACACGATTTCTGCTGGTCGCCATCGGCGGGGCCCTGGGCTCCATGGCGCGCTATGGCGTGGGGCTGGCGGCCGCGCGGTTGTTCCCCGCCGGGACCTGGCCCTGGGGCACGCTGACGGTCAATGTGGTCGGCGGACTGGCCATGGGGCTGCTGGTCGGGTGGCTGGGGCTGAGGGCGGGCGCGGAGCAGGAGACGCTGCGGGTGTTCGCCGCCGTCGGCGTGCTGGGCGGCTTCACCACCTTCAGTGCCTTCTCGCTGGAGACGGTGCTGATGATCGAGCGGCGGGACTATGGGCTGGCAGCGGCCTATGTCGGGCTGTCTGTGGTGCTGGCGGTTGCCGCCCTGTTGGCCGGGCTGATGGTCGCCCGGCGCGCGTTTGGAGCGGCCCTGTGAGCTACGACCCCACCGAGACAGAACCGGCCGCACCGGAGCCCAAGGGGCCCGTCGGGGCCCGTGAGGCCCAGATCCTGTATGTCGCCGAGGCCGAGGACGGCATCCGGCTGGACCGCTGGTTCCGGCGGCGCTGGCCGCATCTGTCCAACATCCAGGTGCAGAAGATGGCGCGCGGCGGCCAGATCCGCGTCGACGGGGCCCGGATCAAGCCCGAGGGCCGGCTGACCGCCGGGGCCGCCGTGCGGGTGCCGCCGATCCCCGAGCCCATCGTGCGGGCTCCCGGCGAGCACATGGCCCTGACGCCGGCCGACATCGCCTTCGCCAAATCCATGGTCATCTATGAGGATGATCTGGTCATCGCCCTGAACAAGCCCTGGGGGCTGGCGGTGCAGGGCGGGACGAAGACCACGCGCCACGTGGACCGGCTGCTGTCGGCCTGGGGCGAGGGCATGGACCGGCCGCGGCTGGTCCACCGGCTGGACCGGGACACCTCGGGCGTCCTGTTGCTGGGCAAGGGGCCCGAGGCGGCCAAGCGATTGGCGGGAGCGTTCGCACGCAGGCAGGCGAAGAAGACCTACTGGGCCATCGTCATGGGCCTGCCCAAGCCGGCCGAGGGGCAGATCAATGTCCATCTCAAGAAGTCGGGCATCAACGACTATGAGATCATGCGCCCGGCCGACCCCAAGGAGAACGGGGCCGAGCCCGCCGAGACGGCGTTCGCGGTGATCAGCCATGCGGGCATGCGGGCCTCGTGGATGGCCCTGCGGCCCTTCACCGGGCGGACTCACCAGTTGCGGGCGCACATGAAGGCCATCGGTCATCCCATTCTGGGCGATCCGAAATACGGCGACGACGCCTCGACCCAGCTGAGCGGGCCGCTGAAGCTGCAACTGCATGCGCGGCGGATCGAGCTGGAGCATCCCTCCGGAGGCATGCTGGTGGTCGAGGCCCCGATCAGCCCCGAGCTGCGCGCCGGCTTCCAGCATTTCGGCTTTGACGAGGGTGAAGCGGACCACGACCCGTTCGCGGGCGTGAAGCGGCAGCGATGACCCGTCCCCTCGCCGTCTTCGACATCGACGGGACGCTGGTGGACAGCCGGGCCTCGATCCTTGAGGCCGCGACGGATGCCGCCCGCGCCCTGGGCCTGCCCGACCCCCACTATGACCGGGTCCGCCAGATCGTCGGCCTGAGCCTGCCCCATGCGCTGGCTGTGCTGGAGCCGGACCTGACCCCTGCCGAGCTGGAGCGGTTCACCGCCGCCTTCCGGGGCAGTTTCGCGCGCATGTTCGACGCCGGTCATGAGGAGCCGCTGTATCCCGGGGCCATGGACACCCTGCGGCGGCTGCATCGCGACGGCTGGCGGCTGTCGCTGGCGACCGGTCAAAACCGGCGCGGCGTGGCCCGGAACCTGGCCCGCGACGGCTGGGCCGAGCTGTTCCTGTCGTCGCATTGCGCCGAGGACGGTCCGGGCAAGCCCGATCCTGCGATGCTGCAGGCGGCGATGATGGCCGGCGGCGCGGATGCGGCCTCGACCATCATGATCGGCGATACCGCCCATGACATCACCATGGCCGTGGCCGCCGGGGTCGCGCCCCAGGGCGTCAGCTGGGGCTTTCATACGGTCGAGGAACAACGGGCGGCCGGTGCCTTTCATGTCGCGACCGATTTCGACGACCTGGAGGCGGCGCTCGACCGCTTCGCCACCCGAGCTTTCGCATGAGCCACATCCCCCCACTGGACCCCCGGGTCGCCGCCAAGAAGGGCTTTCGCGAATCCGAGGAGCGGCTGAAGCGCTTCTGGACCGAAGCCACGGTCACTCCGGAAGACGGCGGGTACGTCGTGCTGCTGGACGGCCGCGCACCCAAAACCCCCGCCCATGCGCGGATCCGGCTGCCGACCGAGGCGACGGCCCGGATGGTCGCCGACGAATGGGCGGCCCAGGGGGAGTTTCTCGACCCCGGCACGATGCCCGCCACGCGGCTGGCGGCGACCGCCATCGACCGTGTCAGCCAGACGCGCGAGCCGGTGGCGGACGAGATCGCGGCCTACGTCGGCTCGGACCTGCTCTGCTATCTGGCTGAACATCCGACCAATCTGGTCGCCGAACAGGATCGCCACTGGTCCCCCTGGCGCGATTGGGCGGCCCGCGAGCTGGGAGTCACAGTCACCGCGACCCGGGGCATCGTCCACTGCGCCCAGCCGCCTGAAAGCCTGACCCGCGTCCGCGATCTGGCGCTGGAACTGGACGATTTCGCCCTGACCGGTCTGGCCATGGCCACCCCCCTGCTGGGCAGCGCCATTCTGGGGCTGGCGGTGCAACGCCGGGCGTTGGCGGGCGCCGTCGCCTTCGACATCAGCCGGCTGGACGAGGCGTTCCAGGAACGCCAGTGGGGCATCGACGCCGACAATGCCGAACGCACGGCCGCCCGCCGCGCCGAGGCCGACTTGCTGGATCGCTGGTTCCGGGCGTTGGGCTAAACGGCCGCGCCTGTCGGCGGCAGCGTCAGCCCCATAGCCGTCGCCAGGGTGCAGAAATCCTCCGGCGGCTGTGCAGCTACCGTCCGCTCGCCCCCTTCGGGATGCGGAAATGTCAGGCTGGCCGCGTGGAGCATCAGCCGTGGTGCCCCCCGGCCCGCTGCCGTCAGCGCTCCACCGTAACGGACATCGCCGACCAGAGGCCGACCGATGTGGGCCATATGGACCCGAAGCTGGTGCATGCGGCCGGTGAAGGGCTGGAGCTCGACCAGCGCCCCCTCCTCGCTGGCGGACAGGGTCCGGTAACGGCTGCGGGACCCCTGCGCCCCCTTGGTGTCAAAGGCGGCGACCCGCATATAGCTTTCCCGCCCGATCTCCTGCCGGACCAGCGGGACATTGATATCCCCGCTCGCGGGCTCGGGCGCGGCGGACACCAGTGCCAGATAGGTCTTGGTCAGTTTGTGCGCCTGGATCGCCTTGCCCAGAAAACCGGCCGCCGGCTTGGTCTTCGCCGCAAGGATGACGCCGGAGGTGTCGCGGTCCAGCCGGTGAACCAGATCCGGCCGCTTGCCGTTCGAGCGGGCGAAGGCCCACAGCAGGTCATCCAGCGTATGGGCCTGAATCCGCCCGCCCTGGCTGGACAGGCCGGCGGGTTTGGCAAAGACCAGCACCGAGGCGTCCTCGTGGATGACCCACGATTTCACGGCGGCGATCTCTTCGGGGCTCAGGGATACGGGGGTGCGGTCGGTCACCCCTGCCGGTTAGCGGAGAACGCCGCGCTTCGCCATCATCCGCGAGTACCCGGCCAGAATGACAAGGCTGATCGCGATCGTGACCGTGATAACCCGACCAGCCGTTCCCCCCAGCGCGCCCAGTTCGGACATTCCGTAGTTGTGTACCAGATTGGACAGATAGACGATCAGACTGACGGCAAAGGCAGGGAACGCCCACCGCGACCGCGCCAGCAACAGCAGCGATCCCGCCACTGCGCTCCACACCGCCACGGGCCAGGCCACCGACATCCACACCGGCATCCGCTGGAACTCGGCCACGAAAGCCTCGGTCATTCCCGCCTTCCGCAGATAGTCCATGCCGCCATACATGGTCATGACGTAGTCATAGGCCCCGATGCTGTTCCACAACACCGCGACGCTCCCCATGACCCAGAGGTGCCACGGGGTCTTCAACACCCGCGTGTCGCTCATGATGCTGACCATCGCCCCCTCCCAAGCACTCCGACTGACGGGGCAAGCTAGGCTTGGAACGCCGCTCCCACAACAACGGCGTTCAAGCTGACCCCGGGACCCGCCACGGTGGATCGATACGAGCCTCGCCGGCGAAATAGAGGCACAGACGGTTGCCGTCCGGATCCCGCAACCAGGCCTCACGCCACAGCCATCTCTGATCCTCTGGTCCACTGTCGAACACGACGCCGGCCGCCTTCAACGCTGCAACCCGGTCGTCCAGATCGTGACACTCGAAGTAGACGCCCGTTCCGCCGGGCGTCACGGCGTCTGCAGCGTGGATGGAAAAGGTCGCGGGTGACCTAATGGGACTGGCCGGACAAACGAACCGCGCATAGTGGCCGCTCGACACGATCAGGATCAGTCCCAACTGCTCATAGAACGCCCGCGAACGGTCGATGTCGGTGACTTCGACCGTGACCTGGTTGAGGTTCATCCGTCGCCCTCGGTCATCGCCGCACGCATCGCCGCCCATCGCTCCAGCCGCGCCTTGACCTTCTCCTCGTGGCCCTCGCCCCTTGGCGCATAGAAGACCCGCCGCTCCATCTCGTCCGGAAAATAGTTCGCGCCGGAAAAACCGGTCTCCGTGCTCGGGTCGTACTGGTAGCCCTTGCCGTAGCCCAGGGACTTCATCAGCTTCGTCGGGGCGTTGCGGATATGGGCCGGCGGCATCAGGGAGCCGGTCTCGGCCGCCGCCCGTTTCGCCGCCTTGAAGGCTTCGTAGACCGCCACCGACTTGGGCGCTGTGGCCAGATGGACCACGGCCTGGGCCAGGGCCAGCTCCCCCTCGGGCGACCCGAGAAAGTCGTAGGTGTCCTTCGCGGCATTGGCGACCAGCAGGGACAGCGGGTCCGCCTCGCCGATGTCCTCGACCGCCATCCGCACGATGCGGCGCGCCAGATACAGCGGATCCTCGCCGCCGTTCAGCATCCGCGCCAGCCAGTACAGGGCGGCGTCGGGGTCCGAGCCGCGTACGGATTTATGCAGCGCCGATATGAGGTTGTAGTGTTCTTCTCTCGACTTGTCGTAGGCCGGCGCGCGCCGCTGCAGCGTCGCTGCCAGGGCCTGGACGTCCAGCGCCGGCTCAGGCGGCAGGGCGAACAGGGTCTCGGCCATGGTCAGCAGGTAGCGACCGTCCCCGTCCGCGAGGGCCGTCAGGGCCTGACGTGCCTCGGGCGTCAGCGGCAGCAGTTTGCCCTCCTGGGCCTCGGCCCGGGTCAACAGTTGATCCAGAGCGACGTCGTCCAGCCGTTTCAGGACGAAGACCTGGCTGCGCGACAGCAGGGCCCCGTTGAGCTCGAACGACGGGTTCTCGGTCGTGGCCCCCACGAGGGTGATCACCCCCTCCTCCACGAACGGCAGGAATCCGTCCTGCTGGGCGCGGTTGAAGCGGTGAATCTCGTCGACGAACAACAGGGTCGACTGGCCAGCGGCACGGCGGACGCGGGCCTGTTCGAACGCCTTTTTCAGATCGGCCACGCCGGAGAAGACCGCCGAGATCGACTGGTACTGATAGCCGGCGGCGTGGGCGAGCAGCCGGGCGATGGTCGTCTTGCCCGTGCCGGGCGGGCCCCACAGGATCATCGAGCCCAGCCGGCCGGCCTCGACCATGCGGCGGATCGGCCCACCCTCCCCCAGCAAATGATCCTGCCCCACCACCTGATCCAGTGAGGCCGGGCGCAAACGGTCGGCGAGAGGGGCGTCCGGGGGGTGCATGCCGGAGGCTTCGAAAAGATCGCTCATGGGGCTATGTAGGGTGCGACACAGGTTCCCACAAAGGACTGATGATGGCCGATGAGACCCTGATCCCACCCGGCGGCGTGATCCCCTATCTGACCATTCCGGCGCGCGGGGGACAGGCGGCCGTCGAGTTCTACCGCGCCGCCTTCGGGGCCGAGGAACTGTTCCGCAACCTGGCCGAGGACGGCGAGCGGCTGATGCACAGCCGGCTGCGCATCAACGACGGCCTGGTCATGCTGTCGGACGAGTTCCCCGAGTATGGCCAGACCCCCGACGTCGTGCCGGCCGGTGTGGCCCTGCACCTGCAGGTCGATGACGCCGACGAATGGTGGAACCGTGCGGTCACGGCCGGGGCCGTACCGGTCATGCCGATGGCGGACCAGTTCTGGGGCGACCGCTATGGCCGGGTCATGGACCCATTCGGCCACTGCTGGTCGATCGCTGCGCCCGTAACGGATTAGCGCAGGACGCCCGTCAGGCGACGGCCACCGCGCTCGATCGTCACCTCTGTCGCGCCCGAGAGCCGCTGCAGCGGCTCGACGGTGGTGAGCGGCCGGCCATTGACCTCGCGCACCAGATCACCGGGACGCAGGCCTGCGCGGGCGGCATAGCTGCCCCGGACGACGGCGGTGACCAGCAGGCCGGAGGCGAAGGGGTCGCCGCCCAACCGGTCGGCTAGCGCGGGGTTCAGGGCTGCGACCCGGGCTCCGGAGAAGGGCCCCTGCTGGATCGCCGTGCCGTCGCCACGGGCATCTCCCGGCAGGGGCTGGACCCTGGCATTGATGGTGCGGGCTCCGCCTTCGCGCAGCACCGTGACCGCCGCTACATCATTGGGGCTCCTGGTGCCGATACGGAAATTCAGCCCGCCCTGGTCATTGATCTCGGCCCCGTCGACGGTGGTGATGACATCGCCCTCGCGCAGGCCGGCGCGGGCCCCGGGGCCGCCGGGATAGACCTCGGTGACGATCAGCCCCTGGGGCCGGGGCAGGCCCAGAGAGCGGGCGACGTCGGCCGAGACGCTCTCGCCCTTGACCCCCAGCCATGGCCGCACGACGGCCGTATCCCCACCCAGCGCCGAGTCGACGACGCGCCGGACCATCGAGGCAGGCACGGCAAAGCCCACACCCGACGATGAGCCGGAGCGGGAGAAGATGGCCGTGTTGATGCCGATCAGGTCGCCATCCATGTCCACCAGCGCCCCGCCGGAATTGCCCGGGTTGATCGCCGCATCGGTCTGGATGAAGGAGCCGGAGTCCGAGATCCCGGTCTCGGTCCGGTTCAGCGCGGAGATGATGCCGTTGGTCACGGTCTGGCCGACTCCGAACGGATTGCCGATCGCCAGGACCAGATCGCCGACCTCCTGTTCCTCCCGGTCGTCGATAGCCAGGACCGGCAGCTGTTCGGTCACCCCGGTCAGGCGCAGGACGGCGATGTCCGAACGCTCATCGGCCAGAACGATCTCGGCCGGGAATTCACGCCGGTCGTTCAGCACAACGCGGATCTGGGTCGCGCCGGCGATGACGTGGTTGTTGGTCACGACGATGCCGTCCGAGCGCACGATCACGCCCGAGCCGGCGGACTCGGCCACCCGCTCGCGCGGCATGCCGCCGCCGAAGAACTGGAAGAAGGGGTCGGCCTGGACCCGCTGGATCGAACGGGCCGAGATGTTGACCACGGCCGGGGCCGCCTCGCGCACCACGGGCGCGAAGCTCTGTTTCATGGTCGAGACGTCGGTCGGGGCGCGTCGGTCCGTCGGTTCCGCGAACACCCCGTCCTGCGCCTTTGACGTATTGGCGTTGCCGCAGGCGGCGAGGGTCAGGGCCGCCATCAGGGCGATCGTCGAGATCTTCATCGCATTCCGGAAGTGAGCCATGGGTGACCCTATATCTGCCCTGCTTTCGGGCTGGATCAAGGCATCCCCCGCCGCGCGGCTCAGATGGCGTTCAGCGGCAGCTTCAGATAGCGTTTGCCGCCGGGCTCCGGCGGCGGCAGGGCCCCCGCACGAATATTGACCTGCAGGGACGGCAGGATCAGCTGCGGTGCGCCCAGGGTCCTGTCCCGGGCCTCGCGCATCTCCACGAACGCCGTCTCCGATACACCGCCGCCGATGTGGATATTGTGATCCCTCTGGTCCGCCACGGTCGTCTGGAACCGGTAGTCCGTGCGGCCATGCGGCAGATAGTCGTGACCGACGAAGATTCGGGTGTCCTCCGGCAGGGCGAGAAGCCGCTGGATCGAACGGTACAGGGTGCGCGCGTCCCCGCCCGGAAAATCCGTCCGGGCCGTCCCGTAGTCCGGCATGAACAGGGTGTCGCCGGTGAAGACCGCGTCCCCGATCCGGTAGCTGATGCACGCCGGCGTATGGCCCGGCGTATGGATCACCTCGACGGACAGGGAACCCAGGGCGAAGCGCTCGCCGTCGGCATACAGGTGGTCGAACGCGCTTCCGTCCAGCCGCACGTCCGTCGCGGCAAACAGGGGCGCAAACGCCGACTGCACCGCTGTGATCCGCTCGCCGATCCCGATGGGGACACCCTCGGCCTCGCGCAGATGATCGGCAGCCGTCAGATGGTCCGCGTGAGCGTGGGTCTCGAGCACGAGGGCCAGGGTCAGTCCGGCCTCTTTCAGGGCGGCCATGACGGCATCGATGGACCGCGTCGAGGTGCGGGCTGTGGCGGCGTCATAGTCCAGGACGGGATCGATGATCGCCGCAGTGCGGGTCGCAGGATCGCTGACCAGATAGGTGACGGTGTGGGTCGCGGGGTCAAAAAACCCCCGAACTTCGGGATTCTGGGCCATGGATGAGGCTCCTTTCGAACCTCTGTATATTAGATATTGCTTATTTAGCAAGTCTGCATATATTGCCCGACATGATTGACCTTGAGACCTCTGGACTTGAACGTTTCGAAGCCAGCGCTGGCGAGGCGGCAGGCCTTCTGCGGGCGCTGGCCAATGAGCGACGGCTGATGATCCTGTGCCAGCTGGGCGAACGCGAAATGTCGGTCGGCCAGATACTGCCGCTGGTCGGCCTGTCCCAGTCCGCCCTGTCCCAACACCTCGCTCGACTGCGCGAGGACGCGCTGGTTTCAACTCGACGCGACGGCACGACGATCTTTTATCGCATCGCCCGGCCGGCGGCCCTGAAGGTCATCGCCGTGCTGGCTGAAATCTACTGCTCTCCCCTCCCCTCCGAAAAGGTATGACCCCCATGACCACCCTGACCCCGCTGAAGCCGGCCGATGTCGCCGGTCGCCTGAAGGCCCGATCGGCTGTCCTGATCGACATCCGCGAACCCGACGAGTTCGCGCGAGAGCATGTCGCCGGGGCCCTGCACGTGCCTCTGTCCTCATTCGATGAGGTTCCGCTGTCGCTGCCGGACGGCCGTGACGTGATCTACACCTGCCGGACCGGCAACCGGACCGGCATGAACTGCGACCGACTGGCCGCCCGCGCACCGGCCGCAGCCTTCGTTCTGGAAGGTGGTCTCGACGCGTGGAAGGCCCAGGGTCTCGAGACCCGCAAGGACGCGTCAAAGCCCATCGAACTGATGCGGCAGGTCCAGATGGCGGCCGGTGCCCTGGTCCTGGCGGGTGCCGCCCTCGGTCTTCTCATCCACCCCGCCTTCTGGGGGCTTTCGGCCTTTGTGGGCGCGGGACTGTTCATCTCAGGCGCAACGGGCTTCTGCGGCATGGCCCGTGTTCTGGCCGCCATGCCATGGAACCGGAGCGCGCCGAAAGCCGCCTGAGACCATGACCACGGAGCTGATCCCCCTGCTGCTCGCCATGCTCAGCGGCGGCGTGGTCGCGCTGCTGCTGACGCTGTTCGGCGGTGGCGGCTCGGTGCTGGCTGTGCCGCTGCTGCTCTATGTCGTCGGCGTCACCGATCCGCACGTCGCCATCGGAGTCTCGGCTGCGGGGGTGGCGCTCAATGCCCTGACGGCGCTGGCCGGCCACACGCGGGCGGGTCGGGTCCGCTGGCCCTGCGCCAGCCTGTTCGCTGTGTCCGGCGCAGCAGGAGCCTGGCTCGGGTCGTCCCTGGCCAAGAGGATCGATGGAGACCAGTTGCTGCTGCTCTTCGCTGTCGCCATGGCCGCCGTCGGCATCGCCATGCTGCGGTCCCGGCCAGTGGTGGACCGACCCGAGCCGAGGCTCAGCTGGGCCATCGCCCCCCGCCTCGGCCTGACCGGGGCCGGGGTCGGTGCGGCGGCGGGCTTTTTCGGGATCGGCGGGGGCTTCCTGATTGTGCCCGGCCTGATGACGGCCACGGGAATGGGGCTGGCCACGGCCCAGGCCACCTCCTTGCTGAGTGTGGCCGCCTTCGGGGCGACGACGGCGGGCAACTATGCCCTGTCCGGCTGGTTCGATCCGGCCCTTGTGGCGGCAATGGCGGTGGGGGGCGTGGCCGGCACGGCCGCAGGACTGCCCGTCGCCCGGCGTCTGGGTGCGAATGCCGCGCTGGGCCGCATACTCTTCTCCGGCCTGATCCTGATCGTCGCCGCCTATGTCGCCGTGCGGGCGATGATCGCCCTCTGACACGGCGAACTCCGGACCTGTCAGAAGCTTAATGCTCGCCGCCTTGCCCGCCGGGCTGCGGCGGGCCAAGCTCACCTCATGACCGCAGTGATCGAGACACACGGCCTGACCAAGACCTACGGGTCGGTACGGGCGTTGGACGGGCTGAGCCTGAGCATTCCGCGCGGCGGGGTCTATGGCGTGCTGGGGCCGAACGGGGCCGGCAAGTCGACCCTGTTCCGCATCCTGCTGGGCCTGATCCGGCCCACCGACGGCGAGGCCACGGTCATGGGCGGCCAGATCGGCGATGTCGCCGCCGGGCGCCGGATGGGCTCGATGATCGAGACGCCCCGCTATCCGCCCTATATGACCGCCCGTCAGGTGCTGGACTGGCTGTCGCTGGCCCACGGCCTGAAGCCCGACGCCACGCGGGTCTCGGGCTGGCTGGAGCGGGTGGGACTGGCCGAGGCGGCCGACCGCCGGGTGCGAGGCTTCTCCGTCGGCATGCTGCAGCGGCTGGGCGTGGCCGCCGCCCTCATCGCCGATCCGGAACTGGTCATCCTCGATGAACCGACCAGCGGCATGGATCCGCCCGGGATCCAGGAGATGCGGGCCCTGATCCGGTCGCTGGCCGAACGCGACGGCATCACCGTGATCCTCGCCAGCCACCAGCTGCTGGAGGTCCAGCGCGTCTGCGACCGCGTCGCCATCATGAACCGGGGCAAGCTGGTCCGCGAAGGCGCGGTTAGCGAACTGACGTCCGACGGTGAACGCCTGCGCCTGTCAGCGACCCCGATTGCGAAGACGCTGGAGATTCTGGCCGCCCACCCCGGAGCCCACGGCACGTTGGAGGGGGACGCCGTTCTGGCCACCCTGCCCCGGCCAGAGGCCCCAGCCCTGCTGCGGGCCCTGATCGAGGGCGGCGTCGACATCGACGAGGCCCGCTGGATCGGGGCCGATCTGGAGAGCGTCTTCATGACCGAGACCGGCTCCGTGCAACACCCGGAGCGCATCCATGCTCACTGACGCCATCCGCGCCGAGGCCTACCGCTTCTCGAAGAACCGCATGGCGGTGTTCTGGTCCGTGCTGTTCGTGCCGCTGCTCCTGCTCGCTATCGGGACCGTGGTGCAACTGGTAACCAAGGCTCGGTCGGCGGAGATGGCGAAAGCCCTGCCGCCGGAGCTGACGGCCGAGGGCGGACCTCTGGCGACCTCCGGCCCCCTCGACCTCGGCCAGTCCCTGGTCAGTCAGGCGGCGGAGTTCGCCAATCCGATCCTGCTGTTGTTCGTCCTGATCGGGGCCGCGATCATCTATGCCGGTGACTATCGCTGGGAGACCTGGCGTCTGACGAGCGCGCGCAACAGCCGGCTCAATCTGGTGCTGGGCAAGGTCGTCATCGTGCTGGCGGTTGTCGGTGCGGCTCTGGTGACGAGTCTGGTGTTCGGGCTGATCAGCGAAATCATCAAGGGCGTGATCTTCGCCCGGCCCTTCACCTTCGGCTTCGGGACTGAACAGGCCGGCCAATTCGGAGCCTTCGTCGGGTTGATGGTCACCCGGGTGATGCAGTTCACCATGATCGCCCTGCTGGCGGCCGCCCTGACCCGCTCCCTGCTGGCGGCCCTGTTCGTGCCGCTGGCGGTGGCGATCGGCCAGTTCTTCCTGATGCAGGCCCTGCCCATGTTCGGCTGGACTCCGGGCGACCTGCACGCCCAGTTGCTCATCCCGGGGATGGCCACCGACAGCCTGAAGGGCCTCATCGCGGGGGGGGCCGACGCCGCCAGGGCTCCGGACGGACTCGCCTGGAAGGCCGTGCTCAGCCTGGCCCTGTGGACGATCGTTCCCCTGGCCGCGGCGCTGGCGTGGTTCCAGCGGCAGGACCTGTCGAAGGAATAGGTCAGTCCTCGTCGGGTGCGCCCAGCGGGAAATAGCCCCGGTATGGCCGGGCCTCGTCCAGGGCCCGGGCATAAGACGGTCGGGCCAGAAGTCGGCGGCGATAGGCCCACAGATTCGTCAGGTCCTTCGGGATAGGATGGGTCCAGTGGGCATACAGTAGGCCTGGCGCGGCCCCGCAGTCGGCCAGGGTGAAGACCTCCCCCACCGCCCAGGTCCGTCCCGACATCACCCCGTCCAGCCAGGCATAGGCCGTCTCAAGCTTCGCCCGGGCCTCGGTGACGATCAGCGGGTCCCGATCCGCCTCGGGCCGCAGGGCGTTGTAGATGATCCTCTGCTGGTTCGACTGGACATGATTGTCGAACACCCGGTCCATGAAGCGCGTCTCCAGCGCCAGATCCGGATCGGTCGGGATCATCGGCGTGGCCGGTGAGATCCGGTCCAGCCGTTCGATGATGATCGAGGCTTCAGCGAAATGACGCGCGCCGTCCTTAAGCACCGGGAACTGCCCGAACGGCCAGGCGGCCTTCAGCTCCGCCATCGCGCCTGCGTCCTCCAGCATCCGCTGGGTGAAGGGCAGGTCCTTCTCGTAGAAGGCCACGATCGCCTTCTGGCAGTAGGAGGAGAAGGGGTGGCTGTAGAGGATCAGGTCGGTCACAGGCGCTTCTCCATCCAGACATTGCAGCGCGCATAGGGCGTGGGCCGGGGCGGCAGATCGACGAAGCCTAACCGGCGATACAGGGCGATGGCGTGGGTCTGGGCGCTGTTGGTCTCCAGATACAGGTACGGAGCCCCGGCGGCGCGGGCATGGCCCTCGCAGGTCTCGAGCAGCCGCTGGCCGAGGCCGAGGCCTTGCGCAGCGGCCGCGACGGCCATCTTGCCGACCTCATAACCGCCGTCCGGCATGGCCATCAGGGAGCAGCAGCCGACCGCCTCCCCGTCCTGCTCGGCGATGAAGATGACGCCACCCTTCGACAGGATCGCGCCCTCGGGGTCATCGAGCACCAGCCGATCCTTGGGTTCCAGCGCATAGCCGCCGGCGAGAATCCAGAACTCGTTCAGGCTCACCCAGGCTGTGGCGTGGTGGGGGTGGTAGGGGACAATCCGGATATCTGGCAAAACGACCTCGCGACCTGACCGGGATCAGCCCGATTCCGTCATTCCCCGACGCGTGCCGACCGTGGAGCCGACGCACCTAAGCCCGTTCAAAATCCATCGTCCAGTTGGTCTCCCAGGTCTCGCCGCCGTCGCCCGACATCGCCTGTTCCCAGCGCGGCGTGTCGGTGCGGGTTTGCAGCCACAGGAACCGCAGCAGAACCGGCTGGCCGCGCAGACTGTCCTCCGCGAGGAAGGTCCCGATGCCGTCCGTGAATGCCCCCACGACCGGCACGTCCATCCGGTGCGGCTGGTCGGACGCCAGCCACCAGATCGACCACGAGCGGCTCGTCGCGTCCCAGGACCGGACGGCGATGGCGCGGACGACGCCCGAGGGAAGATTGAGGACATTGTCCTCGACATTGCCCTGCCCTCCCAGAACGTGTCGCACCTCGGCCGTACCGGCAAAGCTGTCCCAGTCGGTGCACCCGACGAGCCGGTCCCGCAGCCGGCGATGGCGGACCGCCCAGCGACCGATCTCGAAATCGAAGTCGCTGCCGCCGTGTTCTGGTGAGGTCATGCCACAGATCCCTTGGGCTCGAGGGTCATGTTCTTGTTCTGTTCGCCCGCAGGGTCGAGACGCACCGGAACGATGGGCCGGAAAGCAGAAGGGCGACCCGGTCACCCGGATCGCCCCCTGGAACTTATCGCTGACGCGAAACCTAGGCTTCGTCGTCGCCCTCGGCCGCATAGACCGGGCCGGAATCGAGCCCCTTGGCATCGACGTCGCGATCGACGAACTCGATCACGGCCATCGGGGCGTTGTCGCCGTGGCGATAGCCGGCCTTCATGATCCGGATATAGCCGCCCTGACGGTCGGCGTAGCGCGGTCCGATCGTCTCGAACAGCTTGCCGACCTGGGTCACGTCACGGACGTGGCTGATGGCCTGACGACGGGCGTGCAGATCACCCTTCTTGCCGAGGGTGACCAGCTTTTCGACGAAGGGGCGAAGCTCCTTGGCCTTGGGCAGGGTCGTGGTGATCTGCTCGTGCTTGATCAGCGACGCGGCCATGTTCGCGAACATGGCTGTGCGGTGGCTGGCCGTGCGGCCGAGTTTGCGGTGGGCGGCGCCGTGGCGCATCGGGGTCTCTCCTACTCCGGCCCTGGTTTCCCGCTTCCGGGACCCGTGACCGCATTATTCTAACCGCTCCGAATGACCGTCTTCGGTCCGGGCGGAGGGTTGAAACTAGATCTGGTCGTCGAACTTCTTGGCCAGGTCTTCGATGTTTTCCGGGGGCCAGTTCGGCACATCCATGCCGAGCGACAGACCCATGGAGGTCAGCAC
>JAIEQA010000133.1 GCA_019748095.1 Caulobacteraceae bacterium | reverse complement strand
CCGGACGGATTGCCACCGGGCGGGACGGCGTTAAGGTCTGGCCAAATTTCCGGAAAAGGACTGTTTTCATGCGTCTTCGTCTCGTTTCCCTCGCCGCGCTTGTGGCCGCCATGGCCCCCGTCGCCCCGGCCCTGGCCCTGAGCCCGGCGGTCGCCCCGGCCGCCACGCCGCTGGCCCAGGACCTGCCCGCCGCGCCGGTGGCCGATCTGGTGGCCGAGGTGGCCATTCCGTGGTCGCGCTTCACCCTCGACAACGGCCTGACGGTGATCGTGCATGAGGACCGAAAGGCCCCCGTGGTGGCGGTGTCGGTCTGGTACAATGTCGGTTCCAAGGACGAGCCGGCGGGATCGACCGGCTTTGCCCACCTGTTCGAACACCTGATGTTCGGCGGGTCGGAGAATGCGCCGGGCAGCTATCTGGGGCGGATGCGCAATCTGGGGCCCAGCAACCTGAACGGCACGACCTGGTTCGACCGCACCAACTATTTCCAGACCGTCCCGACGCCGGCCCTGGAACAGGCCCTGTTCCTCGAGAGCGACCGGATGGGCTATCTGCTGGGCGAGGTCGGCCAGGAGGTGCTGGATCTGCAGCGGGGCGTGGTCCAGAACGAGAAACGTCAGGGCGACAACCAGCCCTATGGCCTGTTCCAGTATGCGCGGCTGGAGGCCCTGTTCCCCGAGGGCCATCCGTATCGCCACTCGACCATCGGCTCGATGGCCGATCTGGACGCCGCCAGCCTCGAGACCGTGCGTAACTGGTTCCGCGACAACTATGGCCCCAACAACGCCGTGCTGGTGCTGTCGGGCGATATCGACGAGGCGACGGCCCGGACCCTGACGGCGCGCTATTTCGGCCCGATCGCGCGCGGACCGGTCAACACGCCGGCCCAGGCGTCGATCCCGACCCTGGCCGCACCGGTCTCGATCACGCTGAAGGACCGGGTCGCCAACACCCGCCTGACCCGCAACTGGGCCGTGCCCGGCATGCTGGACGCCGACGCCGTGCCGCTGTCGGTCGGGGCCGAGATCCTCGGCGGTCTGGCCAGTTCGCGGCTGGACAACGCCCTGGTGCGCGGTGACCAGACGGCCGTCGGGGTCAGCGCCAACCTGCAGGCCTTCCACCGGGTCGGCATGTTCTCGGTGACCGCCAATGTGAAACCGGGCGAGGACGCCGCCGCCGTCGGGGCACGGATGGATGCCGTCCTGGCCGACCTGATCGCCAACGGCCCCAGCGAGGAAGAGGTGGCACGCGTCGCCACCGGCTATGTCTCGGGCCTCGTGCAGAGCCTGGAACAGGTCAACGGCAAGGCCTCGACCCTGGCCGAGGGCCAGCTGTATGCGGGCGACCCCGACCACTACCGGCGCGAGCTGGAGGCCTATGCCTCGGTCACGCCCGCCCAGGTCCGGGCCGCGATGCAGAAATGGCTGACCCGGCCCGTCGCCTCGATCACCATCGAGCCCGGCGAGCGCGAGGCCTACACCGAGGCTGCGGCCGCGCCGTCCGGGGCCGCACCGGTCCCCGCCGCCGAGATCCAGCGGGTCGCCCGCATGCCGATGCCGCCGATCGGCGATGTGCCCGATCTGGACTTCCCCGATGTGGAGCGCGCCCGCCTCTCGAACGGGGTCGAGGTGGTCTATGCCCGCGTCGACACCGTGCCGGTCACCCGGGTGGCGGTGGAGTTCGACGCCGGTTACGCCGCCGACCGGGCCGACCGTCTGGGGGCCCATGCGATGATGCTGGACCTGATGGACGACGGCACCACGACGCGGGATTCCAATGCCCTGGCCGAGGCCCAGGAACGTCTGGGGGCCTCGATCAATCTGGGGGCCTCCATGGACCGGACCTCGGCGACCCTGTCGACGGTCACGGCCAATCTGGCCCCGTCCCTGACCCTGCTGGCCGACATGGTCCGCAACCCCGCCTTCGCCCCGTCGGAGGTGGAGCGGATCCGGGCCCAGCGCCTGTCGGGTCTGGCCAATGAACGCACCCAGCCCGCCGCCATCGCCGCCCGCGCCCTGCCGCCGCTGATGTACGGGGCCGACAGCCCCTATGGCCGGTCCTTCACCGGCACCGGCGACGAGGCGACCATCCGGGCCCTGACCCGCGCCGATCTGGTCGCCGAGCACGACGCCTGGGTGCGACCGGACAATGCCACGGTGTTCGTGGTGTCCGACCTGCCGCTGGCCCAGGTCACGGCGCAGCTGGAAGCCGCCTTCGGCGACTGGCGCGCACCCACGGCCGCGAAGGGGACCAAGGCCTTCGACGCCCCGATCCCCGCCTCGACCGCCCGGATCGTCCTGATCGACCGGCCGCAGTCGCCCCAGTCGCTGATCTATGGCGGGGCGGTGCTGCCGGTGTCGGGCACCGACGACCTGCTGACGCTGAATGCGGCCAACACCATTCTGGGCACCGACTTCCTGTCGCGGATCAACTCGGACCTGCGCGAGACCAAGGGCTGGTCCTACGGCGTGCGCGGCGGGCCCAATGCCCTGGAACAGCGGGTGCCCTATATCGTCAACGCCCCGGTCCAGGCCAACCGGACGGGTGAGTCGATCGCCGCCCTGATCGCCCAGTATGAGCGGTTCCTGGGTCCCGACGGCGTGACGCCGGAGGAGCGGGAGAAGACCGTCAACGGCAACACCCGCTCGCTGGCCGGCGGGTTCGAGACCTCGGCCCAGATCCTGGGGGCCCTGCGCTCCAACGCCCTGTACCGTCGTCCCGACAACTATCAGGAGACCCTCTCCAGCCGCACCCGGGCCCTGACCACCGCTGACATGGACGCGGCCGCCCGCGCCGTGATCGATCCCGACCAGTTCATCTGGGTGGTGGTCGGCGACGCCTCGGTCGTGCGGCCCCAGCTGGAGACGCTGGGCCTGCCGGTGGAAGTCCGGTCGATCCAGTAGGCCGGATCAGACGGTCAGAATGAGGGGGGGGGGGCGGCGAGCGATCGCCGCCCCCTTTTTCGTGGGCGGACAGGGGCGCGCTGGCAATCGTGCGACGGGGGGCGGACCGACGCAGGCGGCATCCCGGCCCGGATCCCGGCGAAAGGTCGCCCGGGGCCGGACGCCAACGCTTCGCCTGGTCTCCGCCAAAGTCCGTCCTCAACAAGCCACAGCCGTCATTCGGCTGTTCTGATTCAAGGGTTCTGGACGGAGTTCCTGAATGCGGACGCTCTATTGGCTGGTTGAGAGACGGGGTCAGTTCAGGGTGCATGCCTCTTGCGCCTGCGAATGAGCCAAACGACGATCAAGACGAGCACCAACAGCCCCGACGCAACCGCAGTGACTGCGCCGTACTTCAGGACCAGGCGCACGGTGCCGTAGAGCCGGTCAATTTTCGAGAGTTCGGCGACGTCAGGAACAGCCCCGGCGCGGGCCCCGGCATCATCAAAAACCAGGACGCGCTGACTTGAACGGTCGAAAGCGGGCCAGTGCGGAAGGCCATCGCCGTTCGGATCACCGGTCCTGGCGAAGTTCGTCCAATACGACGTCATCAACCGGGCCAGGACGGAGTCGCTCTCTGTTCGGGGCCCTTCGCCCAGGTCAAGATGATCGAAAACGTAAGGCATTTCAGCACCATGGGACGCCCCCTCTTGACCCGGGGGCGTGTGCGCGAAGCGATAGGAGAAGGTGTTGCGCGTCTCCGCCCCGGCGTGAAGACGAGCCCAGGTCCACATACTCCAGCCAAACCGCATGTTGCTTTCGAAGGAAATGAAGGCGGCTCGCGCGGCTTTATCGTCAGCGGGCGTCCCGGGTCCGATCAATGAGACGATGAAGCCAGGGAAGTCCTGTCTCAATACGTCGTCAAGATTCGCCGCGTTCACCTCTCGACCCCTCAAGAAGTACAATGCCTCCTGGGAGTTGGATCCAACGAGCAGATCAACACTGTTTGCACGTCCGCCGGCGAGAGCGGCATAGGGCGTCTCGCGCAGGACGTGGCCATCGACATTGGGTTGCGGGTGGAAACGTTGGCCGAGAATTGCGGCGGATGGCAGAGCCCGCAGCGCAGCGATTGAAGGGGCACCCAGCCGCGACGCGAAGGTGAGCCCGACTTGCTCGGCACCCTCCAGCTGAAACTCGGGCGCGGCGTCAAGCGGCTCAAACAGGCCGCCGCTTTGTCCGATTGCCCGATGAAACAGGCCTTCCGCCAGAGGCGACGCGACCAGCGCGCTGATTGAAATGGCACCCGAGGATTGTCCGAAAACCGTAACATTGCCTGGATCGCCTCCAAAGGCGGCCACGTTGTCCCGTACCCAGGCCAGAGCTGCGATTTGATCCAGCAGCCCGTAGTTGCCGGAGCCTCCATACCCTGTCTCTTGCGAAAGCTCGGGGTGGGCAAGAAAGCCAAAGGCCCCCAGGCGATAGTTGAAGGTGACAACAATGACGCCCCGGCGCGCGAGCGCGTCGCCAGCGTAGAGCGGCGTGCTTCCACTGCCGTTCACAAGCCCGCCGCCATAGACCCAGACCATGACCGGCAAGGGCGCGTCGTACCCGCCTGCCGGGACCCAGAGGTTCAGATAGAGACAGTCCTCGCTCATCGGCTCGGGTGGAGCATCGTCGGGATAGGCGCCTGGCTGCTGGCATTTCGGCGAGAACCGGCTGGCGTCTCTCAGTCCGCCCCATGACCGGGGCGGCGCAGGAGGCCGCCAGCGCAGCGGCCCAACCGGCGGCGCGGCGAACGGGATGCCCCGGAACACGCCGACGCCATTCTCCTGGGTGCCTTCGACCAGACCGGAGGACGTCCGGATCGGTTCCGCGGTAGCGGCCGACGCAAGGAGCAGGGCCCCCGCGAGGACAATGCACCCCCACGCAATCCGGCCCCTGACCGTCCGGTTAAACGTCCGCATTTCATTCTCCGCCGGTTGACAAAGAACAGGAAAATACGTGGAGCCCCCCCGAGCGACGAGCGCGGTCCATCCCCACACAGGTACCGGTCATCACTCCAGGGGCCCCATCTGCCACCGGGCCATCTGGACAGCGCCGGGCGTGCATGTGCGAACTCGAGTTATGACATCACCTCGCGAAGCCGCGCCGCGCGTGCGCGAACCCACAACCCTGGAATGGACCGGGATCTCCTTTGTCTATTGGGTCGTCTTTATGGGGGCCCTTGCGCCGGGCAATGTGAGCCACATCCTCGCCGACGGCGGGGTACCGCCATGGGGGCAGATGATCGTCCGCCTCATCGGAGCCGGCGCACTGGGCAGCCTGGTGCCCGTGCTCTTGCTGGAGCTCCGCCGCCGCGCACCGCTCTCGGGAACCGGCGCCCGACGCAATATCTGGCTTCAGATGGGTGCCATTCTCGCGCTGGCGGCGATGCTGATTGTGGTGTCGTGTTTTCTGGTGGCCTGGTTCGTGGACCGGCAGCCACTCCCGCCCCAGGGGGAGTTGGCGCGCCAGCTTGTCGCCAACTGGGCTCTGCTGGTGCTGTGCATCACCCTTTTTCATATTGCCATGCAGACCGTTTCACTGCTGCTCCGCCGGTCGCCAGGCCCTCCATATGCGGACCATCTTACGATCAGCGACCGCGGACGTGCCGTTGTTGTATCCGTGTCTGAAATCGACTGGATCGAGGCCCAGGGTAACTACCAGGCCCTGCATACCCGGACGGGTGTTCATCTGTATCGTGCGACCTCACTGAAAATCGAAGAGAAGCTCGACCCGGCGCAGTTCGTGCGCATTCATCGCCGCTGCCTGGTGGCGCTGAAACAGATTGAACGCCTGGAACCGCTCTCAAGCGGGGATGGACTGCTTGTCATGCGTAGCGGCACCAGGCTCAGGCAAGCACGGCGATATCGCGCCGTTCTGCGTGCGCGCTTGCGAGGCTCCTGAGTTCTCATTCCATTCGGCCCGCAAAAGGCGGTCTCTCGTCCCGAGGCGAACATCGCGGACCCTTGGGTTGAGTCACTTTCGGGATCGAGGCCCGGATCATCGGTCAGAAGGCGGTATAGCCTTCCTTCTCCCTCCCCCCTCGGGGGAGTGAGAACTCCAGCCTTCAATCCTCCGCCTCGATGGCGTCGATGTCGTTGTCGTCGAGGCCGAGGTGGTGGCCGATCTCGTGGATCAGGACATGGGCGATGATCTCGGCCAGGCCGACGTCGCCGCGCTCGCACCATTCGTCGAGGATGGGACGACGGTACAGGAAGACGCGGGAGGGCTCGGGGGCGGGGCCGAGGCCGTCGCGCTCGCCGATATGGACCCCGTGATACAGGCCGGTCAGGTCGAACGGATCCTCCAGCCCGACCGAGGCCAGGGTCTCGTCATCGGCGAAATCGTCGATGCGGATGACGACGTCGCCGGCCGCGACGCGAAACGGGTCCGGCAGGGCATCGAAGGCCGCACGGGCCAGCCGGGCGAAATCGTCGAGCGAGGGCGCGGTCTGGTCGGTCCAGTCAGGCATGGGGACAACGCGGGCTGTGGCACGGAGAGGGACAGGTGTGGTTAGTCGTTGCCACCCGGCGACACCAGCGGGGCCTGCATTAACCATTCCTTTCGCCTCGCCCCCGGCTTCGGCTATGGTTGCGATTCGGACTGTCGGGTGAATTTGGGATGGCTGAGGCCGATATCGCCTTTGCGGCGGCGGCAGGCGCGGCGGGACTGGCCCTGGCGGTCAGCGTCTGGGCCTGGCGTCTGAAGCGCATCGTGACCCTGAGGGATCAGGGCCAGCAGCAGGCGCACGACCGGCTGACCGGCGTTCTGGCTCAGGCGATCAGCGCGCGGTCCGCCTTTGACGACATCCGCATCGGCTTTCCGCCCGAGGGCGCGCCGGTGGTTCTGGGCGACGAGGCCGTTATCGCCGCGGCCCACACCGCCCTGGTCGGGACCGGTGACGGCGCAGGGGAGGATCTCGCCGGAGCCCTGGCCACCCTGGTCCACAGTCGTTTCGCCGACCGGATCGCGGCTCTCGCCGCCGACGGCACGCCCTTTCGGGTGCTGGACGTCGGCGACGGCCCCGACGGAGACAGCGGGGCCTGGGCGGTCGAGGGGGGATCCTGGGGCGGTGATGTCTGGGTCCGGCTGTTCCGGGACATCGGCCGGGCCGCGCCGGCGGCGCACCGGCCGGACGTGGGACTGGGTGCCGGGGTCATCGCCGACGCTTCTCCGGCCCCGGCCTGGGTGCTGGACAGCGCCGGCAAGCTGATCTGGGCCAACCGCGCCTGGCTGGCCGAGGTGCGCTGCACCTCGCTGGACGAGGCCCTGGCCAGTGCCACCAGTTTCGATCGTGGAGCCGATCAGCTGGCCGCCGAGGCCGGCCGGGCCGGGACGCGTCAGGAAGGCTTTCGCTGGACGGCGGCGGAGGGTCGGCGGCGGGCCTGGAAGATCCTGGCCGAGCCGATCGCCGGGGCGGGCGGGCCGGTCATGCTGTTCGCCCTCGACGTCACCGAGGCGGAGGAGACCCGCGACACCCTGCGTCGTCACGTCGAGGCCCATGACGAGACCCTGAACCATCTGGCCGATGCCGTGGCCATCTTCGGGCCGTCGCGCCGTCTGGCCTTCCACAACACCGCCTTCCAGACCCTGTTCAACATCGATCCGGCCTGGCTGGATGAGCGTCCGACCCATGCCGAGCTGCTGGACCGGCTGCGCCAGCGCCGGATGCTGCCCGAGGTGATCGACTACGCCGGGTGGAAGGCCAATGAGCTGGAGTTCTACGGTGCCGCCGAGGCCGCGCCGGACGACAGCTGGTCCCTGCCCGACGGCCGGACGCTGCGGGTGGTGCGCCAGCCGCATCCGCTGGGGGGCATATTGCTGCTGTTCTCGGACATCACGGGGGAACTGTCGCTGCGCAGCCGCTTCAACGCCCAGCTGCAGGTCCAGACCGCGACCCTGGACAAGCTGAACGACGCGGTGGCGGTGTTCGGATCCGACGGGCGGCTGCGGCTGCACAATGAGGCGTTCGAGCAGTTCTGGAGCCTGTCCGGCGAACAGCTGGAGGCGGCCGGAGAGTTCGATGCCGTGGCCGAACTGTGCAAGACCGCCCTGCCCGACGTCGCCCTGTGGCTGGGGCTGAAGGCACGTGTGGCGGATCCCGATCCCGAAAGCCGCGTGGCCGTCTCGGGCGAGGGACGCACCACGGACGGCCGGGTCGCGGCCTGGCAGACCCGGCCCCTGCCCGACGGGGCCACCCTGGTCGCCTTCTCCGATGTGACGGCGCGGCGCGATCTGGAACAGGCCCTGGCCCAGCGCGAGGCCGCCCTGTCGGAAAGCCAGGCCCTGAAGCGCGAGTTCGTCGGCTCGGTCAGCTACGAGCTGCGCACGCCGCTGACGACCATCGTCGGCTATTCCGAACTGCTGGAGAGTATGGAGGACCTGCCCGAGCGCAGCCGCCAGCACGCCGGGGCCATCCGGGTGGCGGCCGGCCAGTTGGCCCACTCCATCGACGACGTGCTGGACATGGCCCAGATCGACGCCGGCGAGATGGAGCTGTCGCTGGGTGATGTGACGGTGCGCGACCTGTTCGCAGCGGCCGTCAGGACCCACCGGCCCCGGATCGAGGGCCGGGGGGCGGTGCTGAAGGCGGTGGCGGCGGCCAATCTGCCGGCCATCCGGGGCGACAGCCGCCGGCTGGCCCAGGCGCTGGACCACCTGCTGGACAATGCCGGGCGCTCGGTGTCCGAGGGGGGCGTGGTGTCGCTGCGGGCCGAGGCCAATGACACCGAGGTCCGTATCCGGGTCGAGGACACCGGCCGGGGCATTCCCTATCACCTGCAGGCCCATGTGTTCGACCGGTTCGTCAAGCGCGAGCGTGGCGGTCCGGGCGTGGGCCTCGCCCTGGTCAAGGCCCTGGTCGAGCTGCACGGCGGCTGGGCCGAGGTCGAGAGCGAGCCCGGCAAGGGTGCCGCCTTCATCCTGCACCTGCCGCTGGAGATGGCAGGGGCCTCGGCGGAGCCGGAGGTCGAGCCCGAACTGGCGGCAGGATAAGGTCAGCGCTCGGTACTGGCCATGTGAACAGTGCCAGTGCTAGTGAGCCAGAGGCCCATCCTGGGCCCATCGCGCGGCCAGACGGCCTTGCTCACCAGCACTGGCACTGTTCACCTGCCCATGCCCGCACTTCTCAAGACCGCCCTGATCTACGACTTCGACGGCACCCTCGCGCGCGGCAATATGCAGGAGGTCACCTTCATCCCGTCCGTGGGCATGGGAATCGGCGACTTCTGGGGCGAGGCGGACCGGCTGACCCGGTCGGCCGATGGCGACAACATCCTGATGTATATGCAGCTGATGCTGCAGCGGGCCCGCGAGAACGGCCAGCCGGTGACGAAGTCGCTGCTGCGCGCGCACGGCGAGGAGGTGAAGCTGTTCGACGGGCTGAAGGCAGACCTGACCGGCCCGGGCTGGTTCGCCCGCATCGACGCGATCGGCGCGCGTTACGGTCTGGAGATTGAGCACTACATCATCTCGGCGGGCCTCGAGGAGATGATCGAGGGCTGTCCGATCCGCAGCGCCTTCCGCCACGTATTCGCGTCCAAATTCGCCTATGATGACCACGGGGTGGCGATCTGGCCGGCGGTGGGCGTGAACTATACCACCAAGACCCAGTACCTGTTCCGCGTGAACAAGGGGGTGCTGAACCACTGGGACCACGAGCGGATCAACCGGTTCATCGCCGATGAGGCCCGGCCCGTGCCGTTCGAACGGATGATTTTCATCGGCGACGGCGACACCGATGTCCCGACCATGAAGATGATGCACACCAAGGGCGGCTTCTCGATCGCCGTCTATGACCCACGCAACTCAGAGCGCGACCAGCAGAAGATCTACAGCCTGATCTCCGAGGACCGGGTCAATTTCGTCGCCGCAGCCGACTACCGCGAGGGCCAGCCGCTGGACCTGATCGTCAAGGGACTGATCGGGCGGATCGCGATCAACGCCGGGACCATGGCCGAGATCTAGGCCCTCAGCGGCCGCCGGAGCGCAGCCAGGCCTCGCGCGCGGGCAGCAGGCGCGAGGGGACCAGACCGCGCACACTGGCCTCGGCGGTGCGTTTCAGCCCGGCCTCCATGCCCTTGCGCCAGGCAACCTCGACCTCAAGCGCAAGACCTCCCGCCACATCGACCACGATCACCCGGGCCGGCAGGGCGATCTGCCGGTCTGTGCGGATGCGCAGCCCCCCGGCCGAGGTGTCGGTGATCAGGCAGGTCATCTCGATCCCGGGCGCGATGACGATGCCGCGGGCCTGGGTCGGCTGTCTGGGATGAAGGCGGCGCTCGTCGGACTGGGTCAAGGGCGGGGCATGCTCAACGCGCGGACGGCGTCAGGGCGACCCGCAGGGGCCGGTGTGCCCCAGGACCGGGACCGCGTCCAGCGTGACAGCACTGGGGCGCGCGACCCGGAAACCTCAGTGCTGGTTGGCCGGAAGGCGGACGATCAGACCGTTGAGGGCGTCGGAGACGCGGATCTGGCACGACAGGCGCGAATTGGGCTCCACGCCTTCGGCGAAATCCAGCATGGACTCCTCCATGGCCGAAGGCTTGCCCGTCGCCTCGCGCCAGGCCTCGTCGACATAGACGTGACAGGTGGCGCAGGCGCAGGCTCCGCCGCAGTCGGCGTCAATGCCGGGGACGTTGTTGCGCACCGCCCCCTCCATGACGGAGAGACCCGGTTTGACCTCGACCTCATGGGCGCGGCCGTCGTGCTCGATGTAGGTGATCTTGGGCATTCGGACTCGGGCTTGTTGTTCAACGGAACGGCGGATCGAACCTATCTCTCCGCTCATCCCCGCGAAAGCGGGGACCCAGTTCTGTGGGCGAAAGGCCTTACCTGCCTTGCTCCGACATCGATCCCGCGCACCAGTGCCTCACGAAAGCCCTGGGTCCCCGCTTTCGCGGGGATGAGCGGATGTTGAGTGAACTAGGCCGGCTGTTTCTTGCGCCCCGGGGCGATCATCAACTTCTTGGTCTCGGCGATGGCCTTGGCCGGGTTCAGCCCCTTGGGGCAGACCTGGGCGCAGTTCATGATCGTGTGGCAGCGGTACAGTTTGAACGGATCCTCGAGGTCGTCGAGACGGGCCTGGGTCTGGTCGTCACGGCTGTCGGAGATCCAGCGGTAGGACTGCAGCAGGGCCGCGGGGCCCAGATACTCGGTCTGGTTCCACCAGTAGCTGGGGCAGCTGGTCGAGCAGCAGGCGCACAGGATGCATTCGTACAGGCCGTCCAGCTTCGCCCGGTCGGCCGGGGTCTGCAGCCGCTCCTTCTCGGGGTCCGAATCGTCGGACTGGAGGTAGGGTTTGATGGAGTCGTACTGGGCGTAGAACAGCGTCAGGTCGGTGACGAGGTCCTTGACGACAGGCTGGTGCGGCAGGGGCGCGATCGAAATGGTCGAGGACTGGCATTCCTCCCAGCCCTTGGTGCAGGCCAGGGTGTTGCGCCCGTCGATGTTCATCGAGCAGGAGCCACAGATGCCCTCGCGGCACGAGCGGCGGAAGGTCAGGGTCGGATCGATGGTCGACTTGATGTGGATCAGGGCGTCGAGCAGCATCGGGCCGTGATCGCCGGCCGGAACCTCATAGACGTCCCAGCGCGGCGAGGCGTCGACCTCGGGGTCATAGCGATAGACCTTGTAGGTCTTGACGTTCGTCGAGCCCTTGGCGGCCTTGTGGACGCGGCCCTTGGTCGGCTTCGAGCCACGGGGAAGGGTAAGCTGGACCATCGGTTCCTCAGTAAACCCGCGCCTTGGGTTTGATATAGTCGATGTCCGAAGACATCGTGTACTCGTGCACCGGGCGGTAGTCGATCGTGACGCCTTCGCCCTGGGTCTTCCAGGCGAGGGTGTGTTTCATCCACTCCTCGTCGTGCCGGTCCGGGAAGTCCTCGCGGGCATGGGCCCCGCGGCTTTCCTTGCGGTTGGCGGCGCTCTCGATCGTGACCAGGGCCTGGTCGATCAGGTTGTCGTACTCCAGCGTCTCGACCAGATCCGTGTTCCAGATCATGCCGCGATCGGTGGTCTGGATGTCGGCCCCGCGGGCGTGGATGTCGCGCAGCTTGGTGACGCCCTCGGCCAGGGTCTCGCCGGTCCGGAAGACCGCCGCATCGGACTGCATGGCGCGCTGCATCTCGCCGCGCAGCTTCGCCGTCGGGGTCGAGCCCGAGGCGTGACGGAAGCGGTCCAGACGGGCCAGATGGCGCTCCGTCGCATGGGCCGGAGCCTCGGGCACGGCCGAGGCCTTGTCGACCACTTCACCGGCGCGCAGACCCGCCGCCCGTCCGAAGACGACGAGGTCGGTCAGGGAGTTGGAGCCCAGACGGTTGGCCCCGTGGACGGACACGCAGGCCGCCTCGCCCACGGCCATCAGGCCGGGCACGACCGAGTCGGCATTGTCGCCGACCTTGGTCAGGACCTCGCCGTGATAGTTCGTGGGGATGCCGCCCATATTGTAGTGGACGGTGGGGATGACCGGGATCGGTTCCCTGGTCACATCGACGCCGGCGAAGATCTTGGCGCTCTCGGAAATACCGGGCAGGCGCTCGTGCAGGACGGCCGGGTCGAGGTGATCCAGGTGCAGGTTGATGTGGTCCTTGTTCGGACCCACGCCGCGACCCTCGCGGATCTCCATGGTCATGGAGCGACTGACGACGTCGCGGCTGGCCAGATCCTTGGCCGAGGGGGCGTAGCGTTCCATGAACCGCTCCCCTTCCGAGTTGGTCAGATAGCCGCCCTCGCCGCGCGCGCCTTCGGTGATCAGGCAGCCGGCACCATAGATGCCGGTGGGGTGGAACTGGACGAATTCCATGTCCTGCAGCGGCAGGCCGGCACGCAGGACCATGGCATTGCCGTCGCCGGTGCAGGTGTGGGCCGAGGTGGCGCTGAAATAGGCCCGGCCATAGCCACCGGTGGCCAGGATGACGAGCTTGGCGCGGAACCGGTGCAGGGTGCCGTCGTCCAGCTTCCAGGCCGTGACGCCGGTGCAGGCCCCGTCCTGCATGATCAGGTCCAGCGCGAAATACTCGATGAAGAACTCGACCTCGCGGCGCACCGACTGGCCGTACAGGGTGTGCAGGATGGCATGGCCGGTGCGGTCGGCAGCGGCGCAGGTGCGCTGCACCGGGCCTTCGCCGTAGTTCTTGGTCATGCCGCCGAAGGCGCGCTGATAGATCTTGCCGTCCTCGGTGCGGCTGAAGGGCACGCCCCAGTGTTCCAGCTCATAGACGGCCTTGGGGGCCTCGCGGACCAGATATTCGATGGCGTCCTGGTCGCCCAGCCAGTCCGACCCCTTGACGGTGTCGTACATGTGCCATTTCCACGAATCCTCGCCCATATTGCCGAGCGCGGCCGAGATCCCGCCTTGCGCCGCTACGGTGTGCGACCGGGTCGGGAAGACCTTGGTCACACAGGCGACCTTCAGGCCCTGCTGCGCCGCGCCAAGGGCGGCCCGCAGGCCGGAACCGCCGGCACCCACGACAACGACGTCATAGGCGTGGTCGACGAACTCATAGGTGGAACGCATCAGATGATCAGATCCCGAAACCGGCCGGCAGCGGCGCCGAACCCAGCGCCAGCCGGACGATGAAAAAGACGCTGGCGGCAGCCAGCACGAGGCAGATGAGGTTCAGCAGCCCCAGAAGGAAGGCTTTCGAGCCGGGCTTGTGGATGTAGTCCTCGACAATCACCTTCCAGGCGAGATTGGCGAAAACGACAAGGATCAGCGCTGTCGCCGCGAGCAGCCCGGCATTCAGCGGGCGGGCGAACCACTGCATCACCGCCTCATAGCCGGCCCCCGCCAGGGTAAAGGCGGTCGAGGCCACCCAGACGCCCAGCGGCATCAGCAGCAGCAGGGCCAGTTTTTCGACCGTCCATTCGCCGGCACCGTGGCGTTCGGAGACGCGGACGCCGTTCCTGTATCGGGAGACCTGACTCACAGCGACACCCTCCCGGTGGCGAACAGGGCGATCCAGAAGACGATGGCCAGGGGCACCGGCCCCCAGACGGCGATATTGGACAGGCGGTCGGCCGAGGGGACCGTCAGCCCCCGTCCGGCATCATTGATCAGGTGACGGCCGCCGTTGAGGAGCAGGGAGAACAGCACCACCGTCAGGCCGAAGCCGATCACGAGACCGGCGGGCGATCCCGCGAAGGCCAGGGCAGTGGCATAGGCCTCCGGTCCAAAGGCCAGCACCCCCAGCCAGGCGACGGCGATCACCGCGCCTACGCTGATCGCGCCGATGGTCACCCGGAACAGGATCGAGGCCAGCATGGTGATATGCCAGCGCCAGACCTGAAGATGGGGCGACAGGGGACGGGGACGACCGTTGGGCTGGATCACGATCCGGCCCGTCTGGTCGAAGGCCGGGTCGTTGCTGGCGTCCAGCGGCGCTCCGGGCGAGGCGTTCGACATGCGATTGGTTCTCAAAAACCGGGGAAGATCAAGCCCTAACTCTAGGCGTGAAAGGCTTTACGAACCGTGGCGGGCCGGTGTCAACGCGATGCTGCGGCGCAAACGCCGCACGGGCCCGGAGGTTTGCCCGTTGTGGGCGAACGATTGCGCTCGCCCCCCGGTCGGCCGGTCTTGCACAGCCGCCGCGATCCCGGTGAGGATGCAGAAACCATGGAGTGCCGGACATGAATGACGACACGGGAAACACCGACCGCAGGACCATCCCTGCCCCGGCGGTCGACCTCTACACCCGTTTTATTCACGGCGAGATCGGGCGCCGTGCCTTTCTCCGCGGAGTCAGCCGCTATGCGGTCGCGGGTCTGACGGCTTCGGCCATCATCGAGGCCCTGATGCCGAACTACGCTCTCGGTCAGCAGGTCAGCCGGGAGGATGAGCGGATCAGCGCCACCTATGTCACCGTGCCGTCCCCTGACGGTCACGGATGGATCCGGGGGTATCTGGTCCGACCCCGGAGCGCGGATACGCGCAGCGCGACGCCGGCACCGCTTCCCGGCGTGCTTGTCATTCACGAGAACCGTGGCCTCAACCCCCACACCGAGGACGTGGCGCGGCGTTTCGCCCTGGCCAACTTCATGGCCTTTGCGCCCGACACCCTGACCACCGTCGGGGGCTACCCCGGCGACGACTATCGGGGGGGTCAGCTGTTCGCTGCCCTGGACCGGTCGAGGATGACGCAGGATCTGGTCGCTGCCGCACGGTGGCTGAAGGCGCGGCCCGATTGCAATGGCAGGATCGCGGCGACCGGCTTCTGTTTCGGCGGGGCCCAGTCCAACGCCCTCGCCGGCATTCTGGGTCCGGACCTCGCCGCCGCGGCCCCCTTCTATGGGGCGGCCACCCCGCCCGAAGACGTGCCGAACATCCGGGCCGCGATCCTGATCCACCACGGCGCGCTCGACACCCGCCTGGCCGAGGCCTGGCCGGCGCAGGAAGCCGAACTGATCCGGCACAACATCCGCCACGAGGGCCATCTGTGGCCCGACTCGGTCCACGGCTTTTTCAACGACGCCACACCGGAGCGCTATAATCCGGTCACGGCCGCGCAGGCCTGGGACCGGACGCTGGCGTGGTTCAATGCGCATACGCGGATGGCGACGCCGGCGGCCTGACCGGCCCCTCTCAGGGGCGCATCAGGTGAACATCGCCAGCGCCTGTGCCAACCGCTCCGGTGCATAGCGCTCCACCCCCGGACGGCCCCAGACGGGGTCGGGCCACAGATTGTCGTCGTGGCGGCGGCCGACGACGTGGAGGTGCAGCTGGGCCGTGACATTGCCCAGCGCCGCCACATTCAGCTTGTCGACCGGTTGGCCGACGGCGGTGCCGAGGGCGCGGACGAGGGTCCCGGCGCGGACCGTTTCCTCCATCAGGATCGCCCGCTGGTCCGGCGACAGATGTTCCAGCTCGGTCGCCCCGACGACCCGTGGGATCAGGATCAGCCACGGGAACCGGGCGTCGTCCTGCAGCCGGAGGTGACACAGGGGCCAGTCGACCGCGAAGACCGAACCGGCGGCGAAGGCCGGGTCGACGGCGAAACCGGTCACGCTCAGCTTAGACCATAGACCACACAGGCCTGATCGGTCAGCACCTGCAGCGGCGGCTGGAGCGCCAGCCGGGCGGCCTCGATCGCGTCTTCAGACGGGGCCTGGCCCGAAGCCGGGGGTGGGGGCGGCGGAGCCATGGCCATTTCGGCCCGGTTCATCCGGCTGCCGGACACGACGATCCCGTCCACCGTCGTCGGCAGGGAGGCTCCGGAGCCATAGGATGGCCAGCCTGCAAGGACATCGGTCTGGCAGGCCCGGCCCGTCGGATCGATGACCCGGACGGAGCCGAGGGTGGCTCCGGCATTGCGGGCCGCCGCCTCGGCGCGGGTGCGGGCGTCGCGCATGGCGGCCGCCGCGAGGTTGTATCTGGCGGTGTTGTCGGGCTCGAGGCTGAACCAGACCCGGGCGATGGCGGCGGGCTGGGCGGCCACGACCGTGGCATAGACCCGTTCCAGCACGGCCATATCGCGCACGGTCAGACTGACGGTGGCCTGGGCCTCATAGCGTTCGATCCGGTCGGCGCGGGTGTTATCGCGCAGGACGCCGTTTTCGTCGCGATACTGGTCATACAGGGGTTGGGTGGTCAGGCTGGTCTCGACCCGGACCTTGTCGACCCCGTAGGCAGTGAGGGTCCGGGACAGGGCGCGGACCTGATCGGCGGCCTTGCGCGACGCCTCGGCGACGCTGCGGTCGACCGTGCGGAAGGTGGCGGAAAAGCCGGCACGGTTGGCCTCAAGCTCGACCCGGACGTGGCCGATCGAGGCAATGACCGGATCGCGCATCCACCAGGGGGCGGGGATGTATTGCTGACCGATGCTGGCGGGCGGGGTCTGGGCCATCGCCGGCGCGGCGAGGCCGGGTATCGCGGTCAGGGCCGCGAGCAGGGCGAAGCGGAGAGGTCTGACCATGGGCGGGATCCTGTGCGGTGCGGGCCTGACCTTGCCCCGGCGGCCGGGTGGGGTAAAGCCGCCGTCAGGTCGACGCGCCGTCCGCTTCCGCCAGCCAGCGCATCCGGCAGGCCATGATGGCCGTCTCGCCCAGCTGTTCGACCAGTCGCCAGTTGACCGCCGCCCCGATCGGGGCCCCGACGACCGGGATCAGCTGGGCCATCTTGGCCAGGTCGATATAGTCCCGGTACTCGATCTGGAAGCCGCGCCAGTCATAGTCGGTGATCGCTTCGGGCTGGCCGGTCCCGGCGATCCAGCGCTCCAGCTCCGCCAGGGCCCCGGGCCGACGCCTGGCGCTGGCGAAGGCCAGATGGAAGATGTGCAGCACGAACAGTCGCTCGCGCACCGATCCGTCGCCCCAGCCATAGGCGGCGACGATCTCGCCCAGCAGCCGCACCTTGATCGCCATCAGGGCCGGAAAGTCCACCGCCGCCAGCACAAAGCCGCCCGCGTCGGCGACCCCGCCCTCGACGCTGGCCGTGTTGCGCCAGGTCTCGATGGACGCCCGGGCCCGAAGCTCGCGCGCCGCCAGGGTCCCGTCACGGGCCGGCTTCGCCTTCAGCAGGTCCGACCCGAAGAGAATGCCCTTCGTCATCGCTTCCACGCCCGTGGTGATGGCGGCGTGGACCCGTTCGGGGATGATCCGGTTGATCCGGTCCTGGGTGCCGCGTGTGGCCTTGTCCCATAGGCCGGGACGTTTCAGCACCCGGGCGCGCCAGGCCTCAAGCTCGGCCCGGACCGTCGTCTCGTCGACGACCGTCAGCAGACCGGGCGGCACATCAGCGGGGAGCACGAAATCGGGCAGGGTCCGGGTCATGATCGAATAAACCTCACGCGGCGTCACGGTTGCAGGCGAAAGCGGGCGGGTCTAGACCGCCGCGCGACGGTTTCTGGTATCGCCCCGCAACATCCCTACGGAGAACCCCATGGCTCGCGCAAAGATCGCCCTCATCGGCGCCGGAATGATCGGCGGCACCCTGGCCCATGTGGCCGCGCGCGAAGCCCTGGGCGACGTGATCCTGTTCGACATCGCCGAGGGTACGCCCCAGGGCAAGGCGCTGGACATCGCCGAGGCCACGGCCGTGTTCGGCTCGGACGTTTCGCTGAAGGGCGCGAACGACTATGCCGACATCGCCGGGGCCGACGTCTGCATCGTCACCGCCGGTGTGCCGCGCAAACCCGGCATGAGCCGCGACGACCTGATCGGCATCAATCTGAAGGTCATGAAGGCCGTCGGCGAGGGCATCAAGGCCCATGC
>JAIEQA010000159.1 GCA_019748095.1 Caulobacteraceae bacterium | reverse complement strand
CACCCGGACCGCATCGTCCGTCTTCGCCCGGCGCGTGGCCTCGGCCAGAACGCCGTACATGGCCTGGGTGATGGCGTTCTTCTTCTCCGGCCGCGCGAGAGTCGCGGTCAGGATGCCGGCAGTCAGGTCGATGCGCACAGCTTCGGTCATGCGACGGTCTCCGTTTCGATCAGGCTCCACCAGTCGACACCGTCGGCATCGCGCTCGCGACGCACGCGGCCCTGACCGGCCAGATAGTTCAGATGGGCGATCGCCTCGCCCGTGGCCATGCCCAGCAGGCCTCCGTCGACCGGACGCGCGAACAGGGCCCCGAAGCAATCGACGGCGCGCGACGGCGTGCGCAGCGTCCGCTCCAGCCGGGTCAGCGACACCCGGTGGCCGCGCATGAGCGCCTCGATCCGCGGCAGAACGCCAGTGAAGGGCTCACCGTGCCCGGGCAGGACCAGGGTATTGGCCGGCAGCAGATCGCCCAGCCGCTCCAGCGAGGTCATCCAGTCGTGCAGGGGATCGGCCAGGGGTTCCGTCGGCCAGACCGAGATATTGGAGGAGATGCGCGGCAGGATCTGGTCGCCCGAGATCAGGACCCCGTCCGATCGACGCCAGAGACAGGCATGTTCGGGACTGTGGCCGTTGCCGATCACGATGGTCCAGTCTTCCCCGCCGATCGACAGGGTCTGGCCCGCGCCCAGCCTCAGATACCCGGCCGGCAGCGGCGCGACCCCCTTGGCGAACCGGCCATAGGAGGTGCGGTAGCGCTCGACCTGATCCTCCGACCAGCCGGCGGCCCGCCAGAAGATCGCGCCTGCCTCGGGGGCCGGGCCGGTGTCCGACACCAGCATCCGGCCGGTGACGTACTCCAGCTGGGTCATCAGCAGGGGGGCGTCGAACCGCTCACACAGCCAGCCGGCCAGGCCGATGTGGTCGGGATGCATATGGGTGCAGATCACCCGGGTGACCGGTCGCCCGGCCAGCGGCCCGGCCAGCGCCGCCTCCCAGCCCGCCAGCGCCTCCGGCGTGCGGATGCCGGTGTCGACCACCACCCAGCCGTCGCCGTCCTCGATCGCATAGACGTTGACGTGATTGAGCTGCATCGGCAGGGGCAAGCGCAGCCACAGGACACCGGGAGCCGCCACAACCGCCTCACCGGACGCCGGAGCGGCACCCAGCGGATAGGTCAGACCGCGCAGACCGTCGGCCCCGCCTTCGATCTCGCCCTCGCTGGTGATGACACCGTCCGCCAAGTCCGTCTCCAATCGCAACGGGCTGACCATAGGCGGAACAGGGTCGACCCGTCCAGCGCCACCGGGGGTCTCTGCTCCGCCGGCCTTGACCTCGCCGCAGGGCCCCGCCAAGGCTCTGGCCAACGCCCACGTGCTCCAGGAGCCTCTCGTGTTCAAGTCATCCTACATCGCCGCGATCGGCGCGGCGGTCGCGCTCGCCGGCTTCGGCGTCACGCCGGCCGCAGCCCAGACCGAAACCGCCCCCCGCAGCAGCGAGGCACAACCCTCCGCCGAATCGTCAACGACAGGCCGCATCCGGCGCCAGAACCGCAACAGTCGGCCGACGGCACCGGCGGCTCCGACAGCGGAGGAAAACCTCGCCGCCGCCCAGACACTGGCCACCAGCGCAGGCCTGACCTGTCAGGCGACCGAAGCCAGCCTGTTGCCCCTGGTGTCGGGCGAATCCCGCGTCTATGAGGCCGCCTGCGCCTCGGGGCCGGGCTATATCCTGATCGCCAGCACACCGCCCCAGTCGTTCGACTGCGTGCTCCTCGCCGCCACCCAGGCGCGGCTGGCAGCCGCTGCCGCGGCCAATCCTGCGGCCGCACCCGCCGCGCCGGGCACGACCGAGATCCGCTGCACCCTGCCCCGGAACACCGACGTCATGCGGGTGATGGTGGAGTACGCGCGTGAAGCCAACCTGCCCTGCGTTCCCAATGAGGGGGGCCCGTTGAGCAAGCAGATTGACGGCGACGAACTGTATGAGGTCGGCTGCGACGGGCTGGACGGCTATCTGCTGCAGAAGCTGGCCGCGGGCGGCTGGAAGGCAACGGAATGCCTCCGCGTGCTTGAGGCTGCTGTCGCCTGCCAGTTCTCCACGCCCGCGGAACAGGCCGCGACCCTGAAGGCCCGTTTCGCCGGCAATGCCGAGGCCGCCGCCTGTGACGTCACCCGCGCCCGCTACATGGGGGCCAACGCCAATGGCTCATTCTATGAGGCCAAATGCGCGGCCGACAACGGCGTCATCGTCCGCTTCAACAACGAGTTCGCGGTCCAGCAGGTCTATCCCTGCGAAGTGGCGCAGCGCATCGGTGGTGGCTGCACCCTGACCATCGTGCCGCCCCTGCCCGAGAGCACCGTCAGCGCACCGGCCCAGTAAGCCCCCGAAATAGCCCCGACAGGAAGGCCCGGCCGGCAGAGCGCTCGCCGGGCCTTCCGCGTTCTGGCCCCCCGGTGCCGGTGGCACCTTGCCCGATGCGGCGACGCCGCCTAGCGTCCGGGCGATGCGTATCGCCACCTGGAACGTCAACTCCGTCAACGCCCGCCTGCCCACGGTCCTCGCCTGGCTGGAGGCGGCCCGGCCCGACGTCGTCTGCTTCCAGGAGATCAAGACCGTCGACGACAAGTTCCCGCGCGAGCCGTTCGAGAGCCTGGGCTACAATGTCGAGACCCATGGGCAGAAGACCTACAACGGCGTCGCCCTGCTCTCGAAATATCCCTTGTCCGATGTCCGGCGCGGCCTGCCCGGCGACGAAACCGACGAACAGGCCCGCTATATCGAGGCCCTGATCGAGGCCCCCCGGCCTGTCCGCGTGGGTGGCCTGTACCTGCCCAACGGCAATCCTCTGGGCACCGAGAAGTTCGCCTACAAACTGGCATGGATGACGCGGCTGAACGCCCACGCCCGCACCCTGCTGGCCCAGGAAGAGGCCTTCACTCTGTGCGGCGACTACAATGTCATCCCGACGCCGGCGGACGCCCGCAACCCGGAGGCCTGGACCGGGGACGCCCTGTTCCAGCCCGAGAGCCGCGCCGCCTTCCGCGCGCTGAAGGGGCTGGGGCTGTACGAGGCCGGCGAACTGGGCCATCAGCCGCCGGGCACATACACCTTCTGGGACTACCAGGCCGGGGCCTGGCAGCGCGACCACGGCATCCGCATCGACTTCCATCTGCTGTCGCCCCAGGCCGCGGACCGGTTCACCGGCGTCGAGACCCACCGCGACGCCCGCGACATGGACAAGCCCTCGGACCATGTGCCGGTGGTGGTCGAGCTGGCCGACTGATGGACGGGGCCCGAGATGGATGAGGCCCTGCGCGTCATCCTGCTGGTGGCGCTGGCGGCTGCCGCGCTGACTACGGCGGCGCTGGGCCTGAACTGGTGGATGGAGCCCGAGCGCCGGCTGCGCCGGGCGATGCTGAAATCCCTCGGCGTCGCGCCGGGGGCCGAGGCCCTCTCAGCCCCCGAGGGCCGGGCCGCGGGTCTGGATTTCGAGGGGGGCCAGATCGCCGTCCTGTGGGATCGCGGGGCCCATGGCCTGGTCTATGCCTTTGACGAGGTCGAGGGCGGCGAGGTCATCGTCGACGGTCACGTCGTGGCCCGGGTCCGGCGGGGCGAGGCGCGCAAGGCCCTGGACATCATGGCCCCGGATGCCGAGCTCGTGACGCTGCGCCTGCTGTTTGCCGACGCCCGTTATCCGGAGTTCGAACTGGCCCTGTGGAACGCCCGGGCACCCGGCCAAACCGGGTCGCCTCCCGAGGCCATGCGGCTGGGCCGGCGCTGGTTGTCGCACCTCGAGGCGCTGCTGAAGCGGTGATCGCCCTTTCGGCGGCGAGCGGCGGGCGCTAGAAGCCCTGCACTCATCCTGTTTCGCGTATTGCCCGAGGAGCCCGCCGTGGCCCGCCTGTTCGACGCCTATATCATTGCCGACTGGACTGCCGCCGAAGGCAAGAAACTGGGCGACAACTCCGTGTGGATCGGCGTGGCCAAGCGCGACGTCCGCTTCCGCCTGTATACGGAGACCCACAACACCGCCACGCGGGCCGAGGGCGAGGCCCTGCTCAAATCGATCCTGGCCGATCACAGAAAGCGCGGCGACCGGGTCCTGGTCGGCGTCGACTTCTCGCTGGGCTATCCCGCCGGGACTGCCGCACGGCTGGCCCTGAAGGACACGCCGCCGTGGACGGCGATGTGGAAATTCGTCGCCACCAACATAGTCGACAAGGCCGACAACACCAACAACCGCTACCAGATCGCGGCCAAGATGAACCGGCTGATGACCGATGAGGCATGGCCCTTCTGGGGGGCTCCGGCCAAACAGGCTCAGCGCTGGCTGACCACGACCAAGCCACCCGCAGGCTCAGGTGCTGACATCCCCGAATACCGCGCCACCGAAACCGCCATTCGCGGCGGCAAGCTGCAGCCCAAATCGAACTGGCAGATGCACGGCGCGGGTGCCGTGGGTGGCCAGACCCTGGTCGGCATCCCCATGGTCCGCCGCCTGCTGGAAAGCCTCGGCCCGGCCGGTGCGGTCTGGCCCCTGGGCACCGGCTGGCGCGCGCTCGAGCCCGCAGATGTCGAGCCCCTGTCGGTCCTCGTCGCCGAGGTCTGGCCCTCGATGTGGCCGACCACCGTGGCCGAGGGCGAGTTCAAGGACCAGGCCCAGGTCCGCACCACCGCCGAGGCCCTGGCCCTGATGGACGAGCGAGGCGAACTGTCGGCCGCCTTCGGCCCGAAGAAGGGCACGGACGAAGCCCTGATCGCCCGGGTCCAGGACGAAGAGGGCTGGATCCTCGGGGTCTGACGAAACCCGTCGATCCGGCTTCGGGTCTGGACCTCAAGACTGGCCCGGGCGAGGGTGAACGGGGATCCCGAGGGGGGATCGGGGAGACAGGGCGATGCGTTTGACGATGCTTGTGACAATGGGCCTGGCCGCCCTCGTTCTGGCCGGCTGTGGCCAGGGCGAGGCATCGACCGATGCGCCGTCTGCCCCGGCCGCCGTTGCCGCAGCCCCCGAAGCCGGGGTGCCGGCCGCCGCGCCGGATGCGACATCCGCCCCGGCAGCGCTCCAGCGGGCGGCCGCCTACACCCCCGTGCCGATCTCCGCCGAAGACCAGCCGGGGCGTGCGCGCCAGATTCGCTGCCAGGTCGGCACCGACCCCGAGACCAACTGTACCTTCACCCCCCTGTTCGGCGACGGCAGCTTCCAGCTGGACGGCCCCGGTATCGCCTATCGGATGGTGATCTCGGACGGCGAGGGCGGCCTGTTCGCGGTGTTTGGTCCCGAGGACCGCGTCCCCGTCGGCGGCACCTATCGCCGCGACAAGCGCGACCGCGCCTGCTGGATCGCCAATGAGGAGACCCCGGCCCCGGCCAGGATCTGCGCGCGGTAGCCACCCTCATCGCGACGGGGGTTGTTGCGACCGTTCCGAAAGCTGACAGTCGAGCTCTGCCCCCATCGCCGCCAGAAGCCGCCCTGCGGCCTTGATGGTCATCCTTTCCGGATCACCCAGCCAGACACAGATCTGGCTTCGGGGGACGTTCAGCATGGTCGCCAGTTCGGACTGGGTGAGGCCGGATGTGGCCCGTAGAGCGTCGAACCGGCCGCGGACCAGCGACCAGACCCGCAGCTGCAGTCTGGCCGAAGCCTCAACAGCGCGATCGCCCTCGCTGGGTTCCGGACATGGATCAGATGCAGGTTGCACGACGTTACTGTATAACATACAAGATCGACCGTCCAGTTTGGAGAGGTCCATGTCGTCCAGAGTCGTACTTCTTGCCGCCGTCAGTCTGGCTGCCCTGTCCGGTGCAGCCCATGCCGAGACAGTCTCGCCCCAGTCCGGACAGAGCGGGCAGGCGTCCCGGCTCACGGACATCGTGGTGATCGCCGACCCCCTCGGACGGTCTGCCGACGACGTGATCTCCAATGTCGCCGTGATCCGGGGCGACGAACTCGTCCAGCGTCGGCAAGCCACTCTCGGTGAAACCCTGACGGGCATTCCAGGTGTCAACTCCGACACCTACGGGGCCGGATCCAGCCGGCCGGTGATCCGCGGCCAGACCTCGCCGCGCGTCAAGGTCCTGAGCGACGGAGCCAGCGTGATTGATGCGTCAGAAGTGTCTCCCGACCACGCGGTTTCGGGCGAGCCCCTGCTGCTGGACGCCATTGAGATCCTTCGGGGGCCGAGCGCCCTGGTCTATGGCGGCGGCGCGATCGGTGGTGCCGTCAATCTGATCGACCGCAAGGTCCCGACCTCCATCCCGGAGAACGCGGGCGACGGCGTCGCGGAGGTCCGCCTTGGGTCCGCCGACGACGAAGAATCCGGTGTCGTGGGCCTGACCGTGGGCGCGGGCGCATTCGCGCTGCGGCTCGAAGCGGCCGACCGACGGACGAATGACTATCGCGTGCCATTCTATACGCCGCCCGTCCATGACCATGACGATCATCATGACGACGAGGATCATGATGACGATCACGACGAAGATCACGAGGAGGACGAGGGCTTTGACCGTCTCGCCGGCTCGTTCAACCAGACCCGTACGGCCACGATCGGTGCCTCCTGGATCGGCGACCGCGGCTACCTCGGCGCGGCCTACACCGAACAGCACAGTCGCTACGGCCTGCCGGGCCACAGCCACGAGTACGAAGACTGCCACCCCCACGGGTCGAGCCTGCATTGCGGCAGCCATGATGATCACGACCATGATCACGGCGACGACGATCACGACCACGGCGAGGAGGCCCCCCCCGTCGTCGATCTGGTGAGCCGAAGGGTCGATGTGCGCGGCGAGCTTCGTGACCCGTTCGCCGGTGTCGAGCGGATTCGCCTGCGCGGCGGCTTCAACGACTATGCCCACGACGAGATCGAAGGCGGTGAGGTCGGCACGACCTTCACCAATGAAGGTCACGACGTCCGTATCGAGATCCAGCATGCCCCGATCGCCGGATTCCGCGGCGTGATCGGGGCCCAGACCTCGGACAGCGATTTCGCGGCCGTCGGCGAGGAATCCTTCATCCCCCCGAGCAACACCCGATCCAATGCGCTCTTCCTTCTGGAAGAAATCTCTCTGGGGGACTGGCGTCTGGAAGGGGCGCTGCGCCAGGAATGGCAGGAAACCTCGGGTGTCGGTCGCCCCGACACTGAACACACGCCCTTCTCGGTATCGCTCGGTGCCAGCTGGGCCTTTGCACCGGGCTATTCAGCGTCTCTGACGGTCGCCCGATCGCAGCGCGCACCCCACGTGCAGGAGCTGTATGCACGCGGGGTCCACCTTGCGACCAACACCTACGAACTGGGCACAGCGACGCTTGACGAGGAGACCGCGACCACGCTCGAGATCGGCATCCGCAGGACGGATGGTCCCCTGACCTTCTCGGCCACCGCCTATCGATACGGCTATGACGGCTACATCTTCGCGCAGACGCTGGACCAGTACGAGGACTTCCGCCTGATCCGCTACACTCAGGAGGATGCCACCTTCACCGGCGTCGAAGGCGACCTCGGCTATGCGTTCATGCCGGGCCTGTCCGTCACGGCTTTCGGTGACTACGTCGAGGCCGAGCTTGATGATGGCGAGGCCCTGCCGCGCATACCGGCGGCACGCCTCGGCCTGCGCGCAGACGCCTTCCGGGGGCCGTGGTCCGGCAATCTTGAGTACATCCGGGTCTTCGAACAGGACCGGACTGCGGACTTTGAAAGCGAGACGCCCGGCTACGACATGATCAATGCGACGGCCGCATACGACTTCGACATCGGCTCATTCCGCAACCAGGTCTTTGTCCGCGGCACCAACCTGCTGGATGAGGTCGCCCTGAACCACGCCTCCTTCATCTCGACCCTGGCCCCGACGAGAGGGCGCAACGTCGTGGTCGGCTTGCGCACGCGCTTCTAGCCAATCGCCTGCTGTCTGTGGCCTGGCCGATGCGGCCGGCCACAGACAGCTGACACCGGATCGCGGTCGCTCAGCCGATCAGGGCCCGTGCCGCCGCCCGCGCCTCGTCCGTGATCGTCGCCCCGGCTAGCATCCGGGCGATCTCCTCGCGCCGCGCCTCGTCATCCAGCGTGTCGACCGTCGTCGTGGTCGCCCCGTTGGCGTCGGCCTTGCGCACCTTCCAGTGGGCGTGGCCGCGCGCCGCCACCTGCGGACTGTGGGTGACGACCAGAACCTGGGCCCCGGTCGACAGACGCTTCAGCCGCTGGCCCACGGCCTCGGCCACAGCCCCGCCGACGCCCTGGTCCACCTCGTCAAAGATCATCACCGGCTGGCGCTGGTCGGCTCGTCCCGCCAGCGCCGCCTTCATGGCCAGCGCAAAACGAGCCAGCTCCCCGCCCGAGGCGATGGCGTCCAGCGGACCGAACGGTGTCCCCGCATTGGTGGCGATCTCGAACCGCGCGGTCTCGACCCCCAGCGGCCCGCGCCGGCCCTCGGCCACCGGCTCCAGCGCCACCCGGAAGCGCGCCCGGTCCAGCTTCAGCGGCCCCAGCTCCTCCATCACCGCCCTGGACAGGCGATCCGCGGCCGCCTCGCGGCCCGAGCTCAGCAGGGAGGCCGCCACATCATAGGCCTCGCGGGCCACGGCGGCCTCGCGCCCGGCATTCGTCATGGCCTCGGCCCCGTCCTCGATCAGCCGCAGCTGTTCGCGCAGCGAGATCCTCAGCGCCGGCAGGGCGTGGACGGTGGTGTTCAGCTTGCGGGCCGTCGCGCGCAGGGCGAACAGCCGCTCCTCCGCCTTGTCCAGACGGCCGGGTTCAAAATCAAAGGCGTTGGCGGCGGCGTCCACCTCGGCGATGGCCTCGGCGGCCTCGACCATGGTGCGGTCGATGGCCTCGGCGGCGGCCGTCAGCCGCACCAGCACCGGATGATCCGCCTCGACCCCCGCCTGGGTCGCCCGCTGGCGCGCGTGTTCCACGGCGCGCAGGGCGGCGGACAGCTTCTGGCTCAGCTTGTCCCCGCCCAGATTGGTCCGGGCGTCGGCCAGATCGGCCACCGCCTTTTCGGCGGCCCCCAGCACGGCCCGCTCGCCCGCCAGTTCGGTCTCCTCGTCCTCGCGCGGATCCAGGGCGTCGAGATCGGCGAGGTTCAGGGAGATCTCCTCGGCGCGCGCAGCGGCATCGGCGGCGGCAGCGCGCAGGCTCTCCAGCCGGGCCTCGGCCGCCTTCAACCGATCCGCCGCAGCCGCTACTCCGCCCAGCTGCGGAGCCAGACCGCCATAGGCATCCAGCAGCCCCCGATGGGTCCTCCAGTCCAGAAGACCGACGGTCTCGTGCTGACCGTGCACCTCGACCAGCCGCGCCCCGATCTCGCGCAGGGCCGCGACGCCGGCAGGCTGATCATTCACATAGGCCCGGCTGCGACCGTCGGCCGAGACGACCCGGCGCAGGATAAGGTCCTCGCCCGAGGTGACGTCGAACCCCTTCTCCTCGATCAAGGCGATCAGGTCCGCGTCGTCCGGCGCAGTGAACACGGCCGTGGCCACAGCCTGTTTCGCCCCCGCCCGCACCAGCCCCGCCTCGCCCCGCCCGCCCAGGGCCAGACCCAGTGCATCCAGAATGATCGACTTGCCCGCCCCGGTCTCGCCGGTCAGCACAGTCAGCCCCGCCCCGACCTCCAGATCGAGGACGTCGACCAGCACCACGTCGCGAATGGACAGACTGGTCAGCATGGGGCGCAGTGATTCGGCATCAGCGGCAGTCTAGCCCGGAACAGGGCAGGAACGGTCAGCCCGGAATAATCCGCCGCAGCCAGCTTTCGCGCTCGGCTGTCGGCGCAGCCTCCGGACGCTGGCCCTGTTCGGTCAGAAGCGCATAGGCCTCGGCGTACCAGGGGCTGCCCGGATAGTTGAAGCCGAGGACCGCTCCGTTGCGCGTTGCCTCGTCCGTCAGGCCCAGGGTCAGATAGACCTCGACGAGACGGTACAGGGCCTCGGGCGTATGCGACGTCCGCTGGAACGCGTCATTATCGATCACCGCCTTGTAGCGGCCGATGGCGGCCAGCGGCTGGTTGGCGCGCTGGTAGTAGCGGCCGATGTTCATTTCCTTGCCGGCCAGCTGATCGTTGACCATGTCGATCTTGACGGTCGCATCGGTGGCATAGGACGATCCCGGATAGCGCCGCGCCACGTCGCGCAGGCCCGCCAGCGCCTGTTCCGCCTGCCCCTGGTCGCGGCCCACATCCACGATCTGCTCGAAATGGCAGGTCGCGCGCATATAGAAGGCATAGGCGGCCGAAGGACTCCCGGGGAACAGCTGGATGAACCGGTCCGCCGCCGAGATCGACTCCTGATAGTTGCCGTTCTGGTAGTAGGCGTAGATCTGCATCAGGATCGCCCGGCGCGACCATTCCGAATACGGATGCTGGCGCTCCACCTCCTGGAAATAGTCGACCGCGTCAGCCCAGCGGTTGCGCTGAAGCCGCTCGTAGCCGGTGTTGTATAGCAGCTCGACCGGCCGCTCCTCATAGGCAAGACGCGGCCGATTGTTGCCGCCGTTGCAGGCCGCGGCCGTCAACGCGGCCACCGACACCAGGAGGAGCACGCCGCCCCGGCGCAGAACGGACGTAGACCGGAAGGAAGTCGGCAAGGGGAACCTCATCACACGCCAGCCGGGCGCGCCTGGCGCATCCGGAAGATCAAGACCGCGTTCTCTAACACCGGCGACCGCCGCACGCCATGCGCCGGAACCGGCGATCACGGCTTGCTACCGGCCGGCGCGCTGCTAAAGAGCGCGCAAAGCGGAACACACGTCATTGGCGGTTCGATGACGGCGAAAGGATGACCGGATGAAGCTGCTCTCTGGCAACTCGAACCGGTCTCTGTCCCAGGCCATTGCCACCCACCTCGACATGCCCCTGACCAAGGCCCAGGTGAAGCGCTTCGCTGACAACGAGGTCTTTGCGGTGATCGAGGAAAACGTCCGCGGCGAGGACGTCTTCGTCATCCAGTCGACCAGCTACCCCGCCAACGACAATCTCATGGAGCTGCTGATCTGCATCGACGCCCTCGTGCGGGCCTCGGCCAGGCGGATCACGGCGGTCATGCCCTATTTCGGCTATGCCCGTCAGGACCGGAAGACCGGCGGCCGGACCCCAATCTCGGCCAAGCTGGTGGCGAACATGATCACCCGCGCCGGCGCGGACCGGGTTCTGACGATGGATCTGCATGCCGGCCAGATCCAGGGCTTCTTCGACATTCCGACCGACAATCTGGTCGCCACCCCGGTTCTGGCCCTCGACATCAAGGACCACTACCAGCGCGGCAATCTGATGATCGTCTCGCCCGACGTCGGCGGCGTGGTGCGCGCCCGATCCCTGGCCGAGCGGCTGAACGTCGATCTGGCCATCGTCGACAAGCGCCGCCCCCGGGCGGGCGAGAGCGAGGTCATGAACATCATCGGCGACGTGGCCGGCCGGGAGTGCATCCTGTTCGACGACATCGTCGATTCCGGGGGCACCCTCGTCAACGCCGCCAAGGCCCTGATGGAGGCGGGGGCCACCTCGGTTTCGGCCTATATCAGCCACGGCGTCCTCTCCGGCCCCGCCGTCCAGCGCGTTACCGACGGGCCGCTCAGGGAGCTGGTGATCACCGACTCGATCGAACAGCCGCACGAGGTCTCCAGCTGTTCGAAGATCCGCACCGTGCCGGTTGCCCCGCTGATCGGCGAGGCCATCCGCCGGATCGCCAATGAGGAATCGGTCTCCAAACTGTTCGACTGATCACGTAATCGTGGGCTGACTTCGCCTCAAAACCGCCGGGACCGGCCGATTGATGATCCCGGACCAGTCAGGGGAGCTTTCATGCGTCTTGTCCTTCCACGCCTCGGTGTTTCGCTGGCCGGCATTGCCGTGGCCGCCATGCTGGGGAGCTGCGCCTCCGGCAATGCCGAGGCCGAGGCGGAGGCCGCGCGGCTCGCTGAGGCCGCCGCAATCGCCGCCCGACAGCCCCCGCCCGTCGCCCTGAACGACAGCGTCGCCCAGGCAGCGTCGGTCTATCTGACCTTTACCCGGGACGTGACCGCCATCCAGGGCGGTTTCGCCTCGGCCGAGGCGGTCCAGGCGGCCCTGCGGCGCGGCGCGGCCTATGATCCGGACCAGATCTCGCGGGGCCTCGTGGCCTATGCCTCGATCCTGGCGCTTCAGTCGCCCGAGTTCGTCTCGGGCGTCCGCTCCGCCGCCGCCACGCCGGCGGAGCGCCAGCAGCTGGTCGCGCGGATCGTGGCCGATCCGGAACAGGCCTCGACCCTCCCGGGGGCGGATGCGGCGGCCGGTCTGATCATCAGCATGATGGAGACGGACATCATCGCCCTGGCCAACGCGGCCGACACCGTCGAGACCGACGCCTACACCATCCAGTACGCAGGCGATCCCCGAAATGGCTGGGGCCGGGCCCCGGCACCTGACCGCGACGGGCGCCTGCAGGCGGTGAAGGATCTGTCAGCCCGTTCCGTACTGCCCTCCCCGGAGGAGAGTGCCCGCCTCTATGCCGCCGCCCACGACGGTTCGGGTCTGGGGGCCACGGGCGTCCGGACACGACGCCCACCCTATGCCCCGTCGGTGGCCAACGCACTGGCCATGGCCGCCTTGGCCGTCCTCGGAGCCGCCGGCGACAATGCCCGGGCCAACACAGATGCGCTCCAGTATGACCGCACCAGCCAGGACTGCCTCGCCAGCTCCAAGTTGAACCTGTTCCAGTGTCTGGCAGCCTCCCGCCCGGCCTATGAGGACATGTTCTGTCTCGGCCGCCACGTGATGCGGGATCTCGCCACCTGTGCGCGCGGTGCCGCCCTGCCCTCTGCCATCGTCACGGTCGACGATCCGACTGCGAGCCGGGCGACGGCCCCGGTGGCACCGCGCGTCACGCCGCAGGCCCTCCCGCCTGAACCCGCAGATGCCAGGCCGACCCCGGCCCGGACGCCCCCGCCTGCACAGACGTCCACGCCTGCACAGACGTCCACGCCCACGCCGACCCAGAGACTGAATTCCGGACCCAACCGCTGACAGCACGGCGGCGCCGGAGAGTTGAACGGAGCCGCGCGCGATTAATGGTCGGAAAACCTTCCACAAGGCCTTATAAGGTCCACGGCGTCGCGGCTTGCCGCGACCGCCGCCCTTGGTTGCGTGGGGATTTTTTCTATGAGTAAGGCCTTCTCGCGCGGTGGTCTGGCGCTTGCCGCTGCCATCGCCGCCACAGCGGTGCTCTCGGGCTGCAGCAAGCCTGAACCCGTGGTCGTCGTAGAAGCTCCGCCTCCGCCCCCGCCCCCGGTCACCCTGAATGCCGGCGTGGCCGAGGCGGCCTCGATCTATGTCGCCTTCATTCGCGACGTCGGCACCATCCAGGCTGGCTTCCAGGATGCGGAATCCATCCAGGCGGCCATGCGCAAGGGCGCGGCCTACGATCCGGCCACCCTTTCGCGCGGCATGATCGCCTATGCCTCAATCCTGGCGCTGCAGTCGCCCGAGTTCGTCACCGGGGTCCGCAGCTTCGCCGGCGATCCGGCCCAGCGCGCCGAGGTTGTGGCCAACCTTATCCGTGACCCCGCCTACGCCGTCACCCTGCCCGGGGCGGACGCCGCCGCCGGGCTGATCATCACCACACTCGGCCGGGACATCGCCGCCCTGACCACCCTCGCCGACGCCGTCGAGCAGGACGCCTATACGATCCAGCAACGCAATGATCCGCGGCGCCGCTGGGCCGTGACCCCCATCCCCAGCCGTGAGATCCGGCTGGAATCGGTCAAGACCATCTCCGCCGGCCAGATGTTGCCCTCCGCCGAGGATTCCGCCCGGCTTTTCGCGGCGGCCAACAGCGGCTCGGGACTGGAACTGGCCGCCGCCGCTCACGCCCCGCCCTACACCCCGGCTGTGGTCAATGCCCTGGCGATAGCGGCCCTGGCCGCCATGGGTGCGGCCGGTGACGATGCCCGCGCCAATACCGAGGCCCTTGCGATCGAGACCAACGCCCAGTTCTGCCTCGACATGTCCAAGCTCAACCTGTTCCAGTGCCTGGCCGCCTCGCGCCCCAGCTATGAGGACATGTTCTGCGTCGGCCGTCACATCGTGCGCGACCTCGCCACCTGCACCACCCAGGCGACCATTCCCGTGGTCGCGGACCCCGCGCTCACGACCGCCAGCATCAGTCCGGCACCGACCGGCGTGGCGGCGGCAGCCGCCACAGCCTCCCTGCTGGCGGTCCAGGCCGGCGCAAACTGAGGTCTGCGTTCGGGCGTGGTTGCGCAGGCGCGCGCTTGCGTGTAATGACCCGCGCTCTTGAATTCGAGGGTCCATGACCCCGCCGCGCGGGCCATTAGCTGGCGCAGGCGTTTTTGTTATTGAGGCGAGCCAGATGGCCGAGATCATTCTGAACGTGGACGTTCGCGAGAACACCGGCACCGGCGGCGCGCGTGCAGCCCGTCGCTCAGGCGCGGTCCCCGGCATCCTGTACGGCGGCGGCAAGGCCCCCGTCGCCATCTCGGTCAACGAGAAGGATTTCCGCAAGAACCTGTACACCGGCAAGCTGCTGGGCCACCTCGTTACGCTGAAGTACGGCGACGAAAGCCAGCCGGTCATCGCCAAGGATGTGCAGTTCGACCCGGTGTCGGACCGTCCCCTGCATTTCGACCTGATGCGCGTCGATGAAAACCAGACCATCAAGATCGAGGTGCCGATCCACTTCATCAACGAAGACCAGTGCAAGGCCTTCCGTCAGGGCGGCACGCTGGAAATCGTGCGCCACTCGGTCGAGATCTTCGTGCCCGCCAACCACATCCCCGAGGATCTGGTCGTCGATCTCGCCGGCCACAAGCTGGGCGACACCCTGCGCTGGTCCGACGTCAAGGTTCCCTCGGACGTCAAGGCCACGATCACCGACCGTGACTTCGTGATCGGTGCGATCAAGGTCTCGTCGGCCGCGATCTCCGCCGACCAGATCGAGGAAGACATCGCCGAAGAAAACGCCGCGGCCGAGGTTCCCGCCAGCGAGCAGGACGGCGAGACCACCGAAGGCTGATCGACGGATCAACCCTGAACATCGGCCCGCCCGGCTCCGGCCCGGCGGGCTTTTGTTTGCGCGGATTGCCCGATCAGCGGTGGCGCGCTACCTTGAGCCCCATGAACGTCCACGCGCCCAAGCCTGACAAGTACAAGGCCTACCGCGCCCGCAAGAAGGCGGCAGGCCTGAAGCAGGTGCGCATCTGGACGCTCGACACCTCGGTGCCGGGGTTTCAGGAACGCCTTGAGGCCGATATCGCCCGGATCAACGCCAGCGAAAGCGAGCGGGAGACCCTCGCGTTCGGCGAAGCCCTGATGGCGGAGATGTATGCCGACGACGAGGCGGAAGCGTATTGAGGCGGGGTGACATCGTCACCGTCGCGCTTGCGGGTGATCACGGCAAACCTCGACCCGCGGTCATCATTCAGGCCGATCGAACCGCAGATATCGCCTCGGTTCTCGTTTGCCTCTGCACGAGCCGGATCGAGGAGACGTCGAACTACCGCCTCAGGGTGGAGCCGACTCCGTTGAACGGGCTACTCAAACCCACCCTCGTTCAGGCGGAAAAGATCCATGCCGTGACCCGGACGAAATGTGGCCCGGTGATGGGACACCTCACCCCCGGTCAGATCTCAGACATCGATAACCGTCTCTCCTTCATCCTCGGCCTCGGCGACTAACCCCTCATGATCATCATCGCCGGCCTCGGCAATCCCGGGGCGAAATACCAGAACAACCGCCACAACATCGGCTTCATGGCCGCCGATGCGATCGCGCAGCGCTGGCGCTTCGGCAGCCCGCGCGCCAAATTCCAGTCGGTGATCCAGGAGGGCGAGGTCGGGGGCGTCAAAATTCTGCTGATGAAGCCCCAGACCTTCATGAACGCCAGCGGCAATGCGGTCGGCGAGGCCGCCCGCTTTTACAAGATCGCGCCCGCCAACATCATCATCTTCCATGACGAGATCGACCTGGCCCCCGGCCGGTTCCGCATGAAGACCGGTGGAGGCGCGGCCGGCCAGAACGGCGTGCGGTCCCTGATCAGCCAGCTGGGTCCCGACTTCCGCCGCGCCCGCATGGGGGTCGGCCACCCGGGCGAGGCCGCCCTCGTCCACGGCCATGTGCTCAGCGACTTCCACAAGGCCGAGCAGCCGTGGCTGGAGGCCCTGCTGAGCGCCTGCGCCGACGCCCTGCCCTTCGCCGTGGCTGGCGAGGACGAACGCTACCAGGGCGAGGTCATGCGTCTCGCCCCCGCCCCCAAATTCAGCCCCCGGCAGGCCGCCCAGGCGGCCAAGGGCGAATAGTCACGCTTCCCATCCGTCCCGGCGTCCGCTATCGCCGCGCCGTGACACGCCACCTGACCGAGTCCTGGTCGACCCTGCGCTCGCTGGCCTTCCTCGCCGCGACGTTCGCCATCGTGTTCGGAAGCCTGATGCCGTTCGCGGCGCTGGCGGCCTCCACGCCCGGCCACCCCATGGTGATCTGCTCGGCCGAGGGGCCCAAGACCATCGCCATCGGTGTCGATGGCGAGCATGGCGGGGGCAAGGGTCTGGCCGGTGCCAAATGCGCCGCCTGCGTCCTGGCCGTCGCTGCCGCCCTGCCCGCGCCCCCGGTCCTTCAGCCGGCAGCGGGTGCCACCACCCGCCCGGCCTCGGTCTTCGTCGTCCAGCACCAGGCCGCTCCGCCCCCCGCCCGCGGCCCGCCCCGGCCGCCCTCGACCGCCCCGCCCCACGCCTGAACCCAGACCGACACCTGCCCGGCTCTGACTGAGCCTGCGCGCGCCTGACCGGCGCGCGTCCGACTGTCTCTGTTTTCAGGATTACCCATGTCATTCAAAGACCACGCAGCGCCGCTGGCGCTGCTGCTCGCCGCTGCGAGCGCCCCCGCCTTCGCCCAGACCGCGTCCGATACCGGTCCTACGGTCGACCTCGGTGAGGTCATCGTCACCGGGGCCCGCAACCCCGAGGACCCGCCCGTCGTGGCCGAGGCCCGCCGCCGCCTGTCCCGCACACCGGGTGCCGTCGCCGTCGTCTCGGCCGAAAGCCTCGAAAGCCGCTACGCCCCCAATATGGCTGACGTCCTGCGCGATGTGCCGGGGGTCTTTGCCCAGAAGAAATGGGGCGGCGACGCCCGCATCTCGATCCGGGGCTCGGGGATCGGCAACGCCAACCACCTGCGCGGCCTGTTCGTCTCCCAGGATGGCATCCCGTTCAACGAGGCCGACGGCTTCGGCGATTCCCAGATGGTCGATCCCCTGCTGGCCCGCTTCACCGAGGTCTACAAGGGCGGCAACGCCCTGCGCTTCGGCGGGGCCCTGCTGGGCGGGGCCGTCAACCTGGTCACGCCGAACGGCAGCACCATGGGTGAAACCGCCAGCCTGCGCGCCGACTTCGGCTCATGGCGGACCGGCCGGCTGCATGCCGAGGTCGGCGGCGTTCGCGGCGACTGGGACGCCTTCCTGGGGGTCACCGGCGCGACCGCCGAAGGCTGGCGTCAGAACTCCGGAGGCCAGCAGCAATATATCACCGCCAATATCGGCCGGAGTTTTGGTGAGGACCGCGAGGCCCGGCTGATCGTCCAGGGGGCCTATATCCATCAGGACATCCCCGGATCCCTGACCCTCGCCCAGGCGCTAGACACTCCGGTGATGCCGGCCGCCGCCAATGTCGCCAATGCCTATCAGCGCGACTACGCCTCGGTCCGCACCACCCTGTCGACCCGCTGGCGGCTGTCGCCCGACCTGCTGTTCGAGGGTGCGCTCTATGGCACCTGGAAGGATCTGCATCACCCGATCTTCCAGGTCATCGACCAGCAGAGCCGCAACTACGGGGCCTTCGGCCGGCTGGACTGGGAGGGCCGGCTGTTCGGCCTGCGCGCCGACGCCTTCGGCGGCGTCTGGTACCGGGTCGGTGATCTGGACGCCCAGCAGTTCGTCAATGTGCGCGGCTCCAGCGGCAATCGCACCGCCAGCGCCCGCCAGAACGCCAGGGCGCTGGACGTCTTCGCCGAGGGCCGGCTGTTCGTCACCGACAGTGTCGCCCTGGT
>JAIEQA010000088.1 GCA_019748095.1 Caulobacteraceae bacterium | reverse complement strand
GGAATCTCGTCGAAGGCCAGCGCCGGACCCGTGGCGATGACCAGATAGTCATAGTGCAGGGCCCGGCCGTCGGCCAGATCAATGGCCTTCTCGGCGGGGCGTACCCGGGTGGCGGCGACGTTGATGAACTCAACCCCCTTGCGCTTCATCACCGCCGGCAGGCTGACCTCGATGGCTTCCCGCTTCCGCCAGTGAACCGCGACCCAGGGATTGGAGGGTGTGAAGTGGAAGACGTCGCCTTTCGACACCATGACGATCCGCGCCCGGTCGCCGAGCACATGGCGCAGGTCATAGGCGGCAATGGTTCCGCCGAGCCCGGCACCGAGGATCACGATTGTGGGTCGGTCCATGCGCGGTCTCCTTCGCGAGACGAGATGTGATGCGTGATCCTGCTCCGTCCGGGGCTCCGCGCCTTGATCTGCATCAAGGCCGGCGGTGCGGCGTGGGAAGACAGTCCAGACGCTTGCAATAATATTAGCAGGTCCTAATATTAGCGCAAGGTGATATGAGGATCTCCCATGACCAAGTCCCCGCCGCTGATCGCGGCCGCCGTTGCCGCCGTCCTGCTGGCCGGAGGTCTTTCGGCCTGCGACGGCCAGCCTGAGACGGTGACGGCACCCGCCCCCCGGGGTGAGCGTCTGGCTGTGACCGAGGCGCTGATCGACGCGGTCAAGCCGGCGTCGGCCGTGGTCGCGTCGCGCGATCTCGCCGAGGCCCGGGCCCGGATCCCCGGCACCCTCACCCAGCTCAACGTGCGTGAAGGCGATATCGTTCGGCGCGGTCAGGTGATCGGGGTCGTGGTGGACGATCGGGTCGGGCTGCAGACGGCGGCGTTCGGGGCCCAGGTCGCTGCGGCCGAGGCCGAGGCCAGCCGCGCGCGCTCCGACCTGTCCCGGATCCAGACCCTGTTCGACCGGGGGATCTATGCCCAGGCCCGGCTGGATCAGGCGCGGGCAGCCTCGGAGGCTGCGGATGCCCAGGTGAGAGCCGCCCGGGCCCAGAGGTCCGCCAGCGCGGAAACCGGGGACCAGGGCCGAATCCTCGCGCCCGCTGCTGGGCGGGTGCTGACGGCGGATGTTCCCGTCGGTTCGGTGGTGGGCGGCGGTCAGTCGGTCGCAACCATCACAGCCGGCCCGCTGGTATTGCGTCTGGATCTGCCCGAGGCCCAGGGTCGCAATTTGCGGGTGGGTCAGAGCGTCACTCTCGCCGGGAATGACCTGTCCGGTGCCACAGTGGGGACTGTCGCCCAGGTCTATCCGGCGGCCAGCGCCGGGCGGACGACGGCCGATATCACTGTCGAGGGTCTGGCCAGTGACCGGATCGGCCAGCGGGTCATGGTCCAGATTCCGGTCGGTCAGCGTCAGGCGCTGGTCCTCCCCCGTCGTTTTGTTGAAAGCCGCTACGGCATTGATTTCGTGAGAACCGTCGACGCCGCCGGACGCGTCAGCGAGGCTCCGGTCCAGCTTGGTGATGTCGTCCCGGGCGACCGGGTCGAGGTGCTGTCGGGTCTGGCCGCTGGCGATGTCGCCCTCGCGCCGGCCCGGTGGGCTCCGGAGCGCGGTCAATGAACCTCGGTATTTCCGGACGCCTGACCCGCGCCACACTTCACTCGCCGCTCACGCCGCTGATGCTGCTGGCGGCCATTGCGGTCGGGCTGCTGGCCCTGTTCTCGATCCCGCGTGAGGAGGAGCCGCAGATCAGCGTGCCCATGGTCGACATCATGGTCGCCGCCCCCGGCCTGAGCGCCCCGGACGCCACGGAACTGGCCGCCAAGCCGCTGGAGGCCATCGTCCGCAGCATCGACGGTGTGGAGCATGTCTATACCCAGGTGCAGGACGACCAGGTCATGGTCACGGCCCGGTTCGAGGTCGGGTCCGACCCTGACGAAGCGGCCGTGCGAGTGCATGAAAAGGTGCGCGCCAACTACGGCTCGATCCCGGTGGGCGTGTCGGAGCCGCAGATCGTCACGCGCGGCATCAATGATGTGCCTGCTGTCGTCCTGACCCTGACGCCGAGCGCCGGAGCAGCGGCGCGCTGGACCGATCAGGCCCTGTACGATGTCGCCACCCGCCTGCGGACCGAGGTCGGCAAGGTCGAGGATGTCGGCCTGACGTTCATCGTCGGCGGTCGCCCGTCCGAGATCCGTGTCGAGCCCGATCCGGCCCGGATGGCCGCACGCGGCGTAGCCCTGTCCGCGGTGCTCGAGACGGTGGCCCAGGCCAACCGCAGCTTTCCGGCCGGCGCCTTCCGCGACCAGGGACGCGCCGTGGCCCTGCGCTCCGGCGAGCGGCTGGCCACCCCCGACGATGCGTCGCTTCTGACCGTCAATTCCATGGCCGGGGAGCCGGTCTATCTCAAGGACGTGGCGACCATCGTTCAGGCCCCGCGCGAGGATCAGGCCCGGGCCGCCCACTATACCCGCGCGGGCGAGGGCTGGAACCGGACGCCTGCGGTCAGTCTGGCCATCGCCAAACGTCAGGGGGCCAACGCCGTGGTTGTGTCGCACGCCGTGCTGGAACGGGTTGAGGCACTCAAGGGCACGCTGATCCCTGAGGGTCTGGAGGTGGTGGTAACCCGCGACTATGGCGAGACGGCCAATGAGAAGGCCAATGAGCTGCTCATGCACCTGGGGCTGGCGACCGTCTCGATCGTCATCCTGATCGGCTTTGCCATCGGCTGGCGCGAGGCCGGGGTCACCGCAGTGGTCATCCCGACCACCATCCTGCTGACCCTCTTCGCTTCCAACCTGATGGGCTACACCATCAACCGTGTCAGCCTGTTCGCCCTGATCTTCTCGATCGGTATCCTCGTCGACGACGCCATCGTGATGATCGAGAACATCGCCCGTCACTGGGCCATGAACGACGGCCGCAGCCGCACGGACGCGACGATTGAGGCTGTGGCCGAGGTCGGCAACCCGACCGTGGTGGCCACCCTGACGGTCGTGGCCGCCCTGCTGCCGATGCTGTTCGTCTCGGGCCTGATGGGGCCCTATATGGCTCCGATCCCGGTCAATGCCTCGGCGGCGATGGTCTTCTCCTTCTTCGTCGCTGTGGTCATCGCGCCGTGGCTGATGATCCGTTTCGCCCGCAAGACCCTGTCCGGCGGCCATGGTCATGATCAGGACGGCGGCCTGCTGGGCCGGCTGTATCGACGGGTGGCCGCGCCGGTGATCCGCTCACGCCGCAGCGCCTGGACCTTCCTGATCGTCGTCGGCCTGGCCACCCTGTTGTCCATGTCCATGTTCGCCTTCCGGGCTGTGCCGGTGAAGCTGCTGCCGTTCGACAACAAGTCCGAGCTGCAGGTCGTGCTGGACATGCCCGAGGGGACCAGTCTGGAAACCACCGAAAGGGTCCTCGCCGGTGCGGCTGCCGTGGCCCAGGCCTTGCCCGAGGTCGAGTCGCTGGACAGCTATGCCGGCACAGCCGCGCCATTCAACTTCAACGGTCTGGTGCGCCACTATTTCCTCCGGGCCGGGGCCGAGCAGGGCGATCTGGCCATTCTGCTGGCGCACAAGGAGCACCGGAAGCGCAGCAGCCACACCATCGCGCTCGATCTCCGCCGCCGTCTGGACGACCTCCCGCTGCCCGCCGGAGCCTCCATCAAGGTGGTCGAGGCCCCGCCCGGACCGCCGGTGCTGGCCACCCTGCTGGCCGAGGTCTACGGCCCCGATCCCGCGACCCGGCGCGCCGTGGCGGCAGAACTGGAGACCCTCTTCCGGGCCGAGCCTTCCGTTGTTGACGTCGACAACAGCTACGGCGTCCGCCGTCCGGTCCTGCGCCTGATCCCCGACCGCGAGAAGATCGAGCGGTTCGGTCTGTCCGAGCGCGAGGTCTATGACTCCATCGCCGCGGTCATGGGCGGTCAGGTCGTCGGCTATGCGGCACGGGACGATGAGCGGACTCCGCTCGAAATCGCGGTGCGCCTGCCCCAGTCGGCCCGGACCTGGAACGAGCAGATGGCTGTCATGCCGGTGGCCGTGACCACCCTCGACGGGGTTCGCCGACTGGTCGAGCTGGGCGAGGTGGTCGAGGCGCGCGAGGAACTGGCCAGCTGGCCGGTCTATCGCCGCGACGGCCGTGCGGCCGAGATGATCACCGCCGAACTTGCGGGTCAGTTCGAGGCCCCGATCTATGGCATTCTGGCGATTGACGCGGCCATCGAGGCGCATGACTGGAAGGATCTTCCGCGCCCGGAGATCCGTCTGAACGGACAGCCCACCGATGAGACCGTGCCGACCGTGCTGTGGGATGGCGAGTGGGAGATCACCTGGGTGACCTTCCGCGACATGGGGGCCGCTTTCGGTGTGGCCTTGCTGGGGATCTATGTTCTGGTGGTGGCTCAGTTCAAGGATTTCCGCATCCCGCTGGTGATCCTGACGCCCATTCCCCTGACCCTGATCGGCATCGTCATCGGCCATATGCTGTTCCGGGCACCCTTCACGGCGACATCCATGATCGGCTTCATCGCCCTGGCGGGGATTATCGTGCGCAACTCCATCCTGCTGGTCGACTTCATCCGCCACGCCCGGACCCCGGGACGGCCGCTGAGGGAAGTGCTGCTCGAGGCCGGGGCCATCCGGTTCAAGCCGATCCTGCTGACCGCGCTGGCGGCGATGATCGGGGCGGCGGTGATCCTGTTCGACCCGATCTTCCAGGGACTGGCCATTTCCCTCCTGTTCGGTCTGATCTCCTCGACGATCCTGACTGTACTCGTGATCCCGGCGATCTATATCGCGTTGAAGGACGACGGGCTGCCGATTGGCGGGACAGCCAGCGACAGAGCGCACCATGACTGAAATCCTGCCTGAACCGGACGCGGCGGCGCTTGCGGAGCTTGAGGCGAGCGCCGCTCCGGCCGCACGGCTGATGCGGTTGTTCGCCAATGAACAGCGGCTGATGTTGATGTGCCGGCTGATCGACGGGGACTGCGCCGTGGGCGAACTGGCGCGTTTCGCCGGTCTGTCGCAGTCGTCCTGTTCCCAGCATCTGGCCCGGTTGCGGGAGGCCGGGGTCATTGCGCCGCGGCGCGACGCCCAGACGATCTACTATGGTATCGTCGATCCGGCTGCAGCCCGGGTCATCGCCCTGCTGTGCGACATCTACCGGGACAAACCCAGGGTCCGGGCGGCTTGAGCGGCCCTTGAAACGATTTCAGCGATTTGCGGACCCTAGAGGGACGCTGGTGGGTGATGTAGGGTTCGAACCTACGACCCGCTGATTAAGAGAACCCGTTCTTCGGTTTTCGGGGCGCCGCCGATTGCACGCCAGAGCACGATCAAGCAATTGAAATAATTGACATTTTATACCCTCTAGCGCAGATTTGGCGTGTTCTTCGCATTTCGAGAAACAGACTCTCGAGCCGGAGTTCACCGTCCTAATCACCGTCCTAATGGGGGATTTCGGCACCGTCCTAACGCCGAAAACGTCAGCAAAATGCCCGATCAGCGCCTCGCTCTAACGGACAAAATTCTCATCGGCATGCCCTTCGCCAGAAGCGGGCAGATCGTGGTCCGCGACACCGAACAACCCGGCTTCGCGGCGCGGATCGGCGCCTCGACCAAGACCTTCATCATCCAGGCTGATCTGCGCCGCGACGACGGCACGCGCTCGACCATCAAGATGAAGGTCTGCGAGGTCGGCGAGTTGAACACGCGCGCCGCACGCGCGAAGGCGAGGGGACTCCTGCTGCTCATTGCCGCTGGCGAGGATCCGCGTCCCAAGAAGAAGGTGGAGATTCTGGCCGCGGCCAAGGCCGCCGAGAAGGCCGAAGACGAGGCTGCGCGCGCCGCGCCGTTGGGCGTCCCGACGCTGCGGGAAGCCTGGTCGCGGTTCAGGGTCTCCCACCTCGAACGGAAACAGCGCAGCCCCGCCACGATCCGGGGGTACACCGATCATATGGAGCGTTTGTTCGCGGACTGGCTCGACCGGCCGCTCTCCGAGCTCGGTGACGAGCCCCGCCTCCTGGCGGATCGTCACGACCTGATCAGCGCGAACAACGGGCCCGCCATCGCCAACGGCGCCATGCGCACCTTCCGCGCCGTCTACAATCACGCCCGCAAGACGTGCCGTGCGCTTCCGCCGGAGAACCCGGCGGCCGCCGTCGACTGGAACCCGGAGAAGCGCAAGGACACCGCTATGGGGGTCACAGACCTGCCGGGCTGGTTCGAACAACTTGCCAGGATCACGAACCCGATCCGCCGCGAGTTCCATTTGATGACCCTGCTGTCGGGGTCCCGGCCGGAGGTGCTCAAGAACGTCCGCGTCACCGATCTGGATCTGAAACACCGGATCATGCATCTCTCCAAGCCCAAGGGCGGAGAGATAAAGGCCTTCGACGTGCCTCTGTCGCGGGCGATGATGGAATCCATCTTCCGGCTCAGGCGGATCGCGCCGATCATCTATCCGGAGAGCGGTCGCGTGTGGCTGTTCCCGAGCGATGCGCCCTGCGGTCACATGACAGAGCATAAGGAGGACCGGGCGGTCCTCAGCCATTGGGGCAACGACCTGCGTCAGACCTACCGGACGCTGGCCCAGGCCGCCGAGGTGTCCGAGGTCGACATGCACCTTCTGATGAACCACGCGCTGCCGGGGGTTAATTCGGGCTACATCACGCGATCCAAGCTGATGCGGGATCATCTCCGCGCCCAGCAGGAGCGATTGTCAGCCTTCTTCATCGGCGCCGCGGTAAAACGCGGGCGTCCGTCCAGTGACGAACTGAGCCGGTGGCTCAACAGCATCAGTCGCACTTTGCTGGACGATCTGATGGCGGAAGATCCGGATGCGGTTCGGCTGAAGGCCGGACCTCGGGCGGCGATCCGCAAGCTTGAGGTTCAGGCGGCGCGCCTGGCCGTGCATGCCCTGCCGTCGGTTTTGATCGATGCGCCGTCACGGCGAAGCCGGACCTCAACCACCCGCCCGTAACAGAGGCGCGCTCAAACATGGCGACGGGCGGTCGACTTAGAGCACCGTCCTCAGTGACGGATCGATGGACTTGCGCCAGTCCTCGCCGACCTTGGCAGCGTCCGCGAATTCCGGCCAACGCCCAACCGCGTCACGGACCTCCTGGACGATGGAGCGGGCGCGGCGCGCATTGATCGACGCGGTGCGGGCGCTGGCGTCGAAGTCATCGAGGGTGAATCCGTCGCGTTTGCCGTTCATCGACATCTGATGCCGCGCCGTCCATAGGCCGGCCGGGTTGTAGCTCCAGGTGATGTCGTAGGCCGGTGACAGCGACCAGGCGCCGGATCGATCCATCAGGAACGCGATGTTCTTGACGTGGTCGTCCTGATTGCGGGCGATGATGTTGAAGGCCATGCGCCGGTACTGTTCCTCGATCGCCGCCATGGGCAGGCCCAGTTGGCGGATGACCAGGAAGGCCTGTTCGTAGGCATAGGCGTTCGGGTCGCAGAAATCGTAGTGGGCCACCGCCGCCAGCGACTGCATGTGCAGCTTGCCGCCGCCGGGCAGCCGGTCGAACCGCTTGGTCATGAAGTGACGCCGGCCGCCCTCTTCGAGCAGGCGGCATTCGGCCATCTGAACCCCGGCCGCGGCGGCCATCCGCGCATAGGCGTATTCCACCGCGCCATAGCCTTCCGGATCGGCCAGTTCGCGATCCTTGTTGTTCTTCACGCCGTCGAACTTGAGCAGCCAGTAGTCGAAGCCGTCCCCGGCCTCGACCTGGCCCGACCGCACCTCGTTGGTGGCGGCGTTCCAGGCGATGGCCGCCTTGGCGCGGGCGCCGCCGGCCGAGGTGCCCACCCGAAGGATCTCGCGCAGGGCGTCGGCCTTCTTGCTGTCGGCGAACGACGTCTGAAGGTCGTTGCGGTGGCTGAGCACCTCCGAAGCCAGCGCGACCAGGGCGTCGATCTGGATCTTGGCGGCCTTGCGGGGGCGGGGGCCGACCGCCGGCGCGAACTCCAGCGCGCCCATGCCGCGCGGCCCGGTGTAGCAGAGGCGTTCGACGGCGTTGAAACTCTCCGGCGTGCGGCCCTGCGTCGCCAGCCAGGCGTTGATCAGGGTGTTGCCGTATTTGTCGGGGAGGGCGTCTGCCAGCATTCCCGGCAGGCCGTGGAAGCTCTCTCGGTTCAGTCCGGGAAAGCTGAAGACCTGCGGGCCCAGGGGCATCATCAACGGCGCCACCTGGATGCCGCTTGTGGCGAAGGCCGGGTCGTAGGCGAAGGTCGCGACCTCCGCGCCGTCCTCCAGTGAGACAGCGCCGATCCGGCGGCCCCAAAGGCGCACCTCGGCGAGGGTCGTCACGTTTCGTCTCCCCACGTCCAGGGCGCGCCGCCGCCGGCGCCGCTATCGGCGTCCGGCCGCGCGCGTTGACGGGTCTTGCCTTGTCGTTCCAGCAGGTCGATCGGATTGGGGGGCGTTTCAGGAACCAGGCGGTCAAGCCCTTCGAGCTTGCCGAGCGCCCGCAGGCAGCGAACGAGATTGGCGACCTGGACTGAACCGCCGTCTTCCAGCCGCTCGATGGTGCGTTTGGAGACGCCTGCGGCCAGGGCGAACTGCGCCTGCGTCATCGCCTTCGCCAGCCGGGCTTCGGCCATGCGACGGCCAAACTCCTCGAGAACCGCATCGTCTGTAGTAAGGTTCGTGATTTTCATAATTCGCCACCTTCGGCGATATATATGGGGTCTTAGGGGTTAAATCGTCAATAATGGCGATTTAGAGGGGCGAATTGACGTATCGCACAAATCGCCACTTATGGCGATATATCTCGATATTCCTCACTATGTCGCCAGAAGTGGCGACTTACGGCTAATCATGCGACTGCGCGGTAGTTGCACGCAAGCCCGTGAGTTTGCGACCGTCAGCCTTATCGCCACACGGTGGCATGTGATCAGTCGGGGCTCCGCGCTAGCGCGGCCAGGGTAAATCGGCTTCGCCGCCGGGCGGCCTTAAAGTTCGCAAGTGGAAATGCGGACTCTGCGGCTGGTGAACTTCGACCGAGTGAGAGAAGGGGGCGGGCCAGGAACTTCTGTGTTGAAGCCCGGTGGCATCGCCAACCGCTGCCGACGCACTGGGCGTCCCCCGGCTCTAGATTGGCACCTATCGTTCCGGAGCCCGCCGCGGGAAATTCTAACCCAAAGCCGTGCGCGCCGCCAATAGGCGGTTTCAAGCCAGAGCCTGTCGCCAACTATCCCCAGCTTCGAGGGGAGCGGGTTGAGGGGGCCCGCGATCCTGGGACGTCTCATCATGCGCCGCCGTTCCGGGCGGTTGTCGATGGAGCCCCCATGTCCGCCTGTGCGTCCCCTGATCAGCCGTTGCCGTCTAAGCCGAAACGCGGACGTCCGCCCCTCCCGGTGGTTCTCCACCCCGAGCCGGCTTGGCCGGATGACGACGATCCTGAAGATTTTCATGAGGCCTTGGCCGGCCAGATGAAACGCCATGGCGAAACAGCCCACAGTCTGCATCGCGCGGTCAAGTCTCAGGGCGGGCTCACGGATCGCAAGACGATCTCTGAGTGGCGCAGGGGCATGAAGGCACCGCAGACGCCCGCCAGCCTGAAGGTCATCGATCTGATCGAGCGCCGATACGGGCTAGCGCCGGGGCGGTTGCGCGGCAAGCTGAGCCCGCACCGGGCAACGAAGGGCCAGGCCCCCTCCGGCGTCGGTCCGGCTGAGGCCCGCAGACTGGCCTGGCATCTGCCGGACGACTTTCGAAAGCGATCGGCCAAGGAGCGCGCCGAAATCCTCGACTGGGTTCGCACACGGATCCTGACCGGCGGCACCGCCTATAGTCTCTATCACTCCAGAGCCGCGCGGCACCGGTTCGCCTTCCGTTTCGAGGAGACCAGCGTGCCGGTGAAAGAAGGGCGGCGTCCGGGTGGGACGGACCTGATGGCGCCGCCGCAACTGCAGTCCGAGATGCGGGCGCTGATCCAGTTCAAGTCCGCCACCCTGACCGACCTGGGGTTCCAGCGCTCCGGCGTCTGGGGACCAGAGACGGCCGCCCAGCGCGGCGAGCATCTGGCCCTCCTGTTCGGGGCCCTGGCCGCGGCGCCGGAGGGTGAGATCAAGGGCGCGGGCGCCGATGCCGATGATCTGTCCCTGGCGCTGCTGGTCTGCCCGACGGTGTGGGACTGGTACATCCAGTGGCGCGAACAGAGGCGTGGCTTCTTCACCGGTTGGGAAGCGGAGATGCTTCTGCTCGCCGCCGCCCTGACCCGTGCAGACTTCGGATGGCTCAGGCAGAACCCCTGGCTCGCGGAGCGCCTACGTACCATACCGGACGTCGTGACCGCAGAGCAGATCGAGGCGATCAAGGACGACTGGTCGGCGGCCTGCGACCGGATGAACGCCCACGCCCTCTCTCGGGCGCGCGAAGTCCAGCGCGTCGCCCGTGTTCACCGCGATCCTTTCGAACCCCTCCTGCCTATCCTCGAAGCGGCCAGCCCGGTCGGGGAATACTTGAAGATCGCTGACGAGGTGCTTCGCCACATGCCCGATCAGGGGCGGCATCCGAGAGCCGCGGCCGAAACCATTCGCGGCTTCCTCATGCTGCGTTTGGGGCTCCACCTCGGCGTCCGGCAGAAGAACCTTCGCCAGATGCTGGTCTGCCCCAAGGATCAGGTTGCGACGCGGGAACGCGAGCTCGAGCGGCTCAAGCGAGGGGAGCTCAGGTGGAGCGAGAAGGAGCAGGGATGGGAAGTCCTCATCCCGTGTGCGGCCTTCAAGAACGCCGGCTCGGCCTATTTCTCGAAGAAGCCCTTCCGGCTGGTGCTTCCCGACCTGGGCGGCCTCTACGCCATGATCGACGACTATCTCGCCCGGCATAGGGCGCTGCTCCTGGCGGGCGCGCCGGACCCGGGGACTTTCTTCATCAAGACCGTCAAGGCCAAGAGCCGGGACGCGTCCTACAATCAGACGACCTTCTACGAGGCCTGGCGGCTGATGATCCAGCGATACGGCATCCGCAATCCCTGGACGGGACGCGGCGCGATCGAGGGGCTGCTGCCGCACGGACCGCACAGCGTGCGCGACGTGCTGGCCACCCACGTCCTGAAGGTCACCGGGTCCTATGAGCAGGCCAGCTACGCGATCCAGGACACGCCCAAGACGGTCGCGGACCACTACGGCCGCTTCCTGCCACAGGACAAGGCGGCTCTGGCGGCCAAGGTCCTCAACGAGGTCTGGAATGTCGCCGCCTGACATTGCGACGGCTGCAACGTGAAGCGCTAAGGGCGCCGCCCTCGCGCAGGCCAGGGTGAAGCGGCTTCGCCGCCGGACCGGCCGGTCTCCCCGACCTTCCGCGCCGGGGATGATGAGCATGATCGGCATGGAGGTCAGGCTTGTGCAGGTCGGGCGATCCCCCTCCGGCCGGTCCGCCCTGGCCTTTGCTACCCCGCTCTCGCCGAGGGGCAGGGTTTCAGGCGCGCAGTTCGCGTGCCTGCAACCCATGCCCAAAGGAGGCAGACATGACTGCTCAAGAGATCGAAACGACTGCGACGGGCGCCGCGAGCGCGGCGCCCGGTGGGGCCGCCGAGCCTGTGCACGGCGCGGAGATCATCGTACCGCTGAACCGGCTCAAGGCGTCGCCGAAGAACGCGAGGAAGACGCCCCATGCACCGGCGACCATCGAGGCCTTCGCGGCCTCGATCAAGGCCAAGGGGGTGTTGCAGCCGCCCGTGGTCGAGATCGAGCGGGACGGGGAGGGCGTTCCGACCGGGAACTACCTCGTCAGCATCGGCGAGGGGCGCCGTCAGGGACTCCGCCTGCTGGCCAAGCGCAAGGGGATCAAGCGCACCCATCCGGTGCGCGTGATCGTGGACGCCGAGAACGACGCCCACGAGATCAGCCTCGACGAGAACATGACCCGCGAGGCCATGCACCCCGCCGATCAGTTCGAGGCCTTCCAGCGGCTGTCCGTCGAGAAGGGCTACGGCCCCGAGGAGATCGGCGCCCGGTTCGGAGTCTCGGCCCATGTCGTGCGCCAGCGGCTGCGGCTCGGATCAGCGGCTCCGGAGTTGATGGCGGCCTACCGGGCCGGGACGCTGGCGCTGGACCAGCTGACCGCCTTCTGCGTCAGCGAGGATCAGGACCGGCAGCGGCAGGTGCTGGAGCAGGTCGGCCCCCATACCCCGGCCTACGCCATCCGCCGCGCCATGACCGAGGCCAAGGTGAGCGTCGGCGACCGGCGCGTCCGCTTCGTCGGCGTCGAAACCTATGAGGCGGCGGGCGGGCCGGTGTTGCGCGATCTGTTCACCGAAGACGGCGGCGGCTGGCTGGAAGATGTAGTCCTGCTGGATCGACTGGTCGGCGAAAAGCTGGCCGGGCTCGCCGACGAGGCGCGCGAGCGGGAGGGCTGGAAGTGGGCGGAACCCGCCCTGGACTATCCGGACGTTTCGGCCTTCGGGCGGGTCTATCCGGTGGCCGTCGAGCGGTCGGAGGCGGACGCCGCCGAGATCACGGCCCTGTCGGAGGCGTATGACCGGATCGTCTCTGAGGCGGGCGCGGGGGGTCTGTCGCCCGAAGCGGATACGCGGCTGGAAGAGATCGACAAGACCTTGCAGGCCTTCGGCCCTGACTTCGACTACGCCGCCGACGCCAAGGCCCGGGCGGGGGTCGTGGTGATGCTCGGCCATGACGGTCTGGCCCGTTTCGAGCGCGGACTGGTCCGCGCCGAGGACGCCGTGGCGCCGCCCCCGGAGGAGGCGGACATCGAGGGCGACGGGGGCGACGCCGACGCCGAGAGGGGCGGGGGCGCGCCGGAGCCGGAAGAGGCCGGGAGCGCCCTGTCGGACCGGCTGGTCATTGACCTCACGGCCCACAAGACCATGGGCCTGCGCGACGCGGTGCAGGCCGATGTGGGCGCGGCGCTGGCGACCGTGGTTCACGCCTTGGCCCTGCAGGTCTTCTATCCGGGCTATGGCCTCTGGACGCCGCTGCAGCTTCGGCTGTCCGTGAGCGGTCTGGAGCGGCTGGCCCCGGGCGTGGAGGACGGGCCTGCCGGTCGCCGGGTTCGGGACCGGTGCGAGGCTTGGGGGGCGAGACTGCCCGAGCGCGCCGAGGACCTGTGGGGTGTGGTGTTCGCCCTGCCGCCGTCCGAGCAGCTGGACCTGATGGCCTGTTGCGCCGGGGTCGGCCTCTACGCCGTGCGTGACCCGCATGACCGGCGACCCGGCGCCTTGGCGCAGGCCGAGGCGTTGGCGACGGTGGTCGGCCTCGACATGACCGGAACGTGGTCGGCGACGGCGGCCAGCTACTTCGCGCGCGTCCCGAAGACGCGGGTGCTGCAGGCCGTGACGGAGGCCGTCAACGCGGAGGAGGCTGGCCGGATCGCCGGGTTCAAGAAGGGCGACATGGCCGAGGCGGCTGAACGGCTGGTGGAGGGCAAGGGGTGGTTACCCTCGATGCTGCGGACGGTGCTGGATGCGGCCGAGCCGGAGGGGCAGGGCGTGGACGGACCGGACGATGACGACGCCTATGCCTTCGCGGCGGAATAGCCGCCGCTGCGACCCTGAAAACTCGCCGCGCGCCCTTTGGGGCGCGCGGCTTTTTGTAGGTGCCGCCATGCGGCGGAGAGGCCCTGCTGCGCACGGGGCGACGTTTGCTCGGCGAGCCGGGACAGGTCGCCCGAGGTGTATTCAGCCTTGCTGAGCGCGATCGTATCGCGGAGACTCCAGCCATGAAGAAAAGCCTCGATCATCTGCCGCTGCGCAAACAGGCCGAACTCCGTCAGGTGGTCGAGACCGTGCGCGGGGCGTTCGAGGAGGCCATCTCGACCCGCCGCGCCGCCCGGCTCAAGGACGGCAAGATTCTCAAGGTCATCCTCTACGGCAGCTATGCGCGCGGCGACTGGGTGCATGATCCCGTCGGGCGCTACTTCTCGGATTTCGACCTGCTGATCGTCGTCGATCATGAAGACCTGACCGACGGAGAGTTTTGGCACGAGGCCGAGAACCGCACCATGCCGGTCGGACCCGACATCCGCACCCCCGTCAGCCTCATCGTCCATTCGCTCGACGACGTGAACGAGCAACTGGATCGTGGCCGCTACTTCTTCGCCGACATCGTGCGCGAGGGCGTGCTCCTCTACGATACGCCGAGCGCCAGGCTGCACAAGCCGGCCGACCTCAAGGCGCGGGTCGCGCTGGAGGAAGCCGAGCGGCACTATGAGAAGTGGATGGCGAGCGCATCGGACTTTGCTGAGGTCGCAGCGTTCTGTGTAGGTCAGCAAAAGAACAACTTAGCCGCATTCAACCTTCATCAAACTAGCGAACACCTTTACCACTGCGTTCTGCTGGTCACGACGCTGTACAGCGGCAAGGCTCACAACCTCGCCTTCCTGCGCAAGAAGGCCGAGGCCATCGATCCGCGCCTCGCTGAGGCCTGGCCTCGCGAGACCAAGTTCCAACGCCGCTGTTTCGAGCTCCTGCGCGAGGCCTATGTGAAGGCGCGCTACTCGGAGCACTACAAGATTAGCGGCGACGAACTCGCCTGGCTTTCGGAACGTGTGAACGTGTTGCGCACACTCGCGGAAGACGTCTGCAAGGCGAGGCTGGCGCAACTCCGTGAAACCGCGTCCAAAGATGACGTTTGAGCAGCCGGTCAATACGGCGCTGTGGGCCTAAGGACTGGCTTTGACTTTAAGCGGCGGCATCATGCTTGCATCACGCCGTGTCCCGGTCTGACCGCATGACCGGCTTAGTCGACGTCACCGAAGAATCGCCCTCGACCTTCTATATGGATGAAAGCGGTCAGGGGGGTGACTTGGCCACTGCCGGACCTTCTCTAGACTTTCGCAACCAGCCGGTCTTCGTTTTGGCGGCGGTGGGGTGTGACGCGGAGGCCGACTTGGCTGAAGGCGTCAAGTCCATCCGAGTGCGGCGGTTCCCGCAGGCCGTGGAGTTGAAGGCCGCCTCCGGCCACGCGAGCCCGGCCGCCGTTGGTGACCTGCTCGACGTTCTGGAAAGGGTGCAGGCGAAGATCCTGATGGAGGTGATGGACAAGCGGTTCACCTTGGCAGCCACAATGACCAACACCTTGGTGATGAGACCTGTCGGGCCGTCAGACCGAGATCCGAAGGCCTACTGGCTTCGCGCGCAGTTGGCCGAGTGCCTTCATGACGCCGCGCCGACCGCGGTCTACGACGCCTTCCTCGACGCCTGCCGCCAGCCCTCCGAGGAGACGATAAAGGCCGCGTTCCGCGCCATCCTCGTCTGGATACCCCCATCGACCTCGAGGGACACGCTCATGGGGGCGCTGCGGTTCATCACGCTCGACAGTCTCAAGGATTTTCGCAAGGCGGGGCCGCGGCGGCCGGAGGTCCAACGCCGCTTCCTGCCGCTGTCGGATCCGGGTCATAGCGGCAAGCCGGTGTGGGTGCTGCCGCATCTGTCCGCCTTCACGAGCATGTACGCCCGTATCAATCGCTTGAGGAGCAGCCGGCTGGACGGCGTCCGCATTCTTCACGACGAGCAGCGCTACTACGCCGACATCCTCGCCTCGGCGAAGGCGGCCGCCGAGGGTCTGGCCGGGGACGGGGAAGAGATTGTCTTCGAGCGGGCCGACTACCGGTTCGGCGAGACCGGAGACCTGGCCTTTGTGCCCTCCGACGGTCTCGCCGGTATCCAGGCGGCGGATCTTCTGGCCGGATTCGCCATGCGTCACGTGCGCGACATCCTGGCGGGAGGTTCGCCTTCGCCCGAGGCCGTCGCGGCGTTCAGGCGGCTGGCCGACGGCCGTCAGGCGAACCGCGGCGTCGGGATGAACCTGATGCTGTCGAACCGCGACATCCGGCGCTGCGGTCTCGTTCCGTCGCGGGACCCCGCCGTGTCTCCGCGTTGAGCGCCAGCGCGATCTGACGGGGCGTGAGCTCAATCTCACAGACCCCTGTTGTTTCGGGCTAAAGTTGCATCCATGATCGCGGTGAAGCTTGCGGATGCGATACGCGAGTCTGTGCAAGGGGAAGGCAGGGCATGACGGAGGCGAAGTCGATCTTTTCGGCGGCCGAGTCCGGCCTTGGTTTCCTTTACCAGCCGCGTCTAGCGCTGCTGAAGATACTGTCGCTGCCAGAGAGCGTCTCGCTTCATATTGAAAAGAGCGATGACCTGGAGTTCGACGACGCGGGCGGCCGCAAGTCGCTGGCTTCTCTCAAACATAAGGCAGCCGGCGACCGCCTGACCGACCTGGACACCGACTTCTGGAAATCGGTGCGGGTCTGGCTGACCTATTATCGCGACAATGGCCGGATCGCCTGCAATGCTGACTTCGTTCTCTTCACGACGGCGACCCTGGGGGACGGAACCGAACTGGTCGTCTTCTCCGAAGGCGGAGAGGCAGCCAAGCGCGGGGCGACGGCCGCGACCCTCCTGAGCCGCAGCCAATCGCAGGCGGCCGAGAAGGTGTGGACCTTGCTGGAGCCGCTGTCGGATCTCGAACGCGAGGACTTCTATCGCCGCATCACCATCTTCGACGGCAGCCCCCGGGTGGAGCAGATCCCACAGGCGGTTCTCGACCAGCATCTTCGGACGGTGCGCCGCGAGGCGCGCCAGGCCCTCTTCGAGCGATTGGAGGGCTGGTGGACCGATCTCATGATCAAGCTTCTATCCGGGGAGCGCACGGCCGCCGTCGGGGGGCAGGAGGTCTCCGATAAGCTATCTGCGATCGCCGAGGAGTACCGCTCCGACAATCTGCCGATCACCTTCCGCAATCGCCTGCCCGACGGCGAGATTGACGTCGCCAACGACACGCGACTGTTCGTCGAACAGCTTCGGGATCTGGATTTGTCGACCAACCGCATCCAGCACGCGATCATCGACTACTACCGGGCCTTCGAGCAGCGTTCGAGCTGGGCCAGGGAGAGCCTTCTGATCTCGGGCGAGATGGAGGAATACGAGGATCGTCTGGTCGAGGAATGGAGCCGCTATCGGGACATCGTGTTCGAGGCCCTGCCCGACACCCGCGAGGAGGCGGCCCTCAAGGCCGCTGGCCGTGAGCTCTACAAATGGGCGGAGCTCGAGACCGGCGAGCTGCGCATCCGTGAGCGGGTGACCGAAGCCTATGTTGTGCGCGGTGCCTTCCAGATTCTTGCCAACGCCCGGCCCACGCCCCGGGTGCATTGGAACCCCGACTTCATGCGACGCCTGGGCGAGCTCCTTGAGGTCGCCGCATGAAGCGGTGGGACCTGCGCCCCATCGAGATCCGCAATCTCTTCAATCCGGCTTTCTGCGGCCTGATCCTGTTCCGGGCGTTGCGGGGGTATGAGGAGGAGGATCCGCGCGGGATGCCCTTCTCGCTCAGTCTGGTGGTCCTGCCGCTCTGCCTTCACCGCGAGGCCCGCGAAACCCTAGCCCGGGCCAACCGCAGCTACTTCCTGAAAATCGTGGCGGCCAATCCGCAGATGCTCGTCGATTTCTCCAAACGCTCGACTGACCTTCTGCCCTTCGCCTTCGAGGCGCTCGGATTTCTGATGCAACTCGGCGTGCTTTCCGTCAGCGAGGACGGGCGGCTCAAGACGAAGCCGGAGGGCGTCAAGAAGAGCATCGACGGCACGGCCGAAACCGTGGCGTGCCAAAGGGTGGCGAAATTTCTCGGTCGCGAGTTCGCCCGGATCGGCGACCGGGTGACCGTCTATTCGACTTTGGGGATCAGGCCATGAAGATCAAGTCGATACACCTCTACAGCTACGACGGTCGTCGACGCGACTTGGCCTTCCATCTCGACGGTCTGAACGTAATCACGGGCCGCTCCTCGACAGGGAAATCGACCCTGTCCGAGATCATCGAATATTG
>JAIEQA010000085.1 GCA_019748095.1 Caulobacteraceae bacterium | reverse complement strand
CCGTGCTCCCAGTCGAAGGCCTCGGTCACCAGGGGGACGGCCGAGGCGCGGCGGCCGCCGAACAGGATGGCGTCGATGGGCACGCCTTTGGAGTCTTCCCATTCGGGCGCGATGGTCGGGCACTGGGCCGCGGGGGCGGCGAAGCGGGCATTGGGATGGGCGGCGGGTTCGCCCGAGGCCGGGTCGTGCGGCTGGCCCTTCCAGTTGATCAGGCCCTGCGGGACCTCTTTCGTCAGGCCCTCCCACCAGACGTCACCGTCGGCGGTCAGGGCCGTGTTGGTGAAGATGGTGCTGGTGGCCAGGGTCTCGAGGGCATTCTGGTTGGTGTTGCGGCTGGTGCCAGGAGCCACGCCGAAGAAGCCGGCCTCGGGGTTGACGGCATACAGCCGCCCGTCGTCGCCGAAGCGCATCCAGGCGATGTCGTCGCCGATGGTCTGGGCGGTCCAGCCGGGGATCGAGGGCTGGAGCATGGCCAGGTTGGTCTTGCCGCAGGCGCTGGGGAAGGCGGCGGCCATATATTTGGCGCGTCCTTCCGGGTTGGTCAGCTTGAGGATCAGCATATGCTCGGCCAGCCAGCCCTCGTCACGGGCCATGACCGAGGCGATGCGCAGGGCGTAGCATTTCTTGCCCAGCAGGGCGTTGCCGCCATAGCCGGAGCCATAGGACCAGATTTCGCGGGTTTCCGGGAAGTGGACGATCCACTTGTCCTCATTGCAGGGCCAGGGAACATCGGCCTGGCCTTCTGCCAGCGGGGCGCCGAGGGTGTGGACGGCGGGGACGAAGACGCCGTCGTCGCCCAGAACGTCCAGCGCCGGCCGGCCCATCCGGGTCATGATGCCCATGGAGACGGCGACATAGCCGCTGTCGGTGATCTCGACGCCGAGCGCGCTGATGGGCGAGCCCAGCGGGCCCATGGAGAAGGGCACGACGTACAGCGTGCGGCCCGCCATACAGCCGTCGAACAGGCCGTTCAGGCGCTGGCGCATCTGGACCGGATCGGCCCAGTTGTTGGTCGGGCCCGCGTCCTGTTCATTCTCGGGGCAAATGAAGGTGCGGCTCTCGACCCGGGCGACGTCGCGGGGGTCGGAGGCGGCATGGTAGCAGCCCGGGCGTTTCGTCTCGTCCAGCGGGGTCAGGGTGCCGTGCTGGACGAGGTCGGCGATGATCGTGGCCTTTTCCGCCTCGGACCCGTCGCACCAGTGGACCCGGGCGGGCCGGGTCAGGGCGGCGATCTGTTCGACCCAGGCGATCAGGCCGGCATGACGGGTCGGGGCCGGGCGCAGGCCCGGGACGGTCGAGATGGAATCCACGCGCACGCTCCTGAAACGTCGGCCCGGCTGGTCTTGTGCCGCCGTGGCCCTCCCTGTTCTGTAACAGGACCTCACGGTCTGTTACAGGCGCAGAGACACCGGGCGCGCGCCAGCGTCAACCGCTGCAAGATTTCGCCTCGAATAGCCCGGGTTGGCGGTGCGGACGGGCCGAATCCGGTCGCTTTGGGCGGGCGGCGGCTGTATTCCGGGCCGGTGAACAGTCTCGATCCCGTCCAGTCCGCCCCCCTGCCCGGGGCCCGTATGTCGCCGGCGGTGGCGAGGAATACCGCCGCAATCCTGGACGTGCTGCGCGTGCATCTGGGGGCCCGGGCACGGGTGCTGGAGGTGGCGTCGGGGTCGGGGGAGCATGCGGTGGCCTTCGCCCGCGCCCTGCCCGCCATGCGCTGGACGCCCAGCGATCCGTCGGCGGAGGCGCGCGATAGTATCGCCGCCTGGGCCGGGGCGGCGGGGCTGGACAATCTGGATGAGGCGCTGGCGCTGGATGCGGCGGATGGGCCGACCTGGCCGGAGGCGACCTTCGATGCCGTGGTTTGCATCAACATGATCCACATCAGCCCGTGGGCGGCGACCGAAGGGCTGATGGCGGGGGCCGGGCGGGTGCTGAGGGATCCGGGCGGGCTGCTGGTGCTTTACGGGCCGTTCCGCGAGGCGGACGTACCGCTGGCCCCGTCCAATGCCGAGTTTGACGCCAGCCTGAAGGCGCGCAATCCGGACTGGGGGCTGAGGGAGCGGGAGGCGGTCGTGGACCTGGCCCGGACCCACCGCCTGCACCTGACCCGGCGGGTCGCCATGCCCGCCAACAATTTGATGCTGCTGTTCCGCCGCGCCTGAAGTGAACCGGAGACGATCCATGAAAGCCCTGATCTTTGCCCTGGCCCTCACGACCGTGGCGTCCGTTGCGGTGGCCCAGACCCCGCCGGCCGCCGCGTCCCTGCCGCCCGCCCCGGCCCCGGCCTATGGCCCGCCGATCGGGCTGGAGGCGGCGCAGGGGCTGATCGACCGGGCCATCGCCTATGGGGCCACGAAGGGCTGGCGGCTGGCGGTGGCCATCGTGGAGCCGTCGGGCGAACTGGTCGCCTTCGCCCGGATGGACGACACCCAGTACGGGTCGATCCATGTGGCTCAAAGAAAGGCCGAGACCGCCGCCCGATACCGGCTGCCGACGGCGGTGATGGAGGAGCGGGTCCAAGCTGGCCGGATCGTCAGCCTGTCCAACGCCGAGGCCCTGACCATCGGTGGCGGGGTGCCGATCATTGTCGGGGAACGGATCGTCGGGGCCATCGGGGTGTCGGGCGCGACGGCGGCCCAGGACGCCGAGGCGGCCCTGGCCGCCCTGGCCGGGACCTGAGCCCGCTTGGCCTACTCCCGCCTGTATGACGGATCCGAGCCCAGCCGGATCAACAAATGGCTGGGCCAGACCGGCGTCTGTTCGCGCCGCGAGGCCGACGCCCTGATCGCCGACGGTCTGGTGGCCATCGACGGCGAGGTCGTGACCGACGCCGGGCGCAAGATCGAGCCGGGCCAGACCCTGACCCTGTCCGACCGGGCGGAGAGCGCACTGGCAGCCGGGGTCACAATCGTGATGCACAAGCCGGTCGGCTATGTCTCGGGCCAGCCCGAGCCCGGCAAGATTCCAGCCGTGCGGCTGCTGACCGAGGCCAGCCGGATCGGCGAGGGCGCGGTGCCGGCGGCCGATGCCTCCCTGCCTCCGATCGGGCGGCTGGACGAGGATTCGCGCGGGCTGTTGATGTTCTCGTCCGACGGGGTGGTGGCCAAGGCGGTCATCGGTCCGGAGTCGCGGATGGACAAGGAGTATCTGGTCCGGGTCGCGGGGGATGTGACCGAGAAGAAGCTGGCCCTGCTGCGGCACGGGATCATGCTGGACGGGCGGCAGCTGAAACATGCGCGGGTGACGCGGATGGATCAGCAGCGGCTGAGGTTCGTCCTGACGGAGGGGCGCAACCGCCAGATCCGGCGCATGTGCGAGCATGCCGATCTGGAGGTCACCGATCTGCTCCGTATACGGATCGGGCCGATCCATCTGGACAATCTGCCCGAAGGGGCATGGCGGATGCTGACCGCAGCGGAGCGGGTGGCGCTGCTGGCCTGAACCCCGGGGCGGTCAGAATATTTGCGAGATCGCGCCGCCCGGCTCGCCGAGGGTGAAGGTCTGCGTCTGGCTGCGCCCGTCGACCACGCCGACGGCCGAGACCCGCGAAGGGGTGAAGTGCAGCACCGCCACCGTGTCTCCGGCCGGGGCATAGACATGCACACCGGGGAACCGTTCGGCGACCTTGAGGTCAAGGCGCGCGATCGCGACGGGGTCGGTGACCTCGACCACACGCCCCGCCATCGACAGGCCGACAGCGTCACCGTCACCACCGCTTTCGGACCGGATGGCGACAGAGGCGCGCGGGTCGGCCTCGAGCATGGCCAGTTTGCGGCTGGACCGGGCGATGACGAAATAGAGGTTCAGCCCCTCGTTCATATAGCCGACGGTGCTGACATGGGGCCAGCCGTCGGGGCCGTTGCAGCCGAGGGTCATCAACCGCTCGCGGTCCAGCAGTTCGACGGTGGCCGAGACGGCGGCACCATGGATGGGGGACGGGACCGCCTCGCTCATGATGTGGACTTCAAGGTCTGGAGATAGGCCATCAGGTCGTCGATCTCGGCGGCGCGGAAGACGAACTCCGGCATGGCCGGATGACCGGTGACCAGACCCTCGGCGAAGGCCTCTTCCAGTTGGTCGAGCGGGTAGCGCCGGGCGATCTCCCGCAAGGGCGTGGCGGCAGTCATGGGACTGTCCCCGACGGGGCCGATCGCATGACAGCTGGCGCAGGTCCCGGCGGTGATCTGCTGGCCGCGCAGGACGGCCTGACGCAACTCGTCGGGCGCAGCGGCAGCGGCAGGGGCCCGGGCGGCCTCGACGCCGGGGGGCGGATGGGAGCATCCGGCCGCGACGGCGCTGATGAGCAGCAGGGCGGCGATGAAACGGGGGCTGGACATCTGATCTCTCCGGGGCCGGGGCACGATCGCCAGACGGGGGCTCCACCGCCTTGATCTCTATCAAAGCAGGGGGCCGATCGAAGCGATACAGCAAGGTCAAGGAGAGCGCCAATGACCTATGCAAGCCTGCTGGTCGCTGTCGATGACAGCCCCGTGAGCGACGGCCGTCTCGAACTCGCGTGCGACCTGACCCTGGCCTTCGGGGGTCATCTGACCGGCCTGTGCGCCGGCTATATGGCCCCGCCCCTGTATGATCCAATGGCGGGCGGAGCCATGCTGGGCGAACTGCTGGCCTACTACCGTGACGCCGCGGAGGCGGAGGTGGAGCGGGCACGGGTGCGGTTCAGCGAAATCATCGGCGCGCGCGCGATCGCGGCGGACTGGCAGGGTGAGATCGGCCATCCGGCGACGGTCTTCAGCGCAGCGGCCCGCGGGGCCGACCTGGTGGTTCTGGGAGCCCGGAAGGCCCCCGCGCCCTCGGTCGGTCCGGACGTGGCCGATGTGCTGATGGCTTGCGGGCGGCCGGTACTGATCGTGCCGCCGACCCGGCTGCGGAACCCTGTGGGCGAGCCGGCCCTCATCGCGTGGAACGACCGGCGTGAGGCTCGCGTCGCCGTGGCCTCGGCCCTTCCTCTGTTGCGGCAGGCGAGCGGCGTGACCGTCTATGCCGTGGGCTCAACCATTGACGATTCTTCCACCGCCGAGCTGGCCGATGTCGTGACCTGGCTGGGGCGGCACGGGATCGCGGCGGAGGCGGTTGTCGCGCCACCGGGAGACGCGTCGACCGGGTGCCAGATTCTGGACGAGGCCCTGACCCGCAAGGCCGGCGTTATCGTGGCCGGCGGCTATGGCCATGCGCGCCTGCGGCAGTGGGCGCTCGGCGGGGTGACCCGCGACCTGATCAACGACAGTCCGATCTGCCTCTGTCTCGCCCACTAGATTCCCTTCGCCCACGAGGATGACCCCATGACCACACAGGCCCGCCACATCCGTCTCGAACTGGCGCGCGAGCCCGGACACCCGCAGGGGGACGCCGATACCGGCTATGACATCGTGGCCTTCCTGGACGACACGGGTCGCCTAAATCTCGAGACCTGCCGCGCGGAGGTGGCCCGCTGCCGGGTCCGCCGGTTCGTCGATGGCCAGACGGCGGCCGTCGGACAGCTTCGCCATACGACCGGGGACCGCTGGCTGCTGGATTTTCCGGACGACGCGCAGGATGCGACTGGCTTTCATCTGGGCGACGAAACCTTCGTGACCGGCGAGTATGTGTCGATGATCGACCATGACGGAACGGCCCACACCTATGTGGTCAAACGGGTCGAGGAGATCTGAGGTCATGCGGACAGACGTCGTGTTGGCGACCCTCGTACTGGCGACCGGGCTGGCCCCGGTCCTGCCCGCCTGGTCCCAGGACCGGCCGCCGTCGATGCAGCGCGGCGAGCGGTTGGCGTTGACCCGCTGCGCCAGCTGTCACGCGATTGGCCCGGCAGAGGACAGCCCCCTGCCCGCCGCCCCGCCGTTCCGCGAACTGGGGGAGCGCTATCCCGTGCGGCATCTGGAAGAGGCCCTCGCCGAGGGCATCGTCACCGCTCACCCCGCGATGCCGTCGTTCGCCTTCACGGCCGAAGAGGCCGCAGACATGGTGGCCTATCTGGAGAGTCTGCCGACGGCCCGGGTGCGCCGGGGGCCCTGAGCCCTGAGCCCGGCTGAGCCCGGCTTCAGAAGACGCTATGCAGCCGGCAGACCCCGCCGGCGATGGCCAGATCGACCGTCTGGGCCGGCCCGGTCAGGGCGGCATCGATTCGGACGGCCTCGCAGCCGCGCGCACGGGCCCGCTGAAGGATCTCGTCCACAAGGGCGGTGGCAATCGGGCCCGGACGGGTCAGATCGAAGGCAACCAGCTTGAGCAGCCGCAGCGTCGGGTGCTCCGCGTCCGGATCATCCAGCCTGTAACGTCCAAAGCCACACACAGGTCCGGCACCGCGCCTGGCCAGAACAATGGATTCAGGGCCTCCGCCGGTACAGACAGCGAGGGCATCGGCCCGCCAGGCCTCGACCCCGAGACCGGGATCCAGAAGTTGCGCGAGCACGAGGGCCTCATCGACCTCCTCCGCGCACAATCCTGTGACCCTCAACTGCCCCATGAGGCCATGGTGCGAACTTCCGGCCAAGCCGCCTTGATCTCGATCAAAGGCGTGGCGCATTCTGTGGTGGCGGTTTAGGACCGACGTGCGGCGTAAGAGGCGCAGGTCATGCTCGAGCTGAAAACACTTCCTGAGGGATGCAAGGGACGCCGCCAACTCAACGGTTGCGACACCTGTGGTGCGCGCGCCTTCAGCGTCTGCGCCAGTATCGACGAGGACAATCTGGCCCGGCTGGACAGCCTGGCCGAACATTTGACACTGGCGGCCGGAGAGGTCCTGATCCGCGAGGGCGATCCGGCGAACCACGTCTTCAACATCACCGGCGGATCGGTACGCGTTTACCGGCTGCTGGCCGACGGCCGGCGTCAGATCACCGGCTTTCTGTTCGCGGGTGATTTTCTGGGGCTGGCCACAGGTGAGCGCTATGCGTTTTCGGCCGAGGCCATCGAGGCGGGATCCGCCTGCCGGTTCCGCAAGCCCGACTATCGCGGCCTGATCATGGAGACGCCGGCGCTGGAAGCCCTTCTGCTGGACCGGGCCCATCACGAGCTGGCCGCGGCCCAGGCGCAGATGCTGCTGCTGGGTCGCAAGACGGCGATCGAGCGCGTCTCGACCTTTCTGAGATATCTGCCGAACGCCGATCCGATGCGGCCGCCGCCCACCGGCCGGGTCCATCTGCCCATGACCCGGGCCGAGATGGCGGACTATCTGGGCCTGACCATCGAGACCGTCAGCCGGGTCCTGACCCGGCTGAAGACCGAAGGCGTGATACGGCTGCTGTCACTGACCGAGGTGGAGATCGTCCGCCCGGCCCGGCTGGAGGCCCTCGCCGAAGGCGGGGCCTGACCGCGCGACCTGGCGACGTTTGATCGAGGTCAAGGCGCGGCGGTGCCATCGATCGCAGGCTGATCCGGCGGGCCCGGACGGGGCCGGTCGGAGCCCTTCCCCATGCTGGATTCAGACGCCTGCGCCGAGACCCGGCGTCATCTGCGGACCGCGTCGCTGATTGCGCGTTATGACGCCAACCTGCCGCGCTACACCAGCTATCCGACTGCAGCGCGGTTCACCCCTGAAGTCGGGAGCGCGGACTGGAGTGACTGGCTGGGTCAGGTTCCGCCGGACGAGGCCATCTCGCTTTATGTCCACATCCCCTTCTGCAAGACCCTGTGCTGGTACTGTGCCTGCAACACCCGGGCGGTGAACCGCAGCGAGACGATCAGCAGCTATGTCGACCTGCTGGCGCGTGAGGCGCAGCTGGTTGCCGGGGCGCTGGGGCGGCGTCAGCGGGTGGCGCGGCTGCATCTGGGCGGGGGCACGCCCAACATGCTGTCGACCGACGATCTGGACCGGCTGTTCGCGGCGCTGAAGGGTGCGTTCGACTTTGCGCCGGATGCGGAGATCGCCGCCGAACTGGACCCCGCCGGCCTGACGCAGGCCTGGGTCGTCGCCGCCGCGCACCACGGGTTGAACCGGGTCAGTCTGGGGGTGCAGGACCTGTCGCCCCGGGTGCAGCAGGCGATCAACCGGATCGAGCCGTTCGAGGTCGTGGAGCGCGCGGCCGGCTGGGCGCGGGAAGCCGGGGTCCGGTCTCTCAACCTCGACCTGATGTATGGTCTGCCGCTGCAGGGACGAAACGATCTTCTGGCCACGCTGCAGCAGGTCATCACCCTGCGGCCGGACCGGATCGCCCTGTTCGGCTATGCCCATGTGCCGTGGATGAAGCCGCATCAGAAGCTGATCAATGAGGCGGACCTGCCCGGACCGACCGAGCGGTTCGCCCAGAGCCAGGCGGCGGCGGCCTTCCTGACGGCTGCCGGCTATGAGGCGGTCGGGCTGGACCATTTCGCCCTGCCTGACGACAGTCTGGCCATCGCCGCGCGGACGGGGCGGCTGCACCGGAACTTTCAGGGCTATACGACCGATGAGGCCGCAACCCTGGTCGGTCTGGGGGCCTCGTCCATCAGCCGTTCGGCTCAGGGCTATGTCCAGAACCATACGGTCGAACGCGACTGGCGGCGCGCGGTCTCCGAGGGGCAGTTGCCGGTGGCCCGGGGTCTGGAAATGACGACCGACGATCACCGTCGGGCCGAAATCATAGAGCGGCTCATGTGCGACTTCGCCGTCCTTCTGCCGGCCGTGGAGCGACGCCACGGCCCGGCACCGGATCGTTTCGCAGCCGCCCTGTCGCACCTGCAGCCGCTGATCGAGGATGGACTGGTCACCTGCAGGGACGGGGCCATCGCGGTGACGGACCTGGGCCGTCCCTTCGTGCGACTGGCCTGTGCCGCCTTTGACGCCTCGCTTCAGCCCTCGGCCGGACGGCATGGGCGGATGATCTGAGGTTTGCGCTGGATCAAGGCGGCGCGGGTGCCGGAGGATCACACCGTCATCGACGCCTCCAACCGGCCGCATTCCGCGACCGGACCGCGTCGTGGATCTCAAGATGCGCCCGCACACCTCAGCCCGGATCGCCGCCCTCGGAGCCGGCCTCGCCCTCGCGGCCCTCGCCGCCGTCCCTGCTTCCGCCCAGGACTGGCAGGTCGCCCGCAAGGGGGACTGGATCGTTACCGGCCGGTTGACCGACGTTTCGTCGGGCGCAGATGACGCTATCACCACGGCCGCCGGTGCAGCCAGCGGACTGAACGTGGACGTGGGCAACAGCGTCATGCCGACCCTGGGCTTCACCTATTTCCTGACCGATAATCTGTCGGTCGAGGCCATCCTGGGCGCGACCCGGCACGAGATCCGCGCGCAAGGCGGGACCACGGACGTCGCCGTGCACGAGACCTGGGTGCTGCCGCCCGTCGTGACCCTGCAGTACCGGCCGCTGCCGGCGGCCCGGGTGAGCCCCTACGTCGGTGCAGGCATCAACTATATGCTGTTCTTCGGCGGCGATAACCGGAACGGCTTTGACGTGAAACTGGATGACGGGCTCGGCTATGCCCTGCAGGCCGGGGCCGATGTGGCCGTGTCCGGCCCGTGGACCGTGAACCTCGACGTCAAGAAGGTCTGGTTCAACACCGACGCCAGCATCAATAGCGGCGCGCTGCGCAGCGATGTGAACCTGGACCCGTGGGTCGTTTCGGTCGGTGTCGGTCGCAAATTCTAGAGCGTTTGTGAGGGGTGCGGAACGGTCGGCGGCCCACCGATCGTTCCGCCCTTGACCCCGCTCCTTTGCCCCCTCGGGTCGACTGCCGGTCAGACCAGAGGCGGTCGTGGTGCTGCGGCCTGGAAGGCATCGGCCATCGCCTGCCGCAGGGGCTTGGCCCGGAAGTCGGCGTCATAGGGGGTGGGCCGTTTGGGCAGACCGTCCTCGCGCGGCCATCGACCCTGAAGCCAAGTGTAGCGGTCCGTCATGCCCCAGGCCATAACGGTGTGGAGCTGGGGATAGTCCAGCATCAGATCCAGATAGCGGCGCCCCAGGGCAGCCACCTCGCGATCACGGACAACCGGGTCGGCCGGGAGGTTCTTGTCGTGCACGTCGAACTCGGTGATCTCCAGCTTCAGGCCCATGCCGACGGCTTCGTCGATGAACCGACTCCACTCCGTCTCCTGCGCCGTATCGAACCCGACCGAGTTGTCCGCATTGCCCGAGCCGATGTGGCTCTGCACGCCGAGGCCGTCGATCGGCACGCCCCGGGCGCGGAAGCCCTCCAACAGCCGCATGACGCCGGCGCGATGACGCTCGTGACCCGCCTCCCAACTCATATAGTCGTTGTAGATGAGCTGGGCGTTCGGGGCCGCCTCACGCGCTGTATGGAAGGCGACGTCCAGGACGGCGTGCCCCATGGCTTTCGAGAGGCTGGTCTCTCTCAGTTCGCCGGTGTCCGCATCCACGGCCTCATTGATCACGTCCCAGGACACGACCTGCGGATACCGGGCGCAGACCCGGCGGATGTGCGTCGTCAGAATCCGCTCAGCCTCGGAGGCGGGGCGCGAGCCGAAATCGTGGTTGGTCAGCCAGTCGGGGAACCACTGGGGATGGTGCCACAGCAGGGTGTGGCCGCGCATCTTCATGTTGTGGGCGGCGGCGTAGTCGACGATCGCATCCGCCTGACCAAACGTGAAATCAGTCGCGTTCGGCCTTAGCGCCGGCCATTTCATCTCGTTCTCGCAGACCAGAGCCCCGCATTCGGCCGCGATCACGGCCAGATAGGCGTCGGCCTCTGCCGAGCCGCGCCGCATCACGGGCGTGGCCGGGATGGCGCTGCCGAACAACAGGCCCTTGGCCAAGGCGAGCGCGTGCAGGGAGGCCGGGGCCTGAGCCTGCAGCGGTGCCCCGGCGAGGGCGGGCACCGCGAGGGCTGCGGCCCCGGTGGCGAGAAGGGCGCGTCTGTCGATCATGGCGGGCTCCGGGGTTCAGGGTTGCCAACCTTATAGAAGCAAGGTCAAATGTCGGACAAATGAAAACGCACATCCCACTGCTTCCGCTGGCCGTAACCCTGGCCCTCGCCGTCGCCGCCCCGGTCTGCGCCCAGATGCAGCCCGCCCGCTTCCACTCGCTCACCTATGAGGGGGCGGATCCTGCCACGTCAGCGCCCCTCGCCCCGGGCCAGTTCCGCAACCCGATCCTGACCGGATTCTACCCGGATCCGTCGGTGACGCGGGTGGGCGAGGACTATTATCTGGTCACCTCGACCTTCAGCTATTTCCCGGGGATCCCGGTGTTTCACAGCCGCGATCTGGTCAACTGGACCCAGATCGGCAATGCCATCGACCGACCGGACCAGCTGGATTTCGCCGCCCTGGGTCTGTCGCGCGGGGTGTTTGCCCCGACGATCGAGCATCATGACGGGACGTTCTACATCCTGAACACCTGCGTCGACTGCGGGGGCAATTTCCTGATCACCGCGACGGACCCGGCCGGTCCGTGGAGCGATCCCGTCTGGCTGCCGGATCTGCACGGCGGGATCGATCCGTCCCTGTTCGTCGATCAGCAGGGACAGGCGTGGATCCTGAACAACGGTCCGCCCGAGGGGGAACCCCAGTATGACGGTCACCGGGCCATCTGGATCCAGCGCTACGATCTGGAGCGGCAGGTCACCTTCGGGCCGCGGACGGTACTGGTGAACGGGGGCGTGGATTTCAGCACGAAGCCGATCTGGATCGAGGGGCCGCATCTGATCTTCCGCAACGGCTGGTACTATCTGACCTGTGCCGAGGGCGGGACGGCCGAGGGGCATTCGCAGGTGGTGCTGCGCTCGCGCGCGCCCGACGGCCCGTTCGTGGCCTTCGAGGGCAATCCGATCCTCACCCAGAAGGGACTGCCCGGGGACCGACCCTATCCGATCACCTCGGCCGGCCATGCCGATCTGGTCCAGACGCCGGACGGGAACTGGTGGGCGACCTTCCTCGCGGTTCGGCCCTATGGGCCCGACCAGTACAATACGGGGCGCGAGACCTTCCTGATGCCGGTCGACTGGTCAGGCGAGTGGCCCATTATCACCGTGCCGGACCAGGTCATTCCATATCAGGCGGCGCGGCCGGATCTGCCGGAACAGGCCGCCCCGGCGGTGCCGACCAGCGGGCCGTTCCGGGTGGTGGACAGCTTCGACGGGCCGGGCCTGCCGGCCCACTGGATGATGATGCGCAATCCGCGCGAGACATGGTTCGATCTGACGGCGACACCCGGGGCGCTCAGCCTGACCCCGCGTCCGGTGGATCTGGGGGACAACGGCAATCCGTCCTTCCTCGGCCGACGCCAGCAGCACCAGTACGCCACGGCGGAAACGACGATGGACTGGACCCCCGCACGCGATGGCGACCGGGCGGGGCTGGTGGCGCTGCAGAGCGACGACTGGTGGTATTTCCTCGCGGTCGGACGCGAGGCCGGGGCTCCGGTGATCCAGCTGCGGCGCCGGGCCGGACCGGCCGAGGCGGCCAACGGGGTGGTGATGGCCAGCGCGCCGCTGAGCCGGGCATCGGACGCCACCCGGCTGCGGATCACGGCGCGGGCGGACCGCTATGACTTTGCCTTTGCCGGGCCCGAAGGCGGGTGGACCGACCTGATGACCGACGTCGACGGCACGATCCTGAGCACGCGCACAGCCGGCGGCTTCGTCGGCGTGGTGTTCGGCCCACACGCCCGGTCGGGCCACTAGTCCTCGTTGACGGGCAGTTTCGCGGCCTCGTAGTTCTGGCCGAAATTGAGCACGAGGGCCGGGCCCAGCTCGACCGTGTGGTCCGCCGTCGCCAGATGGACCGCGAGACCGGTGCTCCCGCCCTCATAATCCCGCCGCGCCACGCCCGAGGCATAGACCATCTTCCATGCCGGGCCGATCGTGCCGGTCGCCTCGGCGATGGCCCCATAGGGGGCCGCGGCCTCCTGCACCCGCACGGGCAGGGTGCTGGTGGTCTGTCCGGAGGGCGGCGTCGCCAGTCGCGCCCAGACCGCCAGCAGCACGGTGTCGCCCGTCTTGATCGCCCCGCGGATGTTCATCTGGCCCGACGTCGTCCAGGGCTGGTCGGACCGGCTGGCCCGGACGGAGATGGCCCGCTCGCCCAGCACGCCCTCGGCGCGGCGCGGACGAGGCTGGGTCTCGACCCCGTTGACCTGCCACGAGGTCACGGGCGGGTTGTTGATGATGTACTGGACGATGTCGTCGTCCTGGCGCGCGGGCGCGGCCAGGGCCGTGCCGGTCAGCAGCAAGGCTGCGATCAGTCCGATCGATACGCGCATGTCTCACTCCCCTGACCAAGTTCCCTGCGTCGTCGCGTTTGACTCGGTTGCGGGATTAACTCAGACAATTGTGAAACGAAAATCAAGGGGAACGCCGTGCGCTCAACAGGTCTCAGAAGCGGATCCGTCCGGGGCGTGGCCGCCGCGACCCTCGTCCTCATGACCCTCGCCCCGGTCGCAGCGGCCCAGCCCTCGCCCCTGCCGGCGCTGAGGCTCAACCAGGTCGGGTTTGAAACGGCGGGACCGAAGGCGGCGACGTTGGTGGAAGCCCGGACCACACCCCTGCCGTGGACGATCACCAATGCGGCCGGCCGGGTGGTCCTGGCCGGACAGACGGCGGTCCATGGCGCGGACCCGACCTCGCGCGATCACACCCACATCGTTCGCTTCGACGCCCTGCGAGCGCCCGGGCGGTACACCCTGACGACCGGCCGTCATGGCAGGGCCATCACGATCGCCGACGCGCCTTTCGCGGCGCTCAAGCGCGACGCCCTCGTCTTCTTCTACGAGAACCGGAGCGGCGTTCCGATCGAGGCGGCGCATGTGGCCCGGCCCGATCTGGCGCGACCCGCCGGCCATGCGCCTGACCGGGCCACCTGTTTCGACGGCGAGGACACGCGGGGCAATGTCTGGCCCGGGTGCGACTATACGCTGGACGTGAGCGGCGGGTGGTACGACGCGGGCGACCACGGGAAGTATGTCGTCAACGGCGGGATCTCGACCTGGACCCTGCTAAACGCCTGGGAGCGCGCGAGCCTGAAGGGTCTGGCTGATCCCTGGCCAGATGGCGCAGCGGACATTCCCGAAGCCGGCAACGGCGTCTCCGACCTGCTGGACGAGGCGCGCTGGGAAGTCGAGTTCCTGCTGCGGATGCAGGTCCCGGACGGGGCCCGGCTGCGGGTGCCGGTGGGGCGGGTCACCCCGGGTCAGCCCCTGACCTTCACCGAGATCGATGCCGGGGGGCTGGTGCACCACAAGGTTCATGACGTGCGCTGGACCGGCCTGCCCATGGCTCCCGCCGCCGATCCCGAGACCCGCTATCTGTACGCGCCGAACACGGCGGCGACGCTGAACATGGTGGCGGTGGCGGCCCAGGCGGCGCGGATCTGGAAGACCATAGACCCCGCCTTTGCCGATCGCGCCCTGGCGGCGGCGCGGCGGGGGCTGGCGGCGGCGAAACGCCATCCGGAGATCTATGCCGTGGGAGACTTCCACGGGGGCGGCAACTATGGCGACGACAGCCTGATAGATGAATTCTACTGGGCGACGGCCGAGCTGTATGTGACCACGGGTGAGGCCGACCTGCTGACGGATTTGCGGGCGTCGCCCCTGCATGTGGCCATGCCGACAGGTGCGGTGCGTCGGACGGGTGATATCGGCTGGAACAGCGTCGGCGGACTTGGGACCATCGCCCTGGCCCTGTCTGAGGACCGCCTGCCGGAGGCCGAGCGCGAGGCCGCGCGGCAGAGCCTGATCGCCAGCGCCCGGCTCTGGCTGGGCGAGGCGCGGACGCAAGGCTATGGCCATCCGTTCAACAGCGCCTTCTATAGCTGGGGCTCCAACGGCAATCTGATGAACCGCGCCATGGTGCTTGGTCTGGCGCATGACTTTACCGGCGACCCGGCTTTCCGGGACGGGGTGGTGGCCGCGCTCGACTATGTGCTGGGCCGCAATCCTCTGGATCAGTCCTATGTCACCGGCCACGGCGACCGGCCGATGCAGAACCCGCATCACCGCTTCTGGGCCCATGCGGCGGACCCTGCGTATCCTATGCCGCCGGCCGGGGTGCTGTCGGGCGGGCCGAACAACACGGCCATGATCGATCCGGTCGCCGAGACCATGCGGGGCCAGTGCCAGCCCCAGACCTGCTGGCGCGACGACATCGCGGCCTACAGCCAGAATGAGGTGGCCATCAACTGGAACGCGCCGTTCGTCTGGGTCACCGCATTCCTGTCGCCGACCTAGCCGCCCTTCCCCGACAGCACCGCCAGTTGCCGCAGGCGGGGCGTGACCATGGGGATGGTCAGCATGGTGGAGCCGACCGCCATCAGCAGCAGGGCGGTGAAGGTCTCGTTGGTGATGACCTGACGGTCCAGCAGGATGTTGGCGAAGATGATCATGATCAGGGCCTTGGTCTGCAGCAGCCAGCCGATGATCGAGGCCTCGCCCTTCTCCCATTTCAGGATGCGGCCGGCGAGGCCGACACCCGTCAGCTTGCCGGTCACCGAGGCGACCAGGAGAAGGGCCGCAGCGCCGAACACAGCCACCCCGCCCACGCCCCATTCGGTCCGCAGGCCGGTCGACAGGAAGAAGACCGGCATGATGGCCAGCAAGACATGGTCGCGGAACTGATCCATCCGTTTGCGGTCGAACCAGTCACCGTCCAGCACCGCGCCCGACAGAAACGCCCCGACCATATAGTGCAGGCCGGCCCAGTCGGCGGCGAAGCCGCAGGCCGCCAGCCAGATCAGGGCGACATACCAGCGGTCCCGCTCCTGCAGCCGCACCATAAGGGCCCGGATGGCCCAGGTGGCGGCGGCAAAGCCGACCAGGAAGGTCGCCTGCCGACCGACCCGCTCCCAGTCCAGCAGGATCAGGGCCAGAACCCCCCAGATGGCGATGTCGTCGAGGCTGGCGTAGCGCAGGACGCGCTGGCCCAGCGGCTGGCGCAGGACGTCCAGCTTTTCCAGAAACAGGACGAGGATCGGCAGGGCGGTGACGGCACAGGCCATGCCGATGCCCAGCACCACCTGCCACGGCTGACCTTTCGGACCGGACCAGCCCGGGAACTGGAGCATGACCATCGCCGCCAACGCACCAAAGACGAGGGGAACGATCAGCGCCAGTCCGGCGGTCACACCCGTCTCGGCGCGGCGGGCCCAGGCCTGCTTCAGGTCAAGCTCCAGCCCCGCGATCCAGACGAAGATCATCACCGCCCACCAGGCGATCCCGTTCAGGGCCGTGATGACGTCCGGAGTGAAGATGAAGGCATAGTAGCCGGGGAATACGGCCCCGAGCACGCCCGGTCCCAGCAGGATGCCGCAGATGATCTGAACCACCACAAGCGGGGCGTAGTAATCGGTGCGGAAACCGCGCCACAGAAGATACGGGACCGAGAAGATCAGCAGCAGGGCGATCAGGAACAGCTCGGTCGTCGTTATCGCAGGCATGGGTCCCCCGACCTCTGGCGGTCACTCATTCGTTGGAAGCGATGTGCCGGCCTAGGCGGCGCAGTGCTGCTGCACAAAGTCCATATGCGTCGGCATATAGTCTGCGGAATTGCGGATGGCATCGGCGGTCTGTTTCAGCCGCCGCCGGGTCTCCTCGACCGACAGGACGTCGGCGACCGGGTCATAGGCGGCCGGCTGGATGTTCTGGCCGATCATGACGGCGAACCAGCTGGTGTCGTTGAACAGCTCCTCATTCTCGCGGAAGACCCGGCCCCGGCTGCGGAAAATCTCGTACTTGTCCATCAGGCTGTCGGGCAGAGACATGGTGCGGACATAGTCCCACAGCGGCGAATCCGTGCGCTGGGTCGCGTTGTAGTGCAGCACGATGAAGTCGCGGATGCGCTCGGCCTCATGAGCGACAACGCGGTTGTAGCGCCGGGTCTCGGCCGGATCGAACCGGCGGGTCGGGAACATGGCCAGCAGGTTGGCGATGCCGCTCTGGACCATATGGATACTGGTCGATTCCAGCGGCTCGATGAAGCCGGAGGCGAGGCCCAGGGCGACGACGTTGCGGTTCCACGACTGTTTGCGCCGCCCGGTCACGAACCGCAGGGTGCGGGGGTCGGCCAGGGGCTTGCCGTCCAGCTGGCCCAGCAGGTCCCCGGTCGCCGCCGCCTCGTCGATGAAGCGACTGGAGAAGACATAGCCGTTGCCGGTCCGGTGCTGCAGCGGAATACGCCACTGCCAGCCGCCGGCCCGGGCGGTGGAGCGGGTGTAGGGTACGGGATCAGCCACCCGCTCGCACGGCACAGCCACGGCGCGGTCGCACGGCAGCCAGTGCGACCAGTCGTCGTAGCCGGTCTTCAGCGCCCCCTCGATCAGCAGGCCGCGGAAGCCCGAGCAGTCGATGAACAGGTCGGCCTCAACCCGGCGTCCGTCATCAAGGGTCACGGCCTCGACGAAGCCGTCGGTGCCGCGCAGGGCGACATCGACGATGCGGCCTTCCATCCGCACCACGCCCTTCGCCTCGGAATACTCGCGCAGATATCTCGCATACAGGCCGGCGTCGAAATGAAAGGCGTAGGCGATCTTCGACAGGGGTGACCGGCCGGCATCGATCGGCCGCATGAATTTGCCGCGTTCGGCCGCCATGGCCTGAAGCGAATAGTCGGTGATCCGCGCGGGGTCGTTCAGCTGGTTCAGGCGCAGCCAGAAGGCATGGAAGGAGACGCCCTCCATGTCGACGCCGAACGGCCCGAAGGGATGGAAATAGCTGTCGCCGATGCGGCCCCAATCGCGGAACTGGATGCCCAGTTTGAAGGTCCCCTGGGTGCGGCGGATGAACTCGTCCTCGTCCAGACCCAGCATGGTGTTGAA
>JAIEQA010000158.1 GCA_019748095.1 Caulobacteraceae bacterium | reverse complement strand
TCAGGGCCTGCGCTTCGCCATCCGTGAAGGCGGCCGCACCGTCGGTGCCGGCGTCGTCGCCAAGATCATCGAGTAGGCAGCCTTTTCGCGCGCCAACGCTCGCGACGCGGTCGCTCGCGCGCCTTGAGCGCAGTCTCGACAAATGGAAACGGCCCCCGGAGCGATCCGGGGGCCGTTTTCGTCGCTTGACCAAATCCTGCGCGGCGCGGAGGACTCGAGACGGCAGAACTTTTCCGCCATCGGAACACGACCTTGGGATCAGCAAGAAGACTCACCCATCCCGTGGCGGCTTACGGGTTCGCCGTAGGGGCCTGGGGAGTCGCGTTCCTGGTCCGGCTGGGTCTGGATCAGCAGTTCCCGCCGGGCTTTCCCTATCTGACCTTCTTCCCGGCTGTCGTCGTGGTCACGTATCTGGCCGGCCTGCGGGCCGGTCTGCTGACCGGTGTCCTGTCCGGCCTGACGGCCTGGTGGTTTTTCATCGGTCCGCCGGGTTTCGAGCTGAACGCCGCCACGGGTGTCGCCCTTGGCTTCTATGCCTTTGTGGTGGCGGTCGACATCTTCTTCATTGACGGCATGTGGCGCGAACGCGGTCGGGCAGAGGCCGAGATCGAGCGCAGTCGCGAGCTGGCCGAGAGCCGGGATCTGCTGTCACGCGAGATCCAGCACCGGGTCAGCAACAATCTGCAGGTCGTCTCGGCCTTGCTGGCCCTGCAGGCCCAGCACACGACCGACCCGGACGCCCGGCGCGGCCTGCAGGAGGCGCGGGGGCGGACCGCCCTGATCGCCAAGGTGCAGCGCGGGCTGCACGACGTGAACGGTCAGGTCCTGCCGTTTGCCGTATTTGCCCGGGACCTGCTGGCCGACGCCCTGAACGCAGCCGGGCGCACCGATGTGGCGCTGGTCGTGACGGGGGGTGACTGGCCGCTGCCCCCGGAGCAGTCGACACCGGTGAGTCTGGTGATGCTGGAATGCGTCAACAACGCGCTTGAGCATGCCTTCCCGGGCGAACAGGGCGGAACGGTTCGGGTGGATCTGTCACAAGACGCACAGGATATGGTGTTGAGCGTCAGCGACGACGGCAAGGGGCTGTCGTCCGGGTTTGACGCTGGCCAGGCCGCATCGCTGGGGCTGCGGATCGTTCACAGCATGGCCCGGCAACTGGGCGGCCGGTTTGAAATGACGCCACTGCAGCGCGGCGCTCGCAGCCGCCTGACGTTCCCGGTCCTCGTAGCTAACGCCGCGCCAACCTGACCGTCCCCGCAATTCCCGGCAGGGGAGAGCGGACTTGCGGCCATCGTCCTTTGGGAGCCTAGGTTCGGACAACGAACGTTAGGGATTTGGTAACCATGCGGCGCGCGCTTCGGATCGGTCTGTTCATCGGTACACTGATCGGGGTCTCGGCGTGCGCGGTTCATTCCGGCGCGGAGCCGCTGCGCGCGCTGCACGCTCCCGGCTGAGGCCGCGAGGGACGCGGATGCCGCTGTTCAAGGAAACCGTGGCGACATCGCCGATTCTGCACTAGTGTGAATATGCGGACGCCGACTGTCGCGCCGCGCCGGTCCTCTCCCCCCTAGATGTTACTCATCGCCATTGTCGTCGTTCTGCTCCTTGTGGTGCTCAACGGCCTGTTCGCCATGACGGAGTTGGCGGTCGTCTCGTCGCGGCGCTCCAAGCTACAAAGCCGGGCAGAACGGGGGGATCGGGGTGCGCGAGCGGCGCTCAAGCTGTCCGAAGATCCGACCCACTTTCTTTCGGCGGTGCAGGTCGGGATCACCCTGATCGGGATTCTGGCGGGGGCCTATGGTCAGGCCGCCATTGCCGGCGAACTGAATCTTATCCTGGAGGCCGCCTTTCCGGTAGCGGCAGCCTACACCGAGATCTTCTCGACCCTGCTGGTCGTGATCTGCATCACCTACGTTTCCCTGATTGTCGGGGAACTGGTGCCCAAACGCCTCGCGCTGATCTTCCCCGAGACCATAGCCGCGAAGATGGCGGCACCGATCTCGACAGTGGCCATCGTCCTCCATCCCTTTGTCGTCCTCCTGACGGCGTCGACCTCGGGCATCCTCAAGATCATGGGGGTCAAGGACCGCGACGGGTCGGACGTGACCCAGGAGGAGGTCGAGACGATGATCGCCGAGGGCACGTCGGCGGGGCTGATCGAGCCGGAAGAACAGGTGATGATCGAAGAGATCCTGCGGCTTGGCGATCGTCCGATCCGTGTGGCCATGACGCCGCGTCACGAGGTGTTCTGGATCGCTCTGGACGACAGCGAGGAACAGCTGCGTCAGGACGTTCGGACCTGCCCCTATTCCCGGATCGTGGTGGCGCGCGAGAACGACGTCGATAATCCGCTGGGCGTCGTTCACAAGAAGGACCTGCTGGACAGTCTGCTGGACAACGGCGAGTTCAATGTCGAGAAACATGTCCAGACCCCGGCGTTCATCCCGCAGTCGACCTCGGTCCTGAAAGCGCTGGAGATCCTCAAGGCCTCCAAGGTGCATATGGCCTTCCTCGTAGACGAGTTCGGGGCCTTTGAAGGCGTCGTCACGGCCACCGATCTGCTGGAGATGATCGCCGGCGATTTCGATGAGGGGCACGACGACAAGGAGGCGCTGGTGCGCCTGCGCGAGGACGGCACCTGGATGGTGGACGGCCAGACCGATCTCGACGAGCTGGCAGATGCTCTGGGTGAGGATTTCGGTGAGGCCGAGGGATTCCACACGGTCGCGGGGCTGGTGCTCCACCAGTTGTCGCGCGTGCCGTCCGAAGGCGAGATTCTGCAGCTGGGTCGTTTCGAGGTGGAGGTCATCGACATGGACGACCGCCGCATTGACAAGCTGCTGTTCAAACAGGTGATCAAGCGCGAGGACGAGGCAGAAGCCGTCGCGGCGCACCTGGATCACTGATCCGGCCTTGAAATGGCCGGCCGCCTAAGGCATAGCCCCCGGTCTGGCGAACCGACGCGCCGAGGGGCGACCCCCGGCGCGTGATTTGTCTAGGAGTTTAGCTCAGCTGGTAGAGCACCGGTCTCCAAAACCGGGGGTCGTGGGTTCGAATCCCCCAACTCCTGCCACTTCCCCTGTTCCCGCAGCCTGGGCCTTCCCATCTGCGGGGACAGGATCAAGCGTTCACGAAGAGACCCCAAGAACCCATGGCCAAGTCCAAGTTCCCCGGCGGACGCCGCACCGGCAATCCGGCGGCCGGAGCCAAGCCGCAGATGGCGGGTGCAGCCTCGGCCTCGACCGTGGCGGTCGAGCCTGACGCGCCCAAGAAGCGCACCTCACCCGGCCAGTTCGCTGGGCAGGTGCGTGCCGAGGCGCGCAAGATCGTGTGGCCCAGCCGCAAGGAGACCTGGATCACCTCGGTGATGGTCTTCATCATGGTGCTGCTGGCGGCGGCTTTCTTCTGGATCGTGGACACCGGCCTCGGCTTCGTCTCGCGCATCATCCTCGCCCTCGGCCAATAATCAACAAGGAGACGCGCCCATGACGGATGCAGCGCCCGAAGCCAAAGTCGCCTCGAACCCGAGGCACAAATGGTACATCGTCCACGCCTATTCGAACTTCGAGAAAAAGGTCGCCCAGCACATCCGCGACCAGGCCAAGCAGCGTGATCTGGAGGAGTGCTTCTCCGAGATCCTGGTGCCGACCGAGGACGTCGTCGAGATCCGCCGGGGCCGCAAGGTCAATGCCGAGCGCAAATTCTTCCCCGGCTATGTGCTGGTGAAGATGGAGCTGACCGACGACGCCTATCACCTGGTCAAGGACACGCCCAAGGTCACGGGCTTCCTCGGCGCTGCGGGCGGCACCAAGCCGCTGCCGGTCTCCGAGCGTGAAGTTCAGAACATCATCGGCCAGGTGGAGGAGGGCGTCGAACGTCCGAAGCCCACGATCCGCTTCGATATCGGCGAGACCGTCAAGGTCATCGACGGTCCCTTCGCCAGCTTCGACGGCCAGGTGGAGAGCGTCGACGAGGATGCGGCCCGTCTGCGTGTCGCCGTGTCGATCTTCGGCCGGCCGACCCCGGTGGATCTGGAATACAGCCAGGTCGAGAAGAGCGCGGCCTAAGGCGCGGCGCGACCGTCGGGGGATTAACCCGATTTAACGGGTTTCGCGGAAGGCTTCGAGCCATGCTCCGGCAAAGCTTGGAGTTGCGCCGTGTATGCTGGACTGACGATCGTTCACATTGTCGCCGGCACACTGGGGCTGGTGTCCGGGTTCGGTGCCTTTCTCGCCCCCAAGGGTCGGCCCGTCCATGTTCTGGCGGGCCGGGTATTCGTGGCCTCAATGCTGGTGATGTCCGGGCTCGGCGGGGCACTGGCGGTCTTCGAGCCCGACCGGGCCTCCGTGGTCGCGGGGATGGTGACCTTCTATCTCGTCCTGACCTCCTGGCTGACCGTGTCGCGCGCGCCGGGCCAACTCGACCTGCTGAACTGGGGTGCTGTTGCGCTGGCGGTCGGAACGGCGGCCGCAGGCGTCGTCTTCGGTCTTGAGGCGCTGAACTCGCCCACCGGGCTGATCGACGGCATTCCGCCCCAGCCGGTGTTTGTCTTCGCCGGGCTGGCCACGCTCGGCGTCCTGCTGGATCTGAGCCTGCTACCGAGACGGGGCGTTCGGGGTCGGCACCGGCTGGCGCGTCATCTGTGGCGCATGGGGATCGCCATGGTGATCGCCGCTGCGGCCTTCTTCCTTGGACAACAGCAGGTCTTTCCCGAGGCGTGGCAGGGGCTGTGGCTGGGGCTGCCCGTGCTGCTGGTCCTTTTCGCGACCCTCGGCTGGCTGGGCATGACCTTGGCGGGCCGTCTGCCCGGGACCTCTGCGACCCGGTCTGCGGGATAGCGGGTGATCGTTCCGCCTGTTGGCGGATTTGCCACTGTCGCCCCGCTCTGCTACGGACCCGCCTCCCGTGGCTCTGGCCCCGGGATAAATCCGTGGGAGGCCGCCATGCCGCACCACGGCTCACCGGTCCCGGATCACAGTCCGGGATCACTCACAGGAGAGACCAATGGCCAAGAAGATTCTGGGCTATATCAAGCTGCAGGTGCCGGCCGGTTCGGCCACGCCTTCGCCGCCCATCGGGCCCGCACTGGGTCAACGGGGCGTGAACATTATGGGCTTCGTCAAGGAGTTCAACGCGCGCACCGAGAAGGAAGTGAAGGGCACGCCCCTGCCGACCGTGATCACGGTCTACCAGGACAAGAGCTTCACCTTCGTCACCAAGACCCCGCCGGCCACCCACTACATCAAGCAGGCCGTGGGCATCACCTCGGGCGCCAAGCTGACTGGCCGTGAGACGGTCGGTTCGATCACCCGCACCCAGCTGCGCGAGATCGCCGAGAAGAAGATGAAGGACCTCAACGCCAACGATCTGGATGCCGCCGCGCGCATCATCGAAGGTTCCGCCAAGGCCATCGGCCTGAACATCGTGGAGCGCTGATCATGAGCAAGCCATCCAAGCGTATGAAGGCGTTCAACGCCGACACCCTGGCCCTGATGACCGTCTCCGACGCCATCGCGGCCGTGAAGGCCAATGCCTCGGCCAAGTTCGACGAGTCGATCGAGATCGCCGTCAACCTGGGCGTCGATCCCCGTCACGCCGACCAGCAGGTCCGTGGTGTGGTCAACCTGCCGTCCGGCACCGGCCGTGACGTCCGCGTCGCCGTCTTCGCCAAGGACGCCAAGGCTGCTGAAGCCCTGGCCGCCGGGGCCGACATCGTGGGTGCCGAGGATCTGTACGAGAAGATCAACGGCGGCTTCATGGACTTCGACCGCGTCATCGCGTCCCCTGACATGATGGCCCTGGTCGGTCGTCTGGGTAAGGTGCTGGGCCCGCGCGGCCTGATGCCGAACCCCAAGGTCGGCACCGTGACCCCGAACGTCGCCCAGGCCGTCAAGGACGCCAAGGGCGGTGCGGTCGAGTTCCGCGTCGAGAAGGCCGGTATCGCCCATGGCGGCATCGGCAAGGCCTCCTTCACCCAGGAAGCCCTCGAGGCCAACGTCCGCGCCTATGTCGACGCCCTGCAAAAGGCCCGTCCGACCGGGGCCAAGGGCACCTATGTGAAGCGCATCAGCCTGTCGTCCACGATGGGCCCGGGCGTGAAGATCGATCCGGCCTCTATCTCGGCCTGATCGACCTCACAGGACTGAACAAGGGCGGCGGTGGAGAGCGATCTTCGCCGCCGCTTTTGCGTCTGGCACCCCACGCTGTTAAGTTGTTTTTCTGGTGTTGGGGGTGTTCACGATGCGACTATTCAAGTGTTTGGCCTTCTCCTTGGTGCTGGTGGCAGCGCCCTTGAACGCGATGGCGCAGGAGCCGGCGGTAACGTCGGCAGCCACCGATTCAGAGGATGCCGAGCGGCTGGCCCTCGCCAACCGCTTCATCGTCCTGATGCAGACCGATCAGATGGCTGCCATGTTCAGCCAGATGATGGGGGCGATGTCGGCAAACATACCCGGCATGACGGCGGAGCGATCGGCTGGTTTGCAGCGGACGAATGAACGGATATTCAGCCAGATGATGCCGCGGATATTCGAGATCCAGGCACCCATCTACGCCGATATCTTCACGCTGGATGAGTTGCAGGGGATGGTTGCGTTCTATGAAAGCGATATCGGCAAGTCGATGATCCGGAAGAGCTACGAGGCCGGGCCCAGAATGACGGCGGCCCTGATGGCCATCATGCCCGAACTTATGGGCGATGTGGCTGACGCCCTGTGTGACGAGACCGGCTGCCCGGATGAGATACGTGCAAGCATGACCGAGTCGTTTTCGCGGACGCAATCGCCGAGCGCACCCGAGTAGTGGCGGACGGACTGTGAATCGTCCGCCCGCCGCAGCTTGATTTCCACTCGTCGTCCTGTATAGAGCGCCTCTTCCCGCCCGGACCCCGGTCCAGGCGGTCCTGTCCGAGAACTTCGGGGCGAGGGGGCCACCCTCGCCGTAAATGCTGGAGAGCCCTCCAGCGCCGTGGGGAGATGGGGACGCGAACGACAGTGGTCGGCCCGGTTTCGGGAGGACCTGTCAGCGCATCCTTCGGACATTGCTACCCGGCCTGAACGTCTCGCGGCGACGCGCGGTGTTTCGGCCACTCGGCGTCGGGAATAAGCCCGGCGTCGAACCTCAAGACTGGAGACCGCAATGGACCGCGCACAAAAGGCCGAGTCGATCGAGACGCTGAAGGGCGTCTTCTCCGACGCCGGCGCCGTGGTCGTGACCCACAACCTGGGTCTGACCGTTGCGGAAATGGAAGACCTGCGGGGCCGTCTGCGCACCGCCGGCGGAGCGTTCAAGGTGGTCAAGAACCGCCTCGCGCTCAAGGCACTGGACGCTGCAGAAGGTTCTGCCCACCACGCCCTGTTCAAGGGTCCGGTCGGCATCGCCTATGCACCCGATCCCGTGACTGCCGCCAAGGTGTCGTCCGAGTTCGCCAAGGGCAACGACAAGTTCGTCGTCCTGGGCGGCTTCATGGGCGAGACCGTTCTGGACGCGGCCGGTGTTTCGACCCTGTCGAAGCTGCCGTCGCTGGACGAAATCCGCGCCTCGCTGCTCGGCCTGCTCAACGCTCCCGCGACCAAGATCGCCGGCGTCGTGCAAGCTCCGGCTGCCCAACTGGCCCGGGTGTTCAACGCCTATGCCACCAAGGAAGCCGCGTAAGCGTCCGACCTTCCATCTCTGCATCTCTTCACTGAACCCCATCCTCCGAAGGAAAACTGACCATGACCGACCTGTCCAAGATCGTCGAAGACCTGTCCAAGCTGACCGTCCTCGAAGCCGCCGAACTGTCCAAGCTGCTGGAAGAGAAGTGGGGCGTCAGCGCCGCTGCTCCGGTCGCCATGGCGATGCCCGCCGGTGGCGGTGGTGCCGCTCCGGCTGAAGCGGCCGAAGAGCAGACCGAATTCACCGTCGTGCTGGTCAACGGCGGCGACAAGAAGATCAACGTGATCAAGGAAGTCCGTGGCGTGCGTTCGGACCTGGGTCTGAAGGAAGCCAAGGACCTGGTCGAAGGCGCTCCGCAGAACGTCGTCGAGAACGTCTCCAAGCAGGTTGCCGACGAAGTCGCCAAGAAGCTGACGGAAGCCGGCGCGACCATCCAGATCAAGTAAGACGAACGAACCTTTCGAGGTTTGTTTCCGGAAAGGCCCGGCGGGAAACCGCCGGGCCTTTTTCGATGGCGGGTCGGTGTCCGGGATGCCGGGTCTGGCCTGAGCGGCTGTGCGGTCGATGTCGCGCCCTCTTGCGGGATCGTTTCAGCCTCTCACCTGTTGTTGCCGAAACGGAGACTGCAAGATGAATATCCTCATGGTGCTGACGTCGCATGACCAGCTTGGAGACACGGGCAGGAAGACGGGCTTCTGGCTGGAGGAGTTCGCAGCGCCCTATTATGCGCTGAAGGATGCCGGGGCCGGGATCGTGCTGGCCTCGCCGAAGGGCGGTCAGCCGCCGCTGGATCCCAAGAGCGACGAGCCGGACGCCCAGAGCGAGGATACGGAGCGGTTCAAGGCCGACCCGGCCGCCCAGGCGGCCCTGGCGTCCACGGTCGAACTGTCGTCGGTGAAGGCCGGGGATTTCGACGCCGTCTTCTATCCGGGCGGGCACGGGCCGCTGTGGGATCTGGCCAATGACGCGGCGTCCATCGCCCTGATCGAGGCCTTTGCCAGGGCCGACAAGCCCACGGGCTTTGTGTGCCACGCACCGGGCGTGCTGAAGTCCGTCAACGGGCCGGACGGCAAGCCGTTGGTCAACGGTCGCAAGGTGACGGGCTTTACCAACACCGAGGAAGACGCTGTCGGCCTGACGGACGTGGTGCCTTTTCTCGTCGAAAACGTCCTGATGGCCAACGGCGGCGACTATTCGAAGGGTCCGGACTGGGGCTCCCATGTGGTTGTCGACGGAAAGCTTGTGACCGGCCAGAATCCGGGTTCGTCGCGCGAAGCGGCCGAGGCCCTGCTGGGCTTGCTGAAGGCCTAGACCCGTGGGCCGGGGAGCGATCCCCGGCCCTTTCGCTGGTGCGCGGTCTAGCGTCTGGGCGCAGGCATTTCCCGACCGCCCTGATGCAGGACGAGGCCGCTCACGGCCCCGGCGGCGTCGCGGGTGAACACGATCCGGGCGTCGACCACGCGCAGGAAGAAGGCGTCTTCGGCCTCCGCCAGCAACTCCAGGGCCTGCTGGCCGGTGGCCTGGGCCAGCAGCTTGCCGTCCACCACCGAGACCGTGATCGAGAAGGTCGGGGCGAGGTCGTAGACGCCTTCATAGGCACCGAGCGCCTCGGCGGAGAGGGCAACGACCTGCCGTTCGGCGGGCAGGGTGACGGTGCCGCCACGGGCGAGGGTCATCAGGTCCGCGCCCAGCCTGTCCGGCCCGGGTCCATTGAGATTGGCCAGGACGATCACTGTCATGCCGCTGCCGGTGTCATGCGCCATCGCGGTGTTGAACCCCTCGATGCCTCCGCTGTGCTGGATCAGGGCTCCGGTCGCGTTGGGGGTTACGGCCAGGCCCATGGCGTAGCCGTTCCGCTGTGGCGTGGTGAGTGCTGTCAGGGAGGCCGGGCGCAGCAGCCGGCCGCCGAACAGCCCCTGTTCCCATTTCAGCAGGTCGCGCGTGGTCGAGTACAGTCCGCCCGCGCCCCCGGGGATGGTCATGTCGACGTAGTCGGCGTGGCCGAAGCCGCCGGCGGTTCGCACATAGCCCGAGGCCCGGCGGGGCAGGATGGCGGCGTGGCTGTCATAGCCGCTGTCGGCCATGCCGAGCGGCTGGAACAGGTTGGCGGAGACGAAGGCGGCGTAGTCCTGGCCGCTGACCCGTTCGATGAGGGCGGTCAGCAGGATGTAGCCCGAGTTGGAATAGGCCCAGCCCTCGCCCGGCTGGAATTCGAGCGGACGGTCCCGGAACCGCGCGATCAGCGCCTCGAGCGTCGCCGGTCGGGTCTTCTGGGCCTCGTAGTCGGGGAAGGCCGTGAAGTTCGCAATGCCGGAGGTGTGGGTCAGCAGGTGGCGGACGGTCACCCCGTCCCAGCTGGCGGGCGTATCGGGAAGGTAGGTTTTCAGCGGCGCGTCCAGATCGACAAGCCCGCGCTCATGGAGCAGCACGACGGCGACCGCCGTGAACTGTTTGGTGATGGAGCCGAGCCGGAATTTGGTGTCGCCGTCATTGGGAATGTTCCATTCCCGGTTGGCCAGACCGTAGCCCTGGTCCAGCAACACCTGATCGCCCCGCGCGACGAGGACGGAGCCGGAGAATTCGTCGCGGGCTGTGCTCTCCCGGACGATCTGGTCCATGCGGCCGACGTCCTGGGCCAGGACGGAGCCGGCACCGAGCGTCAGCACGCTCAGGACGGAGACGGTCAGGTACGTGCGAAGACGCGAGTGGCTGGACATCGGAAACCTCCTTGAAGCGTAAGGACTACGCTGAACACGGATGAGGCGGTGCGATCGGCCGGTGGATGCGGGCCGTCTCATTATGTTTGCGTAATGCCGCCCGTTCGCCAGCATCTAGGGGACAGGCCGGTCGACCCAGCCCACCGCCGTGAGGAAGGCCGTCGTGGCGTCGAGGGCCTCGCGGCGGGCCGGAGGCGAGGAAAAGACGAAGAAGTGGGATTGGTCGGGCAGGGCGGTCAGGCGGGCCGAACCTCCGGCGGCCGCGACGAACCGTTCGGCCGCGTCGAACTCGCAGACGCGATCCGCGCCGCCATGGATCACCAGTGAGGGCGGCAGGCCGGGTCTGGCCAGGGCCACCGGGGACAAGCGCGCCAGGTCCGCCGATCCCTCCAGCACGCGGCGGTAGTAGGCATCCGTTTCCGGGGCATAGCAGCCGGACACCATGACGGCGGCATCAGGCCGGGCCCGCACGGTCAGATCGTCGTCCGGATCGTCGAAGCCGTCGACCGTGAGTGTCTGGGCGGCCAGGCTGGCGCCCGTCGAAAAGCCGGCGACGGCGATGCGGTCGGGGTCGAGGCCCAGCCGGGCGGCGTTCGTCCTGGCCCACCGCACCGCCGACCGCGCATCGGCGAGGGCGTCAAGCGGCGACGAGTCAAAGCGCTGGTAGGTCCGGTACTCGACCTGCAGGACGACAAAACCGAGCTCGCGAAACCGTTGGCAGAGGGCCGGGCAGTGGCTCCAGGCCCCGGTGTCGCCCGAGCCGCCATGGAACCACAGGATCGCCGGGGCCCGCTCTGTGGGCGCGTTCGCGGGTCGAAAGATGTGAACGTCGAGGCCGACGCCCCCCACGACCTTGTAGGTCTCGACCGGGTGGCCGGTTTCGGCGGCCTGTTGCGGCCGCCAGGCCTCCCACACGGCGGCGACCGCAGCGCGGTCGACGGCGGCGTGGTCAAAACGTTCGATCAGGGGCTGGACGCCCTTGGCCCCGTTCTCATCGATGAAGGTGAGCAGGGTCTGGCCGAGAAGGGCGTCGCGAACGGCGGGGTTCTGGATGTTCTGTTCGACCACCTCGAAGGCGGTGTTCAGCCAGACGACGTTTCCGACCCGGCGCCCCGGTTCCGAGCGCAGCAGGCGGCGGACCTCGGCCCGGATCCAGGTCTCCAGTAAGGCCCGGTGGGCGGGCAGGGCGAGCAGGGCGGGGTCATTGCGATCCACCGCGGCGATCGCTGCGGCCCGGGCCGGCCAGTCCGCCGGCGCGACCTGACCGGTCTCGCGCCAGCGGAAATACTCGTAGTCGAGATAGCCCTGGGCCCAGAGCGCCGTCAGTGCGGCCCGCTCCAGCGGATCTGTCGCCGTCGGCGCGGCGGCGGTGCGTCTTTCGTCCCACGCGCGCTCGAACCCGGCCGGTTCCAGCGTGATCAGGGCGAAGGCCGCGCCGCGCCCCAGGGGGTCCGCCGGCTGGGCGGACACGGCCGGAGCCGAAAGAAGGATCAGGGCCACAACGCCCGCCAGCCCCAACCGGATGGCCGCAACGCTCAAGGTTCGCATCCACTTTCTCCCGGATCCAGGGTGCCGTTGAGTCGGCCCCCGGGCTTTCGGCCGGGGGACCGGTGTTCGAGGGTTCGCCTACCGCCGCCGCGCGGTCATGATGTCGCCGATGCGGTCGCGGGTGCCCTCGATGCGTTCGAGGCGCGGGTAGCGCAGGCCGCCGGTGTAGTTGAGGTCGAGGGTGCGGATGCGCTGGCCGTTCCGGAGGATCAGTCGGATGGGGGCGTCGCCGGATTTGGCGGCGGTGACGGCCTCGCGCAGGACCTCGGGGGTGGCGACGCGGTCGCCGACGGCGACCAGTTCCCAGCCCGCGCCGATGCCGGCCTGATACAGCGGTCCGCCCCACTGGATGCTGACGATGCGTTGGGTGGGGCCGGCGAGGGAGAAGCCGAGCGAATAGCGGAAGTCCGACCCCCAGCTTGAGTGCATGGTCTTTTCGGTGGCGTTGGGCTCCTCGACATAGGTCAGGCGGTAGCCGCCGCGCGTGATGCCATCGAGCGGGGCCCGGGCGTCGGGGCCGGCGGCGTCCAGCCGGTCGCGCAGGAAGGTGGCCCAGTCGTGGGGCTGGACCGCATTCAGGGCCGCCACGACATCGGCGAAGGTGTAGCCGCGGGGCGTCCAGCTTCCGTCGGTGCCTTCGGGGGAGAAGAAGGTGCGGGCGAAGTCGTCCAGCGAGCGGCGGTCGCCGGACTGCTCGCGGATCAGGGTGTCGGCATCCAGCCAGATCAGGGCGGCCTCGTCATAGTAGTCGCCGGTGCCGCGCATCCACGACGGCCACTGGCCGGGGACGCGATAGCCCAGCAGGTTATGGTTGTTGACGTCCTGCAGATTGCGCCACTGGCGACCGGCCTGGTTCTCGTAGAAGGCGGCGCGGTCGGCCATCAGCACCAGGGCATGCTCCTTGCCATGCAGGCCCGAGCGGGCGGCCAGGACGTCGCCCCAGTATTCGGTCTGACCCTCATAGACCCACATCAGGCTGTTTTCGGTCGGGACATTATAGTTGGCGGTCAGCTCATCGGCCGGCCGCATGAATTTGCCGTTCCAGGAGTGGGCATATTCGTGCGGCAGCAGGGCGCGCGATCCGGCCGACCTGGCCCAGCTGGTGAAATAGTCGGGGGCTTTGGTGTTCTCGGACGAGCGGTGATGCTCCAGCCCGATGCCGCCCATCTGGTTCGTGAGACCCAGCAGGAACTCGTAGCGGTCGAAATGGCGCGAGCCGAACAGGCGGTCGGCCTGGGTCACCATGGCTTCGTAATAGCCCAGCTGTTCGGCGGTGGGTGCCAGGTTGGCGGCCTCATCCGCCACGATGTTCAGATGCACGTCGTCGCCGGTCGGATCGATGTCGATGCGGCGGTAGTGGGCCCCGGCGAACATGGGGCTGTCGGCCAGGGTGTAGAGATCCACGGGCGCGAAGGTGGCCAGACCGTTCTCGAACGAGACCGTGTCCATGGCCACGCCATACGACCAGCCCTGCGGCAGCCGCACCGACGGGGCGAAGGTGATGCCGGTGGAGACATAGCCGGCCGGATAGAGCAGGGCCTTCTCGAACTGCAGGTTCATCATCGACGGCGTCATGACCACGCGCCAGTTGGCGTTGTCGGACTGGGTCAGCCACTGGAAGGCGGCCTCGATCTCGGAGACCCCGGCCGGAATGTCGATGTGGAAGGCATAGGGGTCGACGGCGTCGCGACGCCAGTCGATCCGCTGACCGTTGGCGCTCAGGGTCAGGCCGGCCAGCAGCTGGATCGGGCCGGATGCAGCGTGGTTGCCGGGCAGGTATTTGGGATAGAGCAGGGTCAGGGACCGGCCGGTCACCGGGATGGTCTGGCGCACCGAGACGATCCGACGCTCGATGTCTGTGGCGTCGACCTCGTAGCGGATGACGCCGGGATAGGTCGGGTTGGTCGGCGGCGGGATCAGGGGGCTGTCGGGAAAGCCGCCGATGTTCGGTGTCATCGGCCCCGGGGTCTGGGCGGCTCCGGGCGAGGCACTCGCGATCAGCAGGGCGGCGAGGCAGGCGGAGACGGCAAGACGCGACATGGGGCAATCCGGATTCTGGCGGGGGCGGCAGATCACGACGGGGCGGAGGGCAGGTCAAGGGGGGAGGGCGGGCCGATGATCGGCCATGCGTCATCGCTCCCTGGTCCAGCGGCCGGGAGAGGCGGGGAAGACGGCGGAGCGCGGGCGGTTGCCCGGAACCGATGTGGCCCCCTGCTTTCGCGTTACGGGGACCTGAGATGTTTTTCGGCTCGCGCCGGGGCTCCGCCGCGACCGATTGGACGCGAGCAGTCGATGATGGGCTTCGCTGCGGCCTGCCGGGTGTGTCGTTCTCGACCCCGACGCTTGTCGCCGTTTAATCCCAGACCGACTTAAGCCCGCGACGGGCGGAGGGGTTCAGGGCCCTCCGGGCTCCACGGTTTGACGCCCCGTGGACAGTCCCGCGCCGACGCCGGCCCGTGTCTCCGCCGATCCAGGTCAAGGCCGGATCGGGGTCCGTAACCGGTCGCAATGACGCGGTTTCCCGCTCGATCGCGCCCCGCCGCATGTCCGGGTCCTGGGCCCAGGACACCTTCCCCCGCGACGGGACAGGAGAAGGATACGCCCGGTTGGGGGTGCGTATGGGTGGAGGGGGCTTAAATCGGGACGGGTGTTGAAAGGGTTGGGGAATTCGGCGCGTGCGTTGAACGCAGGGGCGGAATTCTTCAAGGGCATTTTTCCCTCTCCCCATGGGAGAGGGGTCAGAAGAGGGATGGTCAGCCCGCCGGTTTGACGGCCAGCAGCTCGACCTTGAACAGGAGGGTGGAGTTGGGCGGGATCTCGCCGCCGCCGACCCAGCGGTTTCCGTAGGCGAGGTCGGCGGGGATGACGAAATGGACGGTCTCGCCGACGTGCATGAGGCCGACACCCTCGGTCCAGCCCTTGATGACGCGGTTCAGCGGGAACTCGGCGGGCTCGCCCCGCTCGTACGAACTGTCGAACGGGCGTCCGTCGATGAAGGTGCCCGCGTAGTGAACGCGGACCGTGTCGGTGGGCGAGGGGCGGGGGGCGTCGGGATGCGCACGGCCCTCGCGGCGGTACTGGAGGCCCGAGGCCGTGGTCGTCCAGCCACGCCGGGCCCCGTTCCAGGCGAGGTAGGCGGACTGGCCGGCCTCCCAGGTCTGCTGCGGCGTCAGGGGCTCGCGGGCCTCGACTTCGGCGGCGGCACGGGCGGCGGCGGCGCTCGTTTCTGCATAGGTGACGGGTTCACCGCGCGTGGCGCAGGCGGCGAGGGCGAACAGGGGCGCAAGGGCAAGGAGGCGTTTCATGCGGTGACGCTAGCAGGGTCGACGGCCGCTCGCTATGCGCCCTGCGCGTCCCGGCGGCGCTGCAGGAACAGCACCTCGGCCGGAGCGGGAGAGAGGGCGAGGGCGGTGGTGTATTCCTGTCGCGCATCGGCCGTGCGGCCGAGGCGGGCGAACATATCCGCCCGGGCGGCATGGAGCGGGAGCCAGCCGTCAGCCTCGACCGTGAGCAGGGCGTCGAGGGCGGCGGCGGGGCCTTCGACCTCGGCCAGGGCGACGGCGCGGTTGGTGCGGATGACCGGGTCGTCGCGATGGGCGAGCAGGAGGTTGTAGAGGCCAAGGATGGCGGTCCAGTCGGTACGGCCCGCCCGGGCGCGGGCGGCGTGGGCGCTGTGGATGGCGGCCTGGAGGGCCCGCGGCCCCGGGGGCGAGCGTGTCTGGCGCGAGCCGGTGGCCGAGCGGGTGAGAAGGGCCTCCGCCTCGGCAATCAGGCGCGCGTTCCAGTCGGCCGGGTCCTGATCGGCGAGGGGGACGAGCGCGCCGTCGGGTCCCAGTCGCGCCGGCCGCCGGGCCTCGGCATGGCGGAAGGTCGCGGCCAGGGCCTGGACCTCCGGATCGTCCGGGACGAGGGCTGCGAGCAGGCCGGACAGGGCCAGCATCTCGGTGGCGAAGGCAGCGTGGGGACCGGCCCCGGCGGCGTCGGCATGGGCCTGGGCATAGGCGACCTCGAGCGTCGACAGCACCGCGTCCATCCGCTCGGGCCAGCGGTCGGCCGTGGGGACCTCATAGGGGACGCCGGCGTCCGCGATCTTGCGTCTGGCCCGGACCAGCCGCTGGGCGAGCGTCGCCTCCGGGACCAGGAAGGCGCTCGCGACCTCGGCCGTGGTCAGGCCGCAGACGGTGCGCAGGGTCAGGGCCGCGCGGGCGTCCGGGCTGACGGCCGGATGGCAGCAGACGAAGATCAGGCGCAACCGTTCGTCGGGGATCGCGGTGTCGGTGGCCATCAGCTGGTCCTCCGGTGTGGGCTCGGGGGGGCGCTGGTCCGGACGGAAGGCGCGGGCCGTGGCCCGTCGGCGCAGACGGTCCAGCGTGACGCGTCGGGCGACGGTGTAGAGCCAGCCGGCCGGATCGCGCGGGGGCCCACGGCTCCAGGCGTCCTGGGCCCGCAGGCAGGCCTCGGCGAGGGCCTCTTCGGCCAGGTCGAGATCACGGAAGCCGGCGGCCAGGGCACTGATGACCCGGCCGCTGTGCTCACGGTAGACGCGGTCGAGTGGCGTCACGCGGTCCCTTCGAGAACCGGGCGGATTTCGACCGAACCCGGTCCGGCCAGCGGCAGTTTGCGGGCCCAGGCGATCGCCTCGTCGAGGTCCGCCGCCTCGATCAGATAGAAGCCGCCCAGTTGCTCACGGGTCTCGGCGAACGGGCCGTCGTGAAGCGTCCGGCCGGACGGGGTCACGCGCACTGTGGTCGCCGACGGCGATGGCTTCAGCCCGGCGCCGCCGCGCATGGCCCCGGCCTGGATCAGGTCCTCGCTGAAGGCCTCGTGGGCGGCGATGATGTCCCGCCAGGCCGCGCCGGCCTCGCCCTCGGGATAGGCTTCGGCGTCGTTTTCATAGATCAGAAGGGCGTATTGCATGGGTCAGCCTCCGGTTGGGGTCGTCTGATCGGACGCTCCGATCCTGCACGACAACACGCAGACGCGCGAGGGTGGCGCGGATCGACATGGGGGCGTGAAAAAGTCAACCAGCCCTTTCTTTTGTCCCCAAAACTTGTATACGTCCCGGTCCCGCAACACTCCGAATGAGTCTGCGCGAAAGCGCCGAGGCCCGGTCCGTCGCCCTCCGACCGAGCGAAGGCGTGGCTCCTTACCCAGGGAGCTACCCAGATTTCAGGCCTCCTGATCCTGACGGGATCGAGGGTGGAGGCCGAAACCGACTGCCACGGGACGCGACCGCTCGCGCTGCCGTGGCTGCTGCATTGTGCGCG
>JAIEQA010000078.1 GCA_019748095.1 Caulobacteraceae bacterium | reverse complement strand
GTCAAGGCCGGCGAGACCGTCGCCGTCATCGAGGCCATGAAGATGCAGAACATCCTCCGCGCCGACCGCGACGGCGTCGTCAAGACCGTCGGCGCGAAGGCCGGCGACCCGGTGGCCGCCGACGACGTGCTGGTGGAATTTGGGTAGGCTTCACCCAACGCCGCCGTCCCTCACTTTCGTCATTCCGGGCGAAGGCGCGCAGCGCCACAGACCCGGAACCATCGTCATCCTCCGGCCGAGCGGAGCTCGGACCGGGGGACGGCGCGCGAGAGCGCGAACCTGTCGCGCACGCGTGCGCTGAACCATCGCCTCGGGCCGCGCCAGCCGCGAGCGCCGTCAGGAGTCTCTTGCAGAGAAGGCCCGGGCCAGCCGGGACGACAGACGCTCCTGGGTCTTCAGGTAGTTTTCGACGTCCGTGGGTTCGGACATCTGTCGGGCCCACAGAACCTCTCCGTCCTCGGCCGACAGAAGTGTCAGGTTGGCGATCGTCCGATCGGGCATCTGGCGGACCGCCAGGTCCAGCACATAGGGGGCACCCGGCGTCGGGAATGACGGGTCCGTGGCTCCCACCCTGAGGAAGGCCATCTCGCCGCCGGACCGGGACTGCAGATCCGCCACCAGGTTCTCTGTCAGTCCATCGACAAACATCGGAAACAGCGTCCTGTCACACAGATTGCGGCCGGGCGGCACGGCGACGCGAACCGCCGCAACGGCCGCCTTCCCATAGGGCGGAGGCTCCGCCGCGTTCGGCGTGCTGATGAACAGGGCGGCGGCGGCGGCGACACCGGCGGCGCCGAACGCGGCCGGCAGGAGCGCGGTCCAGCCCGGGCGTCGGGGTGTGGATGACGCGTCGATGTCGCCGACAAAGCGATAGCCGACCCGGGATCGGGTCTCGATCAGATCTGCACCGCCGGCCCCGATCAGCGCCTTTCGCAGCCGTTTCACGCAGGTGTTGAGGTTCTGGTCGGCACCGAGGTGCTCGCTCGACCAGAAGTGCGCGATCAGCTCCTCCCGCGTCGCGATCCGGTCCCGGCAGAGGATCAGATAGTCGAGCAGTTCGAGGGATTGCCTCGGGACCTCAACGCGATTTCCCCCGAACCACAGGCTCAAGGGGCGGCGACGCAGGACATAGCCGTTGAACCGCAGACGACCGTCGTGATGGGCGACGGGCCGGAGGGGCGAGCGGTCCAGGAGCATCAATCAGATCTCGCAGCGGCGGAAGTCAGCGAATGTCCCATCATGTCACTTGCCGGACGAAGCGCCAGCCTCTTCCCCTGAGGCATTGCGGCCTGCCCGCGCCCTCCACAGGACCTGGTCTCATGATGCAACTCCCAATCCGGGCGCTCCTCTGCGCGCTTGTCGCGCTTGGCGGCACAACAGATGCGGCGGCCGAGGAGACGCGCATTGATGTGCGCGTCCTGGCGCGCGGAGCCAAGTTCCTGCCGGGCCATGGCTCCGTCCCCGTAACGCTCCGGGATTCGGACACGGGCGAACTCCTTGCTCGCGGCTGGACGGCGGGCGGGACCGGCGACACGGCCCGAATTCTGGGCGCAGGGCCGGGAGCGCCCCGTACGGGTCCGGGCGACAACGCCGCTGTATTCTCGACCTCCGTGGATCTGGATCGGCCCCGCCTGATCGCCGTGGAGGTGGGAAGTCCGGAAGGCCCTTCGCGCGCCGGTCGCCAGATCAGCACCCAATGGGTCTTGCCCGGCCGGCATCTGACCCATGGCGACGGCTGGGTCGTTGAAATGCCCGGGCTCGTGGTCGATATCGTTAGCCCCGCGGCCCATGGTTTTTCCGTTCCGGGTGAGGAGATCGACCTGGTCGCCGGCGTCACCCTGATTTGCGGCTGCGGGTTTGAGCCCGGCGGGACGTGGGATGCCGACGGCGTGGCGGTGGACGCCTGGATCTATCGCGACGGAGAGACGGTCGCGGTCGTCCCTCTGGGGTATGCTGGGCGGTCCAGCCGGTTCGAGGGGGCCTATCGGCCGACCACCGCCGGGGTTCACGAGATCGAGATCCGGGCCTGGGCGCCCCGATGGAACAATGCGGGTGTTGGCCGCACCTCGGTGTTCGTCCGATGACGGAGGCGGTCTTGAACATCCTTCACCTGTGGTCCCGTTCGTGGGCACAAGCGGCCAGGGCGATCACCGGATGCGCAGCGGGCCTGGGCCTGCTTCTGGCGGCCTGTACGGGATCGCCCGCGCCCGACCTGCGCGCGCAGATCGATGCCCGGCTGCAGGCCAATGCCTCGCTTCACGGCATCCCGGCCCAGTCGGTCCTGGTGATGCGAAACGGCGAGGTTCTCTACCGCAGCCAGACGGGTCTCGCCCACCTCGCGACGCAGCGCGCGGTGCGGCCGGACGACCTCTATGGTGCCTATTCCGTGAGCAAGCTGTTCGTCAGCACCCTGATCCTGGAACTGGTCGACCAGGGCCGGGTCGATCTCGAGGCCCCGGCGAGCCGCTATGTCGCGGACCTGCCGCCGGCCTGGCGCGACGTGCGGATTGACCAACTGCTGAGCCACGCCTCGGGCCTGCCCGACTACGTCCCGGGGGCCGACGGGCCCATGGATTTTCCGTCGACGCGGGACGACGTGTTCCGGACACTGGGTGCAAGGCCGCTGGATTTCCCCCCGGGCACACAGAGCCGGTACAACCAGACCAACTATCTGGTCCTGCAGGCCGTTCTCGAAAGCCGATACGGCCTGCCCTATCGGCAGATCGTCCAGAGCCGGATCATCGGGCCGCTGGGATTGCGGGACGTCTATCTGGGCCTCGCCAACGCGCCTGCCGGGCGACGGGTGACCGCCTATCACGGCCAGGACGGCCGCCTGGTCGCCGATTCCCCCCTCCCGTGGCCGGACTACGCCATCGCGCATGCCGAGCTCTTCACGACCGCGGACGATCTGGGGGTATTCCTGACGGCGGTGGCCCGGGGCCGGTTCGCGCGGCCGCAGACACTGGCCCGCCTGTGGCGACCCTATCGCCTGGCAAACGGCGGGACGGCCGACTTCGCCTCGGGATGGGACTATGGCGAGAGCGGAGGGTATCGGGAAGTCGGGCACGACGGCGGCGTCAAGGTGCGCGTCCGACTGCTGTTCCGCGATGACGCCATCAGCGATCACTATGTGATCGTCTATCTGACGAACGGATCACGCGACAACGCCTGGACGCGCACGCTGATCGACTCCATCCAGCCCATCGTCCTGCGCGGCGAGTGAAGATCCGGCAGGGGCACGGCTCCAGACGGACTGACATCCCATACCGGCCACCGACCGGCGTTTCCCGCTTTGGAATGTCCCGATTGCAGGCTATCACACGGATCGGTTGTCGGCGCTGTGGGGGTGGACGATGGGCTTCAGGACGTTTGCGGCAGCGATCGCTGCGGGATGGCTGGTCCTCGCCGGGGCCACTCCGGCCATCGCCCAGGTCACCGACCCCTCCGCCGCCATCCCCAATGATCCCGCAGTGCGGCAGGGCCGCCTCGCCAATGGCCTGAGCTATGCCGTGATGCGCAACGACCGGCCCGAGGGCGGCGTCTCCGTCCGGCTAAGGTTCGACGTCGGCAGCTATGAGGAACCGGAGGCCCACCGGGGCGTCGCCCACTTCCTCGAACACATGGCCTTCAACGGCACCCGCACCCTGGCCGAGGGCGAACTGTCGCGCCGCTTCGCCGAGGCCGGCGTGACCTTCGGGCGCGACCAGAACGCCAGCACCTCCCATTTCACCACCACCTATCAGCTGGACCTGCCCCGATCCGAGGACGCGGCCCTTGACCTCGCCTTCGGCTGGCTGCGCGACATCGGCGACGGCCTGCTGCTGACGCCAGAGGCCGTCACGCGCGAACAGGGTGTGATCCTGGCCGAACACGACACCCGTCTGGGCCCCGCCAAAACCTGGCAGGACGCCTATCAGGCCTTCGCCGCCCCAGACGCCCGCAGCCGGGCCCGCCCCCCCATCGGCACCCCCGACACCATCCGGGCCATCGACGCCGCTGCCCTCTCGGCCTTCCACAGCGCCTGGTACCGGCCGGACAACGCCTTCATCACGGTCGTTGGCGACCTGCCGCTCAATGTGCTGGAGGCGCGGGTCCGCCAGACCTTCGACAGCTGGGTCGTGACCGGAGAAGCCCCCGCCCGGGCGGAGGCCACGCCGCTGGATATCGAGCGCCCCCTGGACGTGCTGGTCCGGCCCGATGCCGTCGTGCCCGCCAGCATCAGCCTGTGCCGGCTGTCACCCTGGCCGAGCTACGGACCCGACACCGTCGCGCGCCGCCGCACCTTCATCACCCGCGGTCTGTGGTCCTCCGTGCTCAACCGGCGGCTCCAGCTGCTCAGCCAGGGCAGTGATGCCCCGTTCACCGCCGCCCGTGTGGTTGTCTCCCCCTGGGTGCGCGAAGCCGACGCCCTGTGCCTGAGTGTCAGTCCCCCCGTCAGCGGGGACTGGAAGCGCGCCCTGACCGTGGCTTTGGCTGAGATCCGCCAGTTCGAATCCCAGGACCCGGAGCCCGCCGAGATCGCCCGCTTCGTCGATGCCCAGAAGCGTCAGAACGCCACCAGCGCCAGCCAGGCGAACGACCGCTTCTCCCGGGACCTCGCCCAGAGCCTCCTTTCGCTCTTCCCCCAGCACGACCGCGACCCCGGGTCCTTCGTCCATCCACGCGAAATCCCCAGCCTCTACAATACGATCGTCGCCGAAATCACGTCGGCCGACATCCGCGAGGATTTCGTCCGCGCCTGGAACACCTCCGAACCGCTGATCGCCGTCGTCATGCCCGATCCGCCCCCCGCCGATGAGGTCCGCGCCCTCTGGGCCAGCGCCACCGCCGCTCCGGCACCCGGGCTTCGCGCTGCGGCCCCCGAAGCCGGGTCGTGGGCCTACGGGGACTTCGGCCCGCCCGGCCGGATCGTGTCCCGCGAGCGGATCCGCCGACCGGCCTTCACCCGTGTCCGGTTCGCCAACGGGGTGATCCTGAACGTCAAGTCGGTGGCCCACACCCGCAGCCAGGTCCAGCTCGCGGTCGACTTCGGGGCCGGCCGGGCCAGCGTGACCGACGACGACTTCCAGGCCGCCTCCATCGGCATGAACTTCCTGTTCCCGGGTGGCCTTGGCCGGCACAGCCTGACCGAGGTTCAGGACCTGTTCCCGGAACGTCGGCTCGGCCTCTCCTTCCGCATGCTGGACGACACCTTCCAGGCGTGGTCCACCACCACCCCGGCTGACCTCGAACGCCAGCTCGAGCTCACCGCGGCGATGTTCAGCGATCCCGGCTTCCGGGACGACCTCGCGGGCCAGCGTCAGCAGATGATCGACACCGTCTACCGGGCCTGGCGCAGCCTGCCGGCCGTTGTCGCCGAGATCGCCATCAGCGAGGCCTTGGCCCCGGGCAATCCCCGCCTTATTCCGCCGCGCGAGCGTATGGACGCGCTCACCATGGCCGACTTCGACCGCCTGTTCCGGCCGCTCCTGACCGAGGGGCCGCTGGAGGTCACCCTGGTCGGGGACATGCCGGAGCGTCGGATGATCGACCTGGTGGCCCGAACGCTGGGCGCCCTGCCGAACCGCCGCGCCCTCGCGCCGGCCGCCGCCCCGCCCTTCGTGGTGCGCTACGGCGACGCCCGACCTCAGGTCAGCGCCGTCCACGAAGGCTCCCGCGATCAGGCCGCCTACACCGCCCACTGGCCCCTGTTCGTCTCCGACCCCGCGCGCCGGCGCGAGCAGCGCGCCCTCCAGATCCTCCGTCTGGTGCTTCAGGAGCGGGTCCGCGCCGAGGTCCGCGAAGCGCTCGGGGCCAGCTACAGTCCCGGCGTGAGCCTGACCTTCGAGGATGGCGGCGACCAGGGCCGGATGGTCATTGGCGTCATCACCGCGCCCGCCGACATCGCGCGCGTGGGCGAAGCCGTGCGGCGGGTCGTGGGCGAGATCGCCGCGGGCGCCGTGACGCTGGAGGAACTCGACAATGCCCGCGGACCGGCCCTGGCCCGCGCCCCGGACGAACGGGCCACCAACAGCTGGTGGTACGGGACCCTGACCGGGTCGGCCCGCGAGCCGCACCGGCTGCGCGACCCCCTGGAGTGGGAGGCGGACTATCGGGCGATCACCCTCGACGAGCTGAAGACCGCCGCCCGGACCTGGCTGTCCGGTCCCCCGATCGAGGGCGTGGCCCTGCCCACGGCCGAGCCCTCACCCCTGGCCGGGGGTGCCGACTGACGCCGCCAGACTCGCCCCCTCCAGCGCGTCGCGCACCGCCGGCAGGCGGTTGCGGCTGATCGGCAGGGGCGCGCCCTCACCGACCAGCAGCCGCCCCCGGCCCCCGTCGCGCTCATAGCCCTGCACATGGGCCAGATTGGCGATCACCGACCGGTGCACCCTCAGGAATCCGCCCGGCAGCTCGGTCTCCAGCCGGTCCAGCCGCGCGGCATGCAACAGCCGACGCCCGTCCGCCAGCCTCAGCTCGACATAATCGTCGGCCCCCACCACCGCGATGATCTGGGCCAGCGGCACCCGCAGCAGCCCCCGCGCCGAGGCCACCGTCAGACAGTCAGGCCGGGCTGCCGCCTCGGTCAGCACCTGCTCGCGCGCCCGGTCGTCCCGGCCCAGCCGGATCATCTCGGCCATCAGCAGCGGCAGCACCAGCCCGGCCGCGAACACGAAATAGGACAGGTCGACCAGCCACCGCGGCATCGCCACCCCCACCGCCACGAAGGCCACCAGATAGGCCAGGGTCAGCCGCGCCCCGGTCTCTCCGCGCCGCACAGCCACCGCCGCCGCGACCGCCGACAGCCCCAGACCCACCATCAGGGCGGTCCCCGTCTTGAAATCGAACCCGGGCACCAGCAGGCTGGCCGCGAGGCCTGCGACCGTCACCCCGATCAGGGCCCGCCGCGCCCCCGGCCAGAACCGTCCCGCCACATAGCCGACCAGCAGCACGGCGAACGCCGCCGTCAGCCCCCAGATCCCGACCAGCCGCCAGACGTGCACCGGATAGGGATAGTTGACCAGTGCCCTCAGGGTCTCCAGCACCGCCTGAAGCCCGGCCACCCCGGCCATCCCGGTCAGGATCAGGCTGGACCCGGTCCGCCGCAGCGCATGGATCACCCCGAAGCCGAACGCCGCCGCCAGCAGGGCCCCGGCCGCCAGAAAGGTCGCGGCCAGAGGCAGGGTCTGCGACGGCGGCGGGAACCCCGCGACCCCCATCCCCCCGACCGGCCCGTCCAGCCGCAATCCCCCGTGGAACGACGACATCCGCACCACCAGAACATTGCCGGTCGGCCGCCATGCCGACGACTCGATCGGAAACGCCGCCCCATGGCGCCCCGGCACCTCCGCCGCCGCGGAAAGCCCCGGCTGTCCATTGGCGCCCAGTTTCACCCCGTTCAGCCAGACCTCGGACGAGGCGATGCCCCCGACATAGAACGCCTGCGGCTCCGTCCCCGCCGGCCGGTCGATCACCGCCCTCAGCCACAGCTCGCGCCCCTGGGGATCGATCCTCCCCTCGACCGGGCGGCACCCCTCGACCACCGGCCCGGTCGCCTCCAGCGCCCCGCGGCACACCGTCCAGTCCTGCGCCCCCGCCACGCCGGGCAGGGCAATCAGGACCAGCGCCATCAGAATCATGCGGATCATCTGGCCAGCCTATCGCGCCATTCGCCGGAAAGCGTCGCCATTCGCCGATCCAGCGTCACCCTTGGCCGAAGCGGGGCTGCACACCGTCCCCGTCCGCGTCAGGGAAGGTCCATGACCCACATCGCCCTGAACCGCCGCACCCTCCTCGCCGCCGGCCTCGCCCTCCCGGCCCTCAGTCTGGCCGGCCGCGCCCTGGCCCAGGCCCAGCCCTCGGCCGGCCCCTTCACCTTTACCGCCCGCAGCGGCCAGACCGCCCCGGCCGAGCGCGGCTTCCTCGAGGTGCCCGAGGATCGCAACGATCCCCGCTCGCGCCGCATCCGTCTGGGCTATGTCCGCTTCCCCACCACCGCCCCCAACCCGGGCCCGCCGATCGTCTATCTGGCCGGCGGCCCGGGCGGCAGCGGGGCCGACGCCGCCACCGGCCCGCGCTTTCCCATCTTCACGGCCCTGACCGCCGTCGCCGAGGTCATCGCCTTCGACCAGCGGGGCACCGGCCTGTCGGCCCACATCCCCGCGCGCGCCGATGTCACCGGCCCCTTCCCCGACCTGACCCGCGATTGCCTCACGGGCTGGTACCGTGACGCGATCCAGACCGCCTGGGTCGACTGGACCCGGTCCGGCGTCGCCATGGCCGGCTACACCACCGAACAGAACGCCGACGATATCGAGGACCTGCGCCGCCATCTGGGCGTCGACCGGATCAACCTGTGGGGCATCAGCTACGGCACCCACCTCGCCCTGTCCGTCCTGAAACGCCATCCGGACTCCATCGGCCGCGTCGCCCTGGCCAGCCTCGAGGGCCAGGACCAGACGGTCAAACGCCCGGCCCATATCGACGCCTTCCTCGACCGGGTCGACGCGGTGCTGGGTCAGGACCCGGTCGCCCGCGCCGCCATCCCCGACCTGCCGGCCCTGATGCGCCGCGTCCACGCCCGGCTGGACGCCGATCCCGCCCCCATCACCCTGGCCTCGGCCACCGGCCCGGTCGAACTCAAACTGGGCGCGCTCGGGGTCCAGCTGATCAGCGCCGCCATGGTCGCCAATCCCCCGACCCTCGCCCGCCTCCCCGGCCTGTATCTGGCGCTCGACGCCGGCCGGACGGACGGCGCGGCGGCGTATTTCGGGGGGGTCTCGCGCGTGTTCGGGGTCTCGGGCATGAACGAGGCGATGGACATGGCCTCGGGCATCTCCCCCGCCCGCCTCGCCCTGGTCGAACAGGAGGCCCGCACGGCCGTCATGGGCGACGCACACAACTACCCCATGCCCCACCTGCTGGGGGCCATCCCGGGCCTCGATCTGGGCGAGGACTTCCGCCGCCCCATCCCCATCGACACCCCCGCCCTCCTGCTCACCGGCTCGCTGGACGGCCGCACCCCGCTGGAGGAACAGGCCGAGGTCATCGACCAGTTCCGCGCGAGGTCACAGATCCAGGTCGAGAACGCCGGCCACAACGTGTTCGAATCCCACCCCGACATCACGCCCCTGCTGGTCCGCTTCTTCGCCGGCGAGACCCTCCCCGACACCCGCCTCACCCTCCAACCCCCGACCTTCGCGGTGGGCTGAGGTCCGGCGACGGGCCGCCCCCTCTTCCCGTTAAAGATAATCAATCGCAGAAACCCCTTGCCTTCCTGGCCGCGAGTCATAATGAGAAGCACTCGCATCTAGGAGTTGCCTGTGTTCGTCCGTTCCCTCTCCGCCCTGCTCGTTTCGGGCTGTTCCCTCATGGCCCTGTCGGCCCAGGCCCAGAGCATCGGCGGAGGTCCGGAGATCGCCAGCCAGGTCGAGGACATCGTCGTCACCGCCTCCGGCTTCGAGCAACGGATCGAACAGGCCCCCGCCTCCATCAGCCTGATCTCGGGCGAAACCATCCGCCGGCAGCGCGCCGGCTCGATCGCCGAACTGCTGGCCGATGTGCCCGGCGTCGACATCGGGGCCCCCGTGGGCAAGACCGGGGGCCTGACCATCAACATCCGCGGTCTCGGCTCCGACTACACCCTGATCCTGATCGACGGCCGCCGTCAGAACACGGCCGGCAGCGTCACCCCCAACGGCTTTGGCGAGACCGCCACCAGCTTCATCCCCCCCGTCTCGGCCATCGAGCGGATCGAGGTCGTGCGTGGCCCGGTCTCGACCCTCTACGGCTCGGACGCCCTGGGCGGCGTCATCAACATCATCACCAGAAAGGTCGGCGACACCTGGCAGGGCTCGGTCGCGGCCCATACGACGCTCCAGGGCGATGACGAGTTCGGCAATCTCTACGGCGGTGACCTCTCCGCCCAGGGCCCGCTTGTAGCCGGCCTGCTGGGAGCCGCCGTGCGCGGCAGCTGGCTGACCCGTGAGGATTCGGAACTGACCTACGAGACGGTCAATGGCGTCGCCACCCCCGTCACCGGCTTTGGCCGCAGCGCCGCCGAAAGCGAGATCTGGACCGCCGGTGGCCGCCTGACCCTGACGCCCCACCCCGACCACGACCTTTGGCTGGACCTCGATGTGGCCCGCCAGTGGTACGCCAATGCCGCCGGTGAACTGGGCACCAACACCACCGCCGGCGGCTATACCGACGCGCTGGAGTTCAACCGCGACCAGGCCGTTCTGGCCCACACCGGCCGCCTCCCCTTCGGTGAGCTTCAGAGCACCCTGTCGTGGAACCGCACCGAAACCCTCGGCCGCATCGTGCCCCCCGGCGTCGCCGGGGCCGGATCGCCGCGCGCGCTCGAGACCGAAAGCGTCATCCTCGACACCAAACTGTCCTCACAGTGGCGCAACCACACCTTCACCGTGGGCGGCCAGTACCTCGACGCCTCCATGGTCGACGGCGTGGCCCCGACGGAGTTCGAGTTCACCCAGTGGGCCCTGTTCGCCGAGGACGAATGGCGCTTCACCGACACCCTGGCCCTGACCCTGGGCGGCCGCCTCGACGACCATTCCACCTTCGGCGATCACTTCAGCCCGCGCGCCTATGTCGTCTGGAACGCCACCCCCCACTGGACCGTCAAGGGCGGCGTCAGCCAGGGCTTCAAGACCCCGCGTCTGGAACAGCTGGCCAGCGGCATCAACGGCTTCGGCCAGCAGGGTCGCCTGCCGCTGCTGGGCTCTCCCGGCCTCAAGCCCGAGACCAGCACCCTGACCGAAGTCGCTGTTTTCTATGACAACCGCGACAATATCCGCGCCAGCCTGACCCTGTTCGACAACCAGTTCGAGGACAAGATCGCCTCGGGCCCGGCCCTGACCAACTGCGCCTTCGGCGTCACCGCCGCCAACTATGCCGCCGGCAACTATGTGAAGACCGGCTGCACCGACGTCGGCTTCTTCCCCAATGCCGCCACCTTCGGCCAGAGCGTCAACATTGACGAGGCTGTGAGCAGAGGCGTGGAGGCCACCGCCCACTGGCAGATCACCGACGCCTGGGGCGTCAGCGGCAACTACACATACACCGACAGCGAGCAGAAATCCGGGGCCCAGGCCGGCCTGCCCCTGACCGACACCCCCGAGCACATGATCAATGCCTCCCTCAACTGGCAGGCCACCGATCGCCTCACCGCCTGGCTGCGGGGCGAGTACCGCTCCGAACGCTACCGCGGCGAGGGCGCGGCCCGCGTCGCCCTCGGCGACTACAGGGCCTATGAGCTGTTCCACCTCGGCGGATCGTATGAGGTCAACGACCGGGTCACCCTCAACGCCGTGGTCTACAACCTGCTGGACGAGGATTTCGTCAGCCTCCTGCCCTACGGCACCCCGGTCGTCTACGGCTCCGAATACGCCAACAATCAGGAGCCCCGCCGCCTGTGGCTGTCCGCCCGGGTGAATTTCTAGAACCGACCGCAGGACGGGGCCCTCACAGCCAGCGCAGTCTGGGCCCCGTCTCCCCCTCCGGCCGGTCGATCAGCAGGTCGGTGATGGCCCACACCAGCGCATCGGCCCGGTCCAGCGAGCCGGCCGCCTCGCCCTCTGTGCCGAACGCCATCAACTCCTCCTCCAGCGCCGCGAACGCCCCCGCGTGATGCACCCGGCCCTGTTCGTACAGGGCCGCCACCGGCTCGGCCCGGATCCGCTTGCCCCGCGTCGCCCGCACCTCCTTCACAGGCACGGCACAGCCGGCGGTGCGCAGCACCGACTTCACCATCGCCCCGCCCTGGTTGACCTCGGCCACGATACAGTTCGCCCCGACCTCTTCCGCCAGCGCCGCCGCCCTCCGGGCCCAGCCATCGGGGCTCAGCCCCGCCGCCGACCGGTCGGCCAGAACCACCGCCTCGCGCCGCCCGTCCGCCCGCCGCCTGGACCCCGCCGCCACAATCCCGCACGCATCCCCGCCCGCCGTCGTCGTCGGATCGATCGCCACCACGATCCGGTCCAAGGCGGGTGGCGCGTGGTGAGTGGCGAGTGGCGAGGCGTTGGGGTCGTTCGGGTCCGCAGGCCCGACGTCGACAATGGTCCCGGATGCGGCTCCCGCACCGTCCCCTCGCCACTCGCCACTCACCACTCGCCACTCCCTCGCCCCCGCCATCATCGCCGCCGTGAACAGCGCCCCCTCCATCTCCACCACCTGCCCCTCCAGCTCCTGCGCCGCCCGCCGCGTCCCGCCGTACAGGGCCAGCAGATCGTCGAGGAACCGGGGCGACAGGAACGCGGCATTCTCCAGCGTCGTCGCATGGCTCGGCACACACGTCGGCTCGGCCTTCAGCGCCAGCAGGGCCCGCGTCGCCCGGGGCGTGGTCGTCACCACCAGCCGGGGTCTGGGCCCCAGCCGCAACCCCATCCGCAGCAAGGCCAGAGTCTCGCCCGCCCCCCGCGTCCCCACCGCCGGCCAGGCGCAGAACTCGTCGGCCCAGGCGGCGCTGAACTGCGGCCCCCTCAGACTGTCGGGGTCCTCGGCCGAAAACGCCTGGGCCACCGCGCCATTGTCGAACAGCAGCCGTCGCCGCGAGGGCTCGAACCGCGGCCGGGTCGCCCGGGTCCAGCGCGGCAGGGCGCGGATGCCCGACACCCCCTCCACCATCACCTCGCGCACGTCGTGCAAGGTCGGCCCGATCAGGGCCAGCCGACCCGACTTGTCCGCCATCGCCTGATCCGCCAGCCAGCTGGCCCCCGCCAGTGTCTTGCCCGCCCCGCGCCCGCCCAGAAACAGCCAGGTCGACCAGTCCCCCTCCGGCGGCCGCTGCGCCGTCCGCAGTTCGATCGGCGGCCCCGGCTCGTCGGATTCCGCCCCGGTGCCCTTCTCCGCTCCACGAGGGTCTTCCCGGCGCCAGCGCGGCCGCAACAGGTCCCGCACCCCCTTGGTCAAGGTGATCAGGGTCATGCAGTCGCGCGACCGCCCCTCCGCCGCCGCCCATTCCAGCCGGTCCAGCGCCGAGTTGTCGGTCACGTCCGGATCGGTCCGGTCGAAGACGAACGCCATCTCGCGACAGACCAGCCGAACCGATCCGTCGGGTCGGGTCTCGAGGACCGCCGGGGCCGGCCCCTTGGGCCGCCACACCGCCTCCGGCCGATCCTTCTTGCGCTTCTTCAGGAGCCTGGCGTTGCGATAGATGGAGGACAGATGCACCCGGTACTCCGTCGCCAGGTCCCCGATCGCCTCGCCCGCCAGCCGGCGATCCAGCAGCTCATGCCAACGGTCCCAGCTCATGTCCGCCGGGCTCTGATCCAACGGCTGTTCGCCCCGATATCGCGTCGTCTCGTCCATGCCCGCATTATCGGGCCACCGTGACCGACGCACGCTTCAGGGCTCTTGTTTCCGGTCGCCCCCTGAATTCAAAGCGGTTTTCGGCCTCTGCGTTGATAGCATCGGCCGATTCTCCGAGCCGTTGACACAATCCGGAATACGGAGCGTCATACCTCCACAGGTTGATCGCTCGCGCGGCTTGCGCCGTCAGGAGGTTGCTATGAAACGGTCCTCACCGCTGGTCATCGCCATGGCGACCCTCGCACTCGCGGCCTGTGCCGCCCCCACCGCCTATGCCCCTGCCGGAATCCACAGCGTGCGCGGCGGCTATGCCGAACACCGGCTTGAGGCTGACCGCTACGTCGTCTCCTTCGCCGGCAACCCGGTCACCTCGCGCCAGCAGGTCGAGATGGGCCTGCTCCTGCGCGCCGCCGAGCTGACGGCGGACAATGGCTACAGCTGGTTCACCTCCGTCCCCGCCACGGCCGAGCGCGACCCCCGGGTCCAGAGCGCCGAGGACGACCCTGCCTGGCGTCCCGACCCGGTCTGGGCCCGGTATGCCGGCCCGTGGCAGCCGTCATGGCACTATCATTTCCGCACCGACTATATGGGCGGCGGGGTCAGACCCTCGGCCGGTCGCGTCAACCACGACCGGGATCAGATCGACCGCTATCAGGCGACGGCCGAGATCGTCATGGGCCGTGGACCGCGACCGACGGGCGATCCCAACGCCTTTGACGCCGCCGATGTGATCACCACCCTCTCCGGCCGGATGCCGCGGTCCACCGGCGGCTGAACCCCCGGGGGGCCGCACCTGAAGCACCGGCGGCCCTGCTCGCCGATTGCCAGTCGCCCGGCCTCGCCTTACCAGTATCGGCAGCACGGTCGAACCGACTGCAATTTCAGGCGAGGCGAACAGCTTGACTGTAACTAATGATCGGCTGGGCCGGATTGTCGAGGACGCCGCCAGCGAGGTCTATGTCTTCGCCGCCGACGACGGTCTGTTTCGCCTCGTCAACAAGGGGGCCCGCGACAACCTTGGCTATACGATGGAGGAACTGCGCGGCCTCGCCCCGTGGGACATCAAGCCCGAGATGAGCCGCGACGAATTCCTGACCCTGGTCCAGCCCCTGCTGGCCGGCGAGACCGAACGGCTCGACTTCGACACCGTCCACGCCCGCAAGGATGGCACCCGCTACAATGTCTCGGTTCGGCTCCAGCTGTTCCACGAACCGGGCGACAGCGTCTTCTATGCCGCCATCCAGGACATCACCGAGCGCCAGAAGATCCAGTCCGACCTGCGCGAGGTCACCCGCCGGCTTGACGCCATTCTCGACAACACCACCATGTCCGTCTTCCTCATGGATGAGCGCCAGCAGTGCGTGTTCATGAACAAGGCGGCCGAGACCCTGACCGGCTACAGCCTCGCCGAAACCACCGGCCGGCCCCTGCACGACGTCATCCACCACACCTATCCGGACGGCCGGCCCTTTCCTCTGGCCGAGTGCGCCATCGACCGCGCCTTTCCGGAAAACGCCGGCACCCGGGGCGAGGAGGTGTTCGTCCACAGGGACGGCTCCTTCTATCCCGTCGCCTTCACCGCCAGCCCGGTGCGCGATGACACCTCAAAGGTCGTCGGCACCGTCGTCGAGGTCCGCGACATCAGCGAGGACCGCCGCAACAAGGAGGCCCGCGACCTGCTGATGCGCGAGGTTGACCACCGCGCCCGCAACGTTCTGGCCATCGTCCAGTCCCTGATGCGGCTGACCCGGGCCGACGACCTCGAGACCTACCGCACCATCCTCGCCGGCCGGATCGACGCCCTCGCCCGGGCCCAGACGTCGCTGGCCAGTCGGCGCTGGGAAGGCGGCCTGCTCAAGGATGTGGTGCGCGAGGAGATCGAGGCCCTGTGCCCGCGTGACCAGGTCGAGATCGCCGGTCCAGAGGTCTCCCTGTCGCCCGAACAGGTCCAGCCGGTCAGCATGCTGCTGCATGAACTGGCCACCAACGCCAACAAATACGGGGCCTGCAGCCAGGGCGCCGGCCATGTCTCGGTGACCTGGACGCTGGACGGTCGGCAGGTCACCCTGCGCTGGCAGGAATCCGGCGGCCCCCCCGTCACGGCCCCCAGCCGCCACGGCTTCGGCTCGACCCTCAAGGACAGTCTCGCCCGCCAGATCAACGGCACGATCACCCGCGACTGGTCCCCCATCGGCCTGACCGTGGAGCTCGGCTTCCCGGTGTGAGCCCCGATGCGGGCAGTCAGGACGCCCGTCCCCCTGTCTTTCCGCCCGCACGCCCGGCCCGCCGCTCCCGTCAGTTTTCGCCGGCCAGACCGGGGATGTAGTGCGCCGCGATCCTGTCGACAAAGCTCTGGGGCGCCGCGCCCAGCAGGTTCGTCAGAACGATCACCGCAAGGTCATCCTCCGGATAGATGAAGATCGCCGCACGATTGCCGCCCGTGGGCGTGATCGCAGGGTGTTCCGCGCGGCCCGTGACCGGCCAGCCCAGCCCATAGCCCGTGACGGTCCGGCCCGCACCGCCATAGCGTCCGTCGGGCAGCTGCTGCGGCGTCCACAGCTGTTCGACGCCCCTGTCGCTGACCAGTTGCCCCTTCTGCAGCGCGATCACCCAGGCCGCCAGATCCGTGGCGGTCGCCTGGACGCCGGCCATGGGATGCATATAGGCCGGCCACACCTCCTGGCGCTCGAACGGGGTCTCGCTGCGCTCGACACCGACGGTCCTCATGTCCGCGATCTGCAGCGTCAGATGGGTATAGAGCGGGGCCAGCTCCGGCACGGTATCGGCAGTGTTTCCAAACCGGGCCTGCGCCATGCCCGCCACGTCGAACTGCCCCTCGCCCACGAACGCCACAAAGGGCTTGCCCGAAACCCGCTCGATGATCCTGCCCATCAGGGCATAGCCGGTCTGGTTGTAGGCATACGCCGTCCCGGGCACGGATCTCAGGGGCAGGTCCTGCACCCGGGCCCAGGCGGCCTCGCCCCCGAGGCCGTCGATCAGCCGGGTATTGTCGTCGATGATCTCGGGCAGGCCCGAGGTATGCGTCAGGATGTGGCGGGCCGTGATCGCGCCCCACGCGGACGGCAGCCCGTCCAGATACCGCGTCACCGGGGCATCCAGATCCAGTTTCCCGGCCTCGACCAGCTGCATCGCCGCCACGCCGGTGAAGGCCTTGCTGATCGAATTGATGCCGAACACCGTGCGCTCCGTCACCGGCTCGCCGGTCCCGAGGTCCGCCTGGCCCCAGGCCCCGGTGAACACGATCGCGCCGTCCTTCACGATTGCCAGCTGCAGCCCCGGAATCTGGCGCGATGCCATCTCGCCCTGGACCAGGCCTTCGATCGCCGCGGTCCGGCTCTCCGCCTCTGCGTTCTGCGGTGTCCGCGCGTGTGCGCCCTCGGCCAGACCGCCCATGATCGCCATCAGGCCGAGGGCGGCAATAATTCTGTTCGACATTCTTCCGGGTATCCAAAACTTGGGGGAGGAGCG
>JAIEQA010000012.1 GCA_019748095.1 Caulobacteraceae bacterium | reverse complement strand
ACCGGCCCGGCGGCCATGGTGGTGCTGGCCAATCTGCTGGTCGCCTGTGTGGTGCTGTCGGAACTGACCCGGTTCGGCTTCACCCTGTATCTGTTGCGGCGCGGGCGTTGACCAAGGGCCCCCCACCGATCCGCAATCGCATCCGCGAGCTGCGCTTCCACGCCGGGGAGATGACCCAGGCGGATCTGGCCGCGCGCATCGGCATGACGCGCCAGACCATCGTGGCCATGGAGCAGGGGAAATACTCCCCCAGCCTGGAGGCCGCCTTCCGCATCGCCGCCGTGTTCGGGGTGGAGATCACCGAGGTGTTCCAGTGGGACGGGTGAGGCACGACCGATATTGACGTAAGGCCGTGCCAGACTGTTTTCCCGACGCGATTTCGGTCGCGACGATGTGGACCCAGTGGACTCAGTGGACTCAATGGACCCTGTTTTTTCGTATCATCGCTTGATAAGCCCATCGGCCTGAAACGCGGAAGCTTGCCATGGCCGACACCTATTCCACCCTGCTGATCGAGCGGCATGCCGACGGCTATGCCGTGGTGACCCTGAACCGGCCCGAGGCGCTGAATGCGCTGAACTCCGCCCTCTTCGCCGATCTGGCGGCGTTTCTGGATGCGGTGGAGCATGACGATACGGTCCGCTGCCTGATCCTGACCGGGTCGGGCGACAAGGCCTTCGCGGCCGGGGCCGACATCAAGGAGATGGCGGGCCAGTCCTATGCCGAGATGTACACCGGCAATTATTTCGCCCTGGGCCACGACCGGATCACCCGGTTCCGCAAACCCATTATCGCGGCGGTGAACGGGTTCGCCCTGGGCGGTGGCTGCGAGCTGGCCATGCTGTGCGACTTCATCGTGGCCTCGGACAGGGCGAAATTCGGCCAACCGGAGATCAACCTGGGCGTCGCCCCCGGCATCGGCGGGTCGCAGCGGCTGACCCGGCTGGTGGGCAAGGCCAAGGCCATGGACATGGTCCTGACGGCCCGGATGATGGATGCGGCCGAGGCCGAACGGGCGGGACTGGCCAGCCGTGTCTTCCCGCACGAGACCCTGATGGACGAGACCCGCAAGATCGCGGCGAAGATTGCGGCCCAGAGCCCGCTCGCCGTCATGGCCAACAAGGAGATGGTCAATGCCGCCCTGGAGACGACCCTGACGCAAGGCGTCCAGTTCGAACGCCGCCTGTTCCACTCCCTGTTCGCCTTCGAGGACCAGAAGGAAGGGATGGCCGCCTTCGTCGAGAAGCGGAAGCCGGTGTTTACGGGGAAATAGGTGGCGGGTGGTTGGTGGCTGGTGATTGGTGGTACGCGGCCCGGGCCTGGGTCGATTGGAGACGGCTGGTCAGTTTCAACCACTAACCACCAATCACTGCCCCCACCCAGACTCGCGTTGACCCCCGCACCCCCTTCCGCTATAGCCGCCCGCTCTTGAAGATTTCCGCGCCGTGGACGGGGTGTCCGCGGCGTTTCCGTTGATAGGTTTGACGATGGCCAACAATCCCGGCGCCAAGAAAGCGATCCGCAAGATCGCCGCGCGTACCGAAGTGAACAAATCGCGCCGCACCCGCGTCCGCACCTTCCTGCGCAAGTTTCAGGAAGCTGTGACCGGTGGCGACGCCGAGGCCGCCAAGGGTGCCTTCGTCGAGGCCCAGTCCGAGCTGATGCGCGCCGTCACCAAGGGCGTGGTTCACAAGAACACGGGCTCGCGCAAGGTGTCGCGCCTGCACGCCCAGCTGAAGAAGATGTCGGCCGCCTGATCGACGAAAGTCGACCGGTCCGGACGGACGGGTTTTTGAGGCGGGTCACGCCTCTGTCACAGTAAAACTCAGCGTTAACAACGGCGAGCCAGCACATGCTGGCTCGCCGTTTCGCCGTGTGCGGATAAGTGGTCATTGGTGAATCTGCGCTCGCCGAACAGGCGAAAGCGGCATTTTCCCAAGCGGGATTTGGCTTTAGCGGAGTCAAACAATTTAACTGCGAATCGGCTCGCGAATCAGCGTTGACCCATGCCGCGTCGAGCGTAAGTTTTGGGCTCTTACGCACTTCCATCCCCACACGGATGAAGGACGGAGCAGGGGTGATCCCTTGCGCCGGCGGGAGATGTCTGTCCGCGAGGTCGCCCCCGCTTCGAAAGCCCATGCTTTCGGAGAGAGGAGAACGCGTCCCTGGACCAGACAGAGCCCGGCGTGGATCCGGCCCCATCAGGGTCCGGAAGGCAAGTTGATTTCAAGGCGGACGTACGGATGATGGGGGGCTTGGCGGTGGCGAACATGACGGACCCGGACCGGATCTGGACGGAGGCCTCGGTGAGGCTTCGGGCGGAGATCGGCGAAGGCCCGTTCAGCTCCTATATCGCGCCCTCGGCCGTGCGCGCCGACGGGGCCGGCCAGCTGATCCTGGTGACGCCCACCGGCTATGCCCGCGACTGGGTGCGCAAGAACGCCCTGCGGCGTCTCAACGAGCTGTGGCTGGGTCTGGACGGCCTGTCGCGACGGCTGGAGGTGCGTTGCCGCGCCGAGGTCTCGTCCGCCGCCCCGGCTTCGGCCACGGTCGCCCAGGCGCTCTCTTCGGTCGGGTCGGAGACACCGGTGGCACCGACCGTCGCTCCGGTGATGGACGGGGCCCGCGCCGTCCGCGCCGCCGGCCTGCAGGAGCGCCTGACCTTCGACAGTTTCGTGGAAGGTCAGGGCAATGCCTTCGCCCTGGCCATCGCCCGCCAGACGGCGTCGTGGGCCGACGGCCATTTCAACCCGATCTTCTTTTGCGGCCCCTATGGCTACGGCAAGACCCACCTGCTGAACGCCATCGCCTGGGAGGCGCAGCGCCTGCGCCCCGATGCCAAGGTGGTCTATCTGACCGCCGAACGGTTCCTGTCGACCTTCGTCAAGGCGATGCAGGACCGCTCGACCGCCGCCTTCAAGGAAAGCCTGCGCTCGGCCGACATGCTGCTGCTGGATGATGTCCAGTTCGTGGGCGGCAAGGCCTCGACCCAGGAAGAGCTGCTGTCGACGCTGACGGCCCTGATCGAGGACGGCAAACGCATCGTCCTGTCGGCGGATCGGCCGCCCATGGCCCTGACCGAGGTCGAGCCGCGCCTGCGCAGTCATCTGGCCGCCGGCCTGACCTGCCCGGTGGAGCCCGCCGACCGGGCGCTGAAAATTGCCGTGGCCCGCAATCGTCTGGCCTCCTTCGCCCGGATGGGCGTGGTCTCGGGCGAGGCATCGTCGGAAGTGCTGGAACAGCTGGTCGACCGCACCCCGGGCTCGGTGCGCGAGCTGGAGGGGGCGGTGAATACTCTGGCCGCTGCCGCCGGACCGCGTCTTGCCACCCTGGGGGTCGATGAGACCCTGACCCTGCTGGGTTCAGCCCTGCGCGGCGGTCCCGAGCGTCGCATCACGGTCGACGAGATCCAGAAGACGGTGGCCGAGCATTTCAACATGAAACAGGCCGACCTGCTGAGCGAGCGCCGCACCCGCGCCGTCGCCCGCCCGCGTCAGATCGCCATGTGGCTGTGCAAGCAGCACACGACCCGGTCCTATCCCGACATCGGTCGCCGCTTCGGCGGGCGCGACCACACCACGGTCCTGCACGGCGTGCGCAAGATCGAGGAGCTGATGCCCCAGGACGACCAGATCGCCCGGGACGTGGAAGCGTTGACGAGGAAGCTGCGGGGCTGAACCCAGTCTTCTCCCTCCCCCTCGGGGGAGGGTCGTCGATGCCCTTGCATCGACGGGGTGGGAGCGGCCGGTGGTCCATCGTGCAGCTCTGCCGCCCCCACCCGGCTTCGCTTCGCTCAGCCACCCTCCCCCGAGGGGGAGGGAGAAGTCTGTGGACACATCGACCCCCCGTTGCCCCGCGCCGCCAATCCTTTAGTGTCCACGGCCACTGTTGCCGCGAGGATCGATCCCGACCTCGCCCCGGACGCCTGAGACGACATGCAGCTGACCATCGAACGATCCGCGCTCCTGAAGGCCCTCGGCCATGTGCAGAGCGTGGTCGAACGCCGGAACACCATTCCGATCCTGTCCAATGTCCTGCTGTCGGCGGGGCGTGACAAGCTGGCCTTCGCCGCCACCGACCTCGATATGGAGATGGTCGACGAGGCCGAGGCCACCGTTCAGGTCGAGGGGCAGATCACGGCCCCGGCCCACACCCTGTACGAGATCGTGCGCAAACTGCCGGACGGGGCCGAGGTGGCCCTGACCTATAATGGCGACGATCCGCGGCTGACGGTCCAGGCCGGGCGGTCGAAGTTCAACCTGCCGGTCCTGCCGGCCGGCGATTTTCCGGTGATGTCGACCGACACCTCGGGCGTGCGTTTCACCCTGATGAAGGAAGATCTGGCGCGGCTGATCGACAAGACCCGGTTCGCGGTCTCGACCGAGGAGACGCGCTACTATCTGAACGGCCTGTATCTGCACACGGTGGCCGAGGGCGGGATTCCGCTGCTGCGCGCCGTGGCCACTGACGGCCACCGTCTGGCCCTCGCCGAGACCCCGGCTCCGGAAGGGGCCGCCGGCGGTCCCGGTGTGATCGTGCCGCGCAAGACCATCGATCAGGTCCGGCGTCTGCTCGACGACGGGTCCGGCCCGGTCGAGATCCAGGTCAGCCCGCAGAAGATTCGTTTCGAGTTCGGCCAGGCCTCCCTGACCTCCAAGGTCATCGACGGGGCCTTCCCGGACTACATGCGCGTCATCCCCAAGGGGAACGACAAACAGGCCGACATCGACAACGCCGTCTTCGCCTCGGCCGTGGACCGGGTGGCGACCATCTCGGCCGAGAAGAGCCGGTCGGTGAAACTGGCCTTCGAACTGGACCGCGTCACCCTGACGGTGCGGAATATGGAGGCGGGTCAAGGCGTCGAGGAGGTCGAGATCGGCTATTCCGAAGCCCCGTTCGAGATCGGCTTCAACGCCCGCTACCTGCTGGACGTGGCCGGCCAGATCACCGGCGAGAACGCGACCTTCCTGTTCGCCGATCCGGCCAGTCCGACCCTGGTGCTCGATCCGGGCGATCCGGGCGTCCAGTATGTGCTGATGCCGCTGCGGGTGTGAGGCCGGGTGATTGGTGGCTGGTGACTGGTGATTGCTGGACCAATGTCCGGGCGTCGCAAGTTGGCACTGGCGATGATGCACCAGCCACCAGTCACCAGCCACCAATCACCTCTTGATCACCGCCCTCACCCTCACCGACTTCCGCTCCTACGCGGCGGCCACCCTGCCCATCGCGGCGGGGGCCGTGGTGCTTCATGGGCCGAACGGGGCGGGAAAGACCAACCTCCTCGAGGCGCTGAGCCTGTTCACGCCGGGCAAGGGGCTGCGGGGGGCGACCGCGCAGGAGATGGGGCGCCGGGAGCCGGGCGAGGTCGGGGGCCGGGCCTGGGCGGTGGCGCTGACGCTGGCCGGTGAAGACGGCGATGCTGTGCGACTGGGCACGGGCGTGCAGGTCGCGGGAGCCGGCCGGCGGATGGTGCGGATCGAGGGTGAGACGGCGCAGCCGGGGCGGCTGCTGGACTATTTGCGGCCGGTCTGGGCCACGCCCGAACAGGACCGGCTGTTCTCCGACGCCCGGGCCGAGCGGCTGAAATTCTTTGACCGGCTGGTTTTCGCCGCCGACCCCGGCCATGCGGCGGCGGTGGCGGGCTATGAAAAGGCCCTGCGCGAGCGGCTGCGGCTGCTGGTCGACGGCGCGGAGGGCCGGGAAGCCGATCCCCTGTGGCTGGATGCGCTGGAGGCCCGGCTGGCCGAGACCGGGGCGCGGGCGGCCATGGCGCGGGCGCGGGCACTGGCGGTGCTGCAGGCCGCGATCGACGCCCGGTCCGATCGGCCCTTCCCCCAGGCCGATCTGAGCCTGACCGGAGAGACGGAGCGGCTGGCGCAGGACGGGGCGGACGCCCCCGCGCTGGAGGCGGCGATCCGTGAGGGGATGGAGCGGGCGCGGAGCCGCGACGGGGCGGCGGGTCGGTCCCTGTTCGGTCCGCACCGGGCAGACCTGACGGCCCTGCACCGCGAGAAGAACCGCCCCGCCGCCGAGGGCTCGTCCGGGGAGCAGAAGGCGCTGGTGCTGAATCTGATCCTGGCCCAGATCGGGCGGTTGAAGGCGGCGCGAGGGCCAGTACCGGCCCCACCGATCCTGCTGCTCGACGAGGCCCCGGCCCATCTGGATGCCGGCCGGCGAGCGGCCCTGTTCGACGAGATCATCGCCCTAGACCTGCAGGCCTTCCTGACCGGCACCGAGGCCGAACTGTTCACGCCCCTGCGCGGTCGCGCCGCCTTTGTGCGGGTCGAGGGCGGAGCGCTGACCCCCGGCTAGGCCGTCGCGGGGTTGATCTCATTGTCCGGGCGGGCTCCGGGCGGCTTGCCCCCCATCCGGTCCATCAGTCGGAACACGAAGGGGTTGAGGGAGATCGACAGCAGGGCGGCCGCCAGGATCAGGTCATGGGTGCCCTGGCTCATGGCTCCCAGCGACATGCTGAGCGCGGCGAGAATGAACGAGAACTCCCCGACCTGGGCGAGGCTGGCGGCGACGGTCAGACTGGTCCCCCGATCGAGCCGGAACAGGGTCGTGATCGCCAGGGCCGCCAAGGTCTTGCCGACGATGACGATGCCCAGAACGCCAAGCACGGACAGGGGCTCGCGCACCAGGATGGAGGGATCGAACAGCATGCCGACGGAGACGAAGAACAGCACGGCGAAGGCGTCGCGCAGCGGCAGGGAGCGCTCGGCCGCATTGTGCCCCAGCGGCGTGCCGTTCAGCACCAGACCGGCGAGGAAGGCCCCCAGGGCGAAGGAATGGAACAGCTGATAGGCGATCCAGGCGATGCCCAGGGCGATGGCCAGCACGCCGAGGGTGAACAGTTCGCGCGAGCGGGTGTGGGCGATGCGCACCAGCACCCAGGGCAGGACCCGGCCGCCCACGAACAGCATGGCCAGAACGAAACCGGTGACCTTCAGCAGGGTCCAGCCGACGCTGAGGCCGAGCGCGCCGGAATCGACCATGGCCCCGGCGGGCAGGACGATCATGGGCAGGAGGACGAGGGCCAGGACGATGACCAGATCCTCGACGATCAGCCAGCCGACCGCGATCCGCCCGACCTCACCCTTGCCCTGGCGCCGTTCCTCTAGGGCGCGGATCAGGACGACGGTGGAGGCGACCGACAGGGCGAATCCCATCAGCAGGGCCTCGACATCCGACATGCCGAGGGCGAACCGGCCGAGCAGCCAGCCCAATGCCGTGGCTGAAGCGATCTGGACGAGGGCGCCCGGGACGGCGACGCGGCGCACCCTCATCAGATCGGCGGGCGAGAAATGCAGGCCGACCCCGAACATCAGCAGGATGACGCCGATCTCGGCCAGCTGGGGGGCCAGGGTCGTGTCGGCGACAAAACCGATTGTGTAGGGGCCCACAAAGATGCCCGCCACGAGATAGCCGACCAGCGGCGACAGCTTCAGCCGGTTGGCGATCATGCCGAAGGCAAAGGCGAGCACAAAGGCCGCAACCAGTGTGGAAATCAGGCTGTCGGCATGGGGCATCGGCGCTCCGGGCGTCGGTGGTGGGTCTCTCGATGGGTGAGCCCAACATATGGGGCCCGACGGCCCCGCTACAAGGCGTGAAAGCGGCCTCGGCGCTCGCTTTCAGCGTGGGAATAGCTGTATAAAGCCGGCTTCCGCACGGTCTGAATCGGCCGTCCGGGAACAGACATCTTTTGGCGGACGGGGCGGCGCATGGCGTGGCCCGCGACGTCCGCGTCTCCGGACGACTGAATGACCGACCAGACCCCGACCGCCCGTACCGAAGACACTGCTGAAGAAGCGGCTTACGGTGCGGAATCCATCAAGGTTCTCAAAGGGCTGGATGCGGTCCGCAAACGCCCCGGCATGTATATCGGCGACACCGATGACGGGTCCGGGCTGCACCACATGGTCTATGAGGTGGTCGATAACGCCATCGACGAGGCCCTGGCCGGTCACGCCGATCTGGTCGAGGTGATCCTGAACGCCGACGGCTCGGTCACCGTGACCGACAACGGCCGGGGCATCCCGGTGGATATCCATGAGGGCGAGGGCGTCTCGGCGGCCGAGGTCATCATGACCCAGCTGCATGCGGGCGGAAAATTCGACCAGAACTCCTACAAGGTCTCGGGTGGTTTGCACGGCGTGGGCGTGTCCGTGGTCAACGCCCTGTCCGACTGGCTGAAACTGGTCATCTTCAGGAACGGCCGGCGGCACGAAATGCGGTTCGAGCGCGGCGACACGGTCGAGAGCCTGAGAGTTACCGGCGAGGCCCCGACCCGCGACAATGGCAAGGTCCTGAGCGGCACCCAGGTCACCTTCTATCCGTCAATCACGACCTTCGCTCATATCGACTTCGACCTGAAGACTCTCGAGCATCGCCTGCGCGAACTGGCGTTCTTGAACTCCGGCGTAGTGATCAAGCTGGCGGACCATCGCCATGCCGAGCCGGTCGAGATCATGCTGCACTACGAGGGCGGCGTGGAGGCCTTCGTGCGCCACCTCGACAAGTCCAAGACGCCGATCCTGAAGGACGTGATCGTCATTCGCGGCAAGAAGGACAATATCGAGATCGATCTGGCCCTGTGGTGGAACGATTCCTACCACGAGACCATGTTGTGCTTCACCAACAACATCCCCCAGCGGGACGGCGGCACCCACCTGTCGGCCTTCCGCACCAGCCTGACCAAGGTCATGGGGGCCTATATGGAATCCTCGGGGGCCCTGAAGAAGGAGAAGGTCGCCCCGACCGGCGAGGATGCCCGCGAAGGCCTGACCTGCGTGCTGTCGGTCAAGGTGCCGGACCCCAAATTCAGCTCGCAGACCAAGGACAAGCTGGTCTCGTCGGAAGTGCGCCCCGCCGTGGAGGGCCTGTGCTCTGAAGGGCTGTCGCAATGGTTCGAGGAACATCCGGTCGAGGCCAAGGCCATCGTCGCCAAGATCATCGAGGCGGCCTCCGCCCGTGAGGCGGCCAGGAAGGCCCGCGACCTGACCCGGCGCAAGTCGGCGCTGGATATCAGCTCCCTGCCCGGCAAGCTGGCCGACTGTCAGGAGCGCGACCCCGCCAAGTCCGAACTGTTTATCGTCGAGGGCGACTCCGCCGGCGGCTCGGCCAAACAGGCGCGCAACCGCGAGAACCAGGCCGTGCTGCCGTTGCGGGGCAAAATCCTGAACGTCGAGCGGGCCCGGTTCGACCGGATGCTGTCATCCGAACTGATCGGCACGCTCATTCTGGCGCTGGGCACCGGCATCGGGCGCGATGATTTCAACGCCGACAAGCTGCGCTACCACAAGATCATCCTGATGGCCGACGCCGACGTCGACGGGGCGCACATCCGGACGCTGTTGCTGACCTTCTTCTACCGCCAGATGCCCGAGCTGATCGAGCGGGGCCACGTCTTCATTGCCCAGCCGCCGCTGTACAAGGTCTCCAAGGGCAAGCAGTCGCGCTACCTGAAGGACCAGACGGAGATGGACTCCTATCTGATCGAGGAGGGTTCGTCCGAGGCCGAGCTGGATCTGGCCACGGGTGAACGGCGCACGGGTCAGGACCTTCAGGCCCTGGTCCGCGAGGCCAAGGCGTTCAAGGCCCTGGCCGACCGGTTGTCGCAACGCGCGCCTTCGTTCGCCATCGAACAGTCGGCCCTGGCCGGCCTGTTTTCAGATCCGGCCTCGCTCGCCCCCGTGGCCGAGGCCGCGGCGCAACGACTGAACCTCTATGCCGAGGAGGGCGACGGGGCCTGGACCGGGACCCCGGGCGAGCAGGGGGCGGTGGTGTTCGGCCGCAGCCGCCGCGCGGTGCAGGAAACGATTGTGCTGGAAGAGGCGTTGATCCGGTCGCTGGATGCCCGACGTCTGGCCGAGCGGGCCACAGCTTTCGACGGCGTGTTCGACGCCCCGGCCACCTACCGGCGCAAGGACAAGTCGACCACCATCCGGGGACCGATCGACCTGCTGAACGCCGTGCTGGAGGCGGGCAAGAAGGGTCTGGCCATCCAGCGCTACAAGGGTCTGGGCGAGATGAACCCCGAACAGCTGTGGGAAACCACGCTGGACGCCAATGCCCGCACCCTGCTGCGCGTCCAGGTCGATCATGCCGACGACGCCGACGACCTGTTCGCCAAATTGATGGGCGACGTGGTCGAACCGCGCCGCGAATTCATCCAGGAAAACGCGCTGGACGCCGCCGTCGACGTTTAGGGGCCCGGGTCAGGGCAGGTGTTGAGCCTGCCCTGACCGCCCTGGCCTGTCCGGTCAGCCGCCGCCCGTGCCCGGTCCGCGCGGGACCGGTCTGAAGTCGCGGACGAAGGCTTCCAGCAGCCGGACCCCATAGCCGGTGGCTCCGGCGGGCCGTGTGACATCGGCCGCCCCGTTGTTGACGCCGGCGATGTCGATGTGGGCCCACGGCGTGTCCGGCCTCACAAAGAAGCCGATGAAATGGGCCCCTGTACCGGCCCCGGCCCCGCCGTCGCCAGAGTTCTTGATATCGGCGATGGAGGAACCGGTGTCGCGGACGTAGGTCGGATGCAGCGGCAGCCGCCACACGCGCTCACCGGTCGCACGGCCGGCCGCCTCCAGCTGGTCGGCAAGGGCGTCGTGGCGGCTGAACAGCCCCGCGTAGTCGTCGCCCAGGGCGGTCCCGACCGCGCCGGTCAGTGTCGCGATGTCGACGATCACCGCCGGATCCATCGTGGCGTCGGCCCAGGCCACGGCGTCGGCCAGAACCAGCCGGCCCTCTGCGTCCGTCGAGATGATCTCGATCGTGCGGCCGTTGTAGGCGGTCAGCACATCGGCCGGACGTGTGGCCCCGCCGTCGGGCATGTTCTCGGCCAGGGCGGCAATGGCCACGACGTCGACGGGCGCGCCGGTCCGCGCCAGGGCAAGCGTCGCCGCGACCACGGCGGCAGCACCGGACATGTCCATCTTCATGGCCCCCATGCCGGCGGACGGCTTGATGGAGATGCCCCCCGTATCAAAGGTGATCCCCTTGCCGGCCAGCACAATGGGGCCACCGGCGGGGGCTCCGCTCCCGCGATAGCGGACGGCCATCATCCGGGGGGGACGCTCCGACCCCTGGCCCACGCCGAGGATGCCCCCCATGCCCAACCGGGCCATGTCGCGCTCGTCCAGCACGGTGATCTCGACTCCGCGGATACCCTCAAACGCCCGGCGGGTCCGGTCAACGAAGGTCTCGGGGTACAGGATGTTGGCCGGCTCATTGGATAGATCGCGCGCCAGATGCATCGCCTCCACCAGCGCGGCTCCCCGCGCATAGGCGGTCGCGGCTCCGGCTGCGTCAGTGACGACTGTTACGGGCGTCGTCGCATGGGCTTTCCGCGTGGTGTTGTAGAGGTCCGGCCGGTATCCACCGATGCCGAAGCCGGCCGTCAGATCGGCGACCGTCGTCTCGTCCAGCCCCGCCGCCGCCACGGTCACCGGGCCCTCGACCGTCGTGAGCGCACGACCGGCCGCCATACCGGCTGTCTGGGCGGACGATGCCTCGTCCTGCAGACCAACGATCAGCACACGATCCCAGGCCTCCAGACCCCGCAGGGTGAGGGTATCTTGCGGGCCATAGCCGAAGCGGGCCTGGTCGAGGGCCCTTGTGACCATGGCCAGCGCGGCCGGATCCAGCAGGCCGGCCCTTGCGGACAGATCTGCGGCCGACCGCAGCGGCAGGACCAGGGTGCCGCCGGGCTGGGCTTGCGACACAAACGCCACTGACCGGGTCGGGGTGGGCGTCCCCTGGCCGAGAACGGGGGTGGCCAGTGCAGTGGCCAGGACCGTGGCCACTGCAATCGGCACGGTGAAGCGGGCAGGGGGGCGAGCGAACAAAATGGGCACCTTTCAGATGTTACGATATCACAAAGATTAACGATGCCGACGTCCACTGCAAGCCGAAGACCTTCCGCTGCCGTGCCCGGCAGCGGCAGCGCGCCTAGGGCCGACCGGCATCGATATAGGCCCGGATGTCTGCAAAGATTGCACCGACAGGGACGGCATCGCCGCAGCTGACCTGCTGGACACCCTCGTCGAAACTGCCCGGCCCTATGTCGCCCCAGGGTTCATCGACCGGGATGGCCTCGGTCAGGACGCCGTCCTCATAGGCCTCGGCCGAGGCGGTCAGGCGGGACTGATCTGCGTCGCAGCGGATCGCGAAATCGTCGATGACATGGCTGTAGTCCCCGGGGGGTGAATTGAGGGGCACGCGGGCGACGCTGACGTGGATCTCGTTTCCGTTCTGACGCACGCTGGCCGGGTCGATCAGGAAGGTCGAGGTCGCGCTGCGAGAGAAGGCTCGCCACTGTGGTCCCTCGGTCGGGGCCGATCCGATGGAGGGCGGCGGGGTGAGAATTTCCTCCTGCGGCGCAGTGGTCTGGGCCAGCCCTGGCCCGGCCAGGGCGAGACTGGCTGTTACGATGAGCCATCCGGCTACAATTGATCCCGCATTCATGATTTGCCTCCCCAGACTGTTTGACCGGGCAGTTCACGCCCGCCCGCGCCGGAGATCAAGGGGCTTGGTGCCTCCCAATGGCCGTGATCGGCGTTCAGGATTTCGTCATGCTGCGCAAATTGCTCCTGTTTCTCCTGGTCGCGGTCGTTCCGGCCGCTGTCGTGCCGGTCCCTGCCCACGCCCGGACCGCCGACGTCGCCTTCGTGTCGGACCGCATCGTGGTCCAGACGCGCGGACGGGGGCCCGACATCATCCTGATCCCGGGTCTGGCCTCGACGGGTGACGTCTGGGCGCGGACGGCCGACCGGCTGGACGACCGCTACCGGGTTCATCTGGTCTCGATCCGGGGCTTCGGGGATGTGCCCGTCGGGGCCAATGGTGCCGGGGCGCTGGTGGCCCCGGTGGCGTCGGAGCTGCGTCGCTACATCGCCGCCCGGGGTCTGGAACGGCCCGCAGTGATCGGCCACTCGATGGGCGGTCTGGTGGCCTTGCGGGCGGCGGCCGACGCCGGACGCGACCGGCGCGGCGGGGCCCCCGGCCGGGTCATGGTGGTGGACGCGACGCCTTTCTTTCCGTCCCTGATCAGCCCGGAGGCGACGGTCGGCGACGTCGAGCCGCTGGCCCGGATCGCCTATCAGGCCCTGCTGTTCCTCGGCGACGAGGCCCTGCGAACCCAGGGCAATGCGCTGGGGGCCCAACTCGGCGGGGCGGCCGACAGCGTGTTTGGCACGCTCGGCTGGCAGGGGGGCGACCGTCAGGTGCTGGCGCAGGGGCTGTATGAGGTCATGACCACCGACCTTCGCAATCGACTGGCCGACATCGCCGCCCCGGTGACCGTCGTCTACGGGTGGAGCCCGGACAACCGCAGCCCGCGCGCCCATCTGGATGCCCTGTTCCAGGCCGGCTACCGAAACCTGCCCCGGCCCGCCCGTTTCGAGCGGATCGAGGGGGCCGAGCACATGGTCATGATCGACCAGCCGGCCCGCTTCCTCGCGGCCGTGGACCGGTTCCTGGGATAGTCCGTTCCGCTCAGGCCGCGGCGTTGCGGACGGGGCGTCCGACCAGAAACAGGACCAGTGAGAAACACACCTCGATTGCGCCGACGATCAGGGCAAAGTTCAACGGCAGTTCGGTGGGCACCATGGCCACCCACGCGCCGAGCGCCGCGATCACTCCGCCCAGCAGCCAGTAGACCACGCTGCCGTAGATCGTGCGGAAGACAAGGTAGCGGACGCCAATTGCCACAGCCATGGCCGGGAAGGCCAGTTCGGGCGCGACCCGGAGGAAGCACCAGGCCAGCAGGATTCCGGCGAAGAGGATGAAGGTGCTTTCCAGCGCCAGCCGCTCCAGCGGATTGCCCTTGATCCCTGCCGGGGCCCGGAAAATGACGCGGGATACCAGCAGCGACAGCGGAAAGATCAGGATCCCGCCGACGAACAGGCCGTAGAAGCCGTTCACCACCCCCTGGTTCGTCCAGAGCCAGCCGGCGATCAGCCAGACGAGCCCGGACACCAGTACGCCGGGCGCCCCGCGAACGTGCGCACCGGACATGTCGCGCTGCGCTGTTGAGATATCCATGATTGTCTCCCCCGTCGCTATCCCTGCTAACATCCTCACCGGTCACGGTGAAGCTGTCGTCGCCGGACAGACCCCTAGACCCAGTCCGCCATCGTCTCCCGCGCCAGCATCTCGTCCCATGTCGGGCGGGCCCGCACCACGGCCCAGCGGTCTCCGTCGACCAGGACTTCCGGCACCAGCGGCCGGGTGTTGTATTCGCTGGACATCACCGCCCCATAGGCCCCCGCGCCGGTGAAGACGACCAGGTCGCCGGCCTCAAGCGGTGGCAGCAGGCGGTCGCGGGCGAAGGTGTCGCCGGTCTCGCAGATCGGGCCGACGATATCGCAGACCCGGTCGGGGCCCGGCCGGGGCGTGACCGGCTTCACCTCATGGAAGGCGTCGTACATCGCCGGCCGGATCAGGTCGTTCATGGCGCTGTCCAGCACCACGAAGCGGCGGCCGTCCGCCCGGTCGGTGATCTGGATCACCCGGCTGAGCAGCACCCCGGCATTGGCGGCCAGAAGCCGGCCGGGTTCGAACGCGGCCTCGACCTCCAGCTCGTCCAGGACCCGGGCGGCCATGTCGGCATAGGCGGTCGGGGAGGCGGTGTCGGCCCCGCCGGCATAGGGGACGCCCAGCCCACCGCCCAGATCCAGCCGGGTCACGGACAGGCCCCGGGCCCGCAGCGTCCGGGTCATGTCGGCCAGCAGGCGGAAGGCCGCCTCCAGCGGGGCCAGGTCGATGATCTGGCTGCCGATGTGACAGGCCAGGCCCACGGGGGTCACATGCGGGCTGGCGGCCGCGCGGGCGTACAGGGCCAGGGCCTCCTCGGCCGGGATGCCGAACTTGTCGCCCTCGCCGCCGGTGGTGATCTTGGCGTGGCCGCCGGCCCCGATCTTGGGATTCACGCGGATGGCGATGTCGGGGCAGGCCCCCTTTTCGGCGGCGATCGCGATCAACCGGTCCAGCTCGGCCGGGCTTTCGACATTGATCTGGCGCACGCCGACGCCCAGCGCATAGGCCAGTTCGGCGTCGGTCTTGCCCACGCCCGAGAAGATGATTTTCTCCGCAGGGACCCCGGCCTTCAGCGCCCGACGGATCTCGCCCTCCGACACTGTATCCGCGCCGCAGCCGAGGCGGGCGAGGGTGGCCAGCACCGACAGGTTCGAATTGGCCTTCACCGCAAAGGCGATCAAGGCGTCCCCGAACGCGCGCGGATGGGCGGCGACGGCGTCGCGCAGCACCGTATAGTGCCGGGTCAGGGTCGCGGTGGAATAGACATAGACAGGGGTCCCGACCTCGGCGGCGAGGAGGGACAGGGGCACGCCCTCGGCGTAAAGCGCGCCGTCGCGTCGTTCAAAATGGTCCAAGGTCTACTGCGGCTCGCGACCGGCGGCGGTGCCGCCGAAGGGGTTGGAGGGGCCGCCGTCGATCGGCTGCTGGCTGGACGGCCGGTTGATCGTGGCGGGGTCCGGCAGGTTGGGCGCGCGGGCGTCGCGCGGGGCGCGCTCGGTCTGGCGCGGCGCGGGCGATTCCAGATCGGCCATCCGGCCACATCCGGCGGCGAGGAGCGCGATCAGGGCGAGGGCACCGAGGGCGGGCAGTCTGGTCATGGCGATGTCCTTCACGCGAGACGCGTCTTCCAGTCGGCGATGCGCGCCCGGACCTGTTCCGGCGCAGTGCCCCCGAAGCTCTGGCGGCTGGCGCAGGAAGCCTCAGGGGTGAGCACCTTGTAAACCGCTTGCGTGATGCCGGGATGCAGGGCCTGCAATTCGGTCAGCGGCAGTTGCGCCAGACCCACGCCCAGGGCCTCGGCCCGCTTCACCGCCGCGCCCGTGACGTGATGGGCCTGACGGAAGGGCAGGTCGGCCTCGCGCACCAGCCAGTCGGCCAGATCCGTGGCGGTAGAAAAGCCCCATCCGGCCGCCTCGGCCATGCGGGCGGTATTCGGCTGCAGGGCCGCGACCATGGCGGTCATGGCGGTCAGGGCCAGGTCCAGGGCGTCCATGGCCTCGAACACCGGCGGCTTGTCCTCCTGCATGTCCTTCGAATAGGCCAGAGGCAGACCCTTCATGACGGTCGACAGGGCCACGAACGACCCCAGGATCCGCCCGGTCTTGGCCCGGACCAGTTCGGCGGCGTCGGGGTTGCGCTTCTGCGGCATGATCGACGAGCCCGTGGTCAGGTCATCGGGCAGGGAGGCGAAGCCGAACATCGGCGTCATCCAGACCACGATCTCCTCGGCGAAGCGCGACAGGTGACCGGCGCAGATCGAGGCGGCGGCCAGGGTCTCCAGGGCGAAATCGCGGTCGGACACGGCATCCAGACTGTTGCCCATGGGCCGGTCGAAGCCGAGGTCCGTCGCCGTCGCATGGCGGTCGATGGGGAAGGGCGATCCGGCCAGGGCCGCCGCCCCCAACGGGCTTTCGTTCATCCGGACCCGGGCGTCGGCAAAGCGCGAGGCGTCGCGACCGAACATCTCGACATAGGCCATCAGATGGTGGCCGAGGGTCACCGGCTGGGCGGTCTGAAGATGGGTGAAGCCGGGCATCAAATCGCCGGCATGTTGCTCTGCCCGGGCCAGAAGGGCGCGCTGCAGGGCCTGGAGCTGGGCCACCGACCGGTCGCAGGCGTCGCGGACCCACAGGCGGAAATCGACCGCGACCTGGTCATTGCGGCTGCGCGCCGTGTGCAGCCGGCCCGA
>JAIEQA010000143.1 GCA_019748095.1 Caulobacteraceae bacterium | reverse complement strand
CCGTCGACGGTCTGGTCAACAACGCCGGCTTTTCACGCACCACCGGCTTTCTGCAGACGGACCCGGTGCAGCACGCCGCCATGCTGCAGGTCATGCTGGCCGCCCCCGTGACCCTCTCGCGCCTGCTGCTGCCCGGCATGGTCGAGCGCGGTTTCGGCCGGATTCTCAATGTCGCCTCGCTCGCCGGTCAGATGCCCGCCACCGGGGGCGACACCCTGTACGGCCCGATCAAGAGCTTTCTGATCAAGGCCTCGCAGGGGCTGTGGCTGGAGACGCGCGGCACCGGCGTCCATGTCACCGCCCTCTGCCCCGGCTACACCCTGACCGAGTTCCATGACGTCAACGGTTCGCGCGAACAGGTGTCGTCGGCCTATCCCGGGTGGATGTGGCAGACGGCGGCCCATGTCGCACAGGTCGGCCATGACGCCTGCGAGGCCGACCGACCAAGGGTCACCCCGGGCGCGATGAACACTGTGCTGGCTACCCTGGGCAAGCTTCTGCCCGATTCCGTTGCACTGAACATCGTCGCCGGCCACGCCCGGCGGCTGAAGCGGATCTGATCGACGGTCTCAGTGCCCGCCGCCGGGATAGGGTGAGGTCACCCCGCTGGCGAACATGCCCGGCAGGGCCTCGCCGAGGCCCGCGAGGATGAACTGGATCGCCAGGGCGCAGAGGATCAGGCCCAGAACGCGAACCACGATGGCCATGCCCACGTCCCCGAGAACCCGGCTGATTGGGCCGGTGGCCGCGAAACAGACGAAAGTGGCCACCGCCGCGGCCCCGATGGCCAGCAGGCCCGCGATGGTGCCGGCATAGCCGATCTTCTGGGCCTCTCCGGCCTGGATGATGATGGTTGATATGGCCCCGGGCCCGATCAGCAGGGGCATGGCGAAGGGCACGATCAGGCGTTTGAACCGCCGCTGGGCATAGCCACGCACGTCCTTGGCGTCGGTCAGGGCATCCTTGTCGGCGAACATCGTCAGGAAATCGCCCCGCGTCATATCCAGACCCAGCAGCAGCAGCAGGATGCCGCCGGCGATCCGGAACGCCGCCAGCGAGATGCCGAAGAACTGCAGCAGCCACAGTCCGGTGAAGAAGAAGAAGGCCAGGAAGGCGGCAATGAACAGGCAGATCAGGAACGAGACGGACAGCCTCTGCCGCGCCGTCGCCCCGGCTGTCGCGGCCGCAAAGATGGGGATGTTGCCGATCGGATCGACCAGGGCGAACAGGGCCACGAACAGGTTGACCCCCAGATCGAGCGCGTTCATTGCCTGTCCCTCAGCCCCTCATGAAACGCCGGTCGCTCCGACGCATCCCTGTGCGCCGGTCTAGCCGGTCCGCCGGAGTCCGTCGATGACCTCGCCCCTGCTTTCCGACCCGCGCCTGATCGTCGGCCTGGATCTGCCCGATGTCGAGTCGGCCCGTGCCCTGGTCCGGCGCATCGGCGATGGGGTGGAGGCCTACAAGGTCGGCCTGACCCTGCTGGCGCGCCCGGGCGGGGTCGCCTTCGCCCACGAGCTGCGTGCCATGGGCAAGACCGTGTTCCAGGACTGGAAGCTGCACGACATCGGGGCCCAGGTGGAAGGGGCTGCCCGCACGGTGGCCGAGGGTGGCTGCGACCTGCTGACCGTCCATGCCGAGCCGCAGGTGATGCAGGCGGCGGTCAAGGGTCGGGGCGGTCATGCGACGCGGATTCTGGCGGTCACCGTCATGACCAGCCTGTCGGATCAGGATCTGGTCGAGATCGGCTATTCGGCCCGGGCCGCGGACCTGGTCGAGGCGCGCGTGCGTCAGGCGCTCGACTGTGGCGTGGACGGCGTGGTGTCCAGTCCGCTGGAGGCCGCCCGGGTGCGTGCGATTGCGCTGGAGGCCGGTCGGCCCGATTTCCTGATCGTCACACCGGGTGTGAGGCCTGCAGGGGCTGACAGGGGCGACCAGCAGCGGGTGGCGACCCCTGCCGAGGCCTTGCGCGCCGGGGCCACCCATCTGGTGGTGGCGCGACCGGTGATCGCGGCGGACGATCCGGTGATGGCCGCCGCCCGGATCGCCGGCGAGATGGCCGAGGTTCTCTAGACCTCAGCCGCGCTCGCCCGGCTCCTGACGGTAGGGCATGCCCTCGCCGCTGTCGCCGGGTGGCAGGTCGCCATGGTAGCCGAGCGGGGCCGGGGCCGCGACCGGCGGCTCCGGATGAGAGGGGGCGGGGGCCGGTCCAGAGTAATGCACCGGCGGCGGGGCATAGTCGGCGGGCCGATAAGGGTGAACCTGCGCGGAGGGTACGGGCTCCAGCGGGGCGGCGTGATACGGGATCGGCGCATAGCGGGGGCCGTCGTCCCGATAGGGTCCGTCGGGTCTGACCCGCTCATGGCCGCGCCCGGTGTGGCGTTCATAGCCCTCCGACCATGCGGCATGCTCGCTGTAGCTTTCCCGCACGCTGTACGATCCCGCCACATTCACCGAGCGGGCATAGGCTCCGGCTCTTCCATGGTCCCGCTCGTGATAGCCTCGGTCGTGGCCATGGCTGCGACAGACGTCATGGCAGGAGGGCGGAGGTGGAGGCGGGGGCGGGCCGTAGCCACACGCCCCGCAGAGGTCGGTGGTCACGTAGCGGCGACCGAACCCGTACACGACATAGCCATGCGGCCGGCTGGGCCCATAGCCGGGGCCCCCGATGACGACCGGACCGTGGCCCGGACCGACATAGCCGTATCCCGGGGCGTAGTCCCCGCCGGTCGAGATCACCCCGCCATAGACGGCCCCGCGCGCACCGATGGCCTGGACGTCATAGGCCCGGGCGTTGATGAAAGCCCCTGACCGGGCCGTGGCGGAGGCGCTGGCGTTCACATTGACATTGACGTTGGCATTGTAGCCGCCGCCTGCCTGGCCCCCGCCGCAACCGCCGCCGCAACCGCCTTGTCCCGGCCGTTCGCTCGCCGCAGAGGGCGCGGCCGCCAGAAGAAGGGCGGCGGTCACAAGGGGGAACAGGGTTTTCACGGCGCGGACTCCGGCAGGCTCGATGCCCACCCTAGTCGCACCGACGGCGAAGGCTTCCGGATGCGCCCCGGACGCGAGGGAACCGCGCAGGACGTGGCTAAATCTCGCCCTTCTGGCGTGAAGCGGTCTCAGTGATCGTAGAGATAGGCTCCGCTGCCACAGGGGCAGTCTCGGTTCCGGTACCGCCGGGTATCGGCCCCGCGCGGGGCCCGATCATCATTGTAGCCATAGACGTCGTGGTAGCCGCGACCCGGAGGGCTCGACCACCGCGTCCAGTCTCCGCGGCCCCTTGCGCTGTAGCCGTAGCGCCCGCCGCGATCATGACCATAGCCATACGCCACCGGGGGACGATACGCCCGGGGATCGCCGAACGCCGGGCCCCCACCGTGGTTGTAGCCGTAGCCGGTCGCATAGCCATTGCCATAGGAAGGAACACCCGGCCCACCATACGGCTGGCCAGGGCCTTGGGGCGTGTAGCGCGGCTGACCCCAGGTCTGGGCGGCGACCGCGCCGGGGATGGCAACGACGGCGAGGACGATCAGGACGAGACGGCGCATGAAAACCTCCGGCAGGACGAAAAGGTTAACACGGTTCGGCGGAATCGGTTCGCGCCTTCAGAAGTCGATGGCCAGACCCTTCTTTTCCCAGTCGCCGTAACGGGTGGGCTCCGGGCCCCGGGGACCGCCGTCCTCGGGCGGCAGGGCGGTCACCGTCGCGGCCGCGCGCCGGGCCGCCGCCTCGGCCAGGGCGCGTCGCGCGGCCTCTGGCAGGGGCCGTTCCACGGCCGGTGGCGTCGCGTCGGAGGCAGGGGTGGCGGAGACGGGTGCGGATTCGGTCACAGTATCCCTCGGGCTGACTGGACCTCAGATAGGGACGGGAGGGGAGAACGCCAGACACCTTGCCGCAATCCCGCCCTTGCATCGCGGGCGCTTCGGCCCTTTAAGCCGCGCAAACTCCCCTCTGCCCCGTCTCCTGAAGGAAATCCCATGGCCAAGGCGTCTGACAAGCCCGTGAAGAAGGTCGTGCTGGCCTATTCCGGCGGGCTCGACACCTCGATCATCCTGAAATGGCTGCAGACCGAGTACAATGCCGAGGTCGTGACCTTTACCGCCGATCTCGGTCAGGGCGAGGAACTGGCTCCGGCGCGCGAGAAGGCGCTGAAGATGGGGATCAAGCCCGAAAACATCTTCATCGACGATCTGCGCGAGGAGTTCGTGCGCGACTTCGTCTTCCCGATGTTCCGCGCCAATGCCCAGTACGAGGGCGACTATCTGCTCGGCACCTCGATCGCGCGGCCCCTGATCGCCAAACGCCAGATCGAGATCGCCCGCATGGTCGGGGCCGACGCCGTCTGTCACGGCGCGACCGGCAAGGGCAACGATCAGGTCCGGTTCGAGCTGGGCTACTATGCGCTGGAGCCCGACATCCGGGTGATCGCCCCGTGGCGCGAGTGGGAGTACCGCAGCCGCGAGGCCCTGCTGGACTTCGCCGAGAAGAACCAGATCCCGATCGCCAAGGACAAGCGCGGCGAGGCCCCGTTCAGCGTTGACGCCAACCTTCTGCACTCCTCGTCCGAGGGCAAGGTACTGGAAGATCCGGCCGTCGAGGCCCCCGAATTCGTCCACCAGCGGACGATTGCGCCGGAAGACGCGCCCGATAAGGCGACGGTCATCACCATCGGCTTCGAAAAGGGCGATGCGGTCTCCATCGACGGTGAGGCCCTGTCGCCGGCGACGCTGCTGACGAAGCTCAACGAACTCGGCCACGACAACGGCATTGGCCGCCTCGACCTCGTTGAAAACCGCTACGTCGGCATGAAGTCTCGCGGCGTCTATGAAACACCCGGCGGTACGATCCTGATCGCGGCGCACCGCGGCATCGAGTCGATCACCCTGGACGGGGGCGCCATGCACCTGAAGGACCAGCTGATGCCGAAATATGCGGAGCTGATCTACAACGGGTTCTGGTTCTCGCCGGAGCGCGAGATGCTGCAGGCGGCGATCGACCTGTCGCAGCAGAAGGTCTCCGGCACGGTCCGGGTCAAACTGTACAAGGGCAATGTCTCGGTCATCGGTCGCGAGAGCGCCAACAGCCTCTATGACCAGGATCTGGTCACCTTCGAGGAGGGTATCCAGGCCTATGACCACAATGATGCGGCCGGCTTCATCAAGCTGAACGCCCTGCGTCTTAGGGTTCTGGCCAGGCGCGACCGCCGGGGCTGATACGCGCTTGCCGTGACCGCGCCGACCGTGCGACGGTCGGTGCCTGGCCAGTGGAGTCCGCGATGCGTTCGATCCTCTTCGCCGCCGCCCTGATGGCGGCAACCCCGGCTCTTGCGCAGGAGACGGCCCCGACCCCTCCCGCCGCGTCAGACGCGGCGTCCGATACCGCCGACGCCGAGGCCGCTTTCGAGGCACGTGCCGAAGCGTTTCAGGGCCGCATCCGCCAGATGGGCGAGGAGATGGGGGCTGCCATCGCCGCCGCCGGAACGGACCGCGCCAGGCGCGACGCCGATCTCGACGCCGTCCAGTCCCGCTATCAGCCGGAGATGGACGCCTTTGCCGCCGACCTGGAAGCCTTCGTCCTTCCCCAGATCGCCGCCATGCCCGCCGACCAGCAGTCAGGCGCCCGGGCCGGCGTCGAGGCCGGCATGACCCAGCTTCGCGGCCTTCCCGCCACGGTGCGGGCCCAGGCCGAGCAGGCGGCCGACAACCCGCAGTGAACCACGGGCACCCTGTCGGGGGGCGGACGGCGGGTTGGGCACCGGAACCGCCCGCGAGGTGTGGCGTTCAGCGGACGAGGCCGCTATTTGTGGCCAAGCTGACACAATGGAGCGCGCATCATGGCGACGACCAAGGCTCGACAGGATATCAAGAACGACCTCAACACCCTTAAGGAGGATCTGAAGGTCGGTGCCCGCGAGGAGGCCGCCCGGCTCAAGGCCAGGGCGGCGGAGACCGAGGCCCGGCTGCGTGAGAAGGCCGCCGAGGCTGATTCCCGCATCCGCGAACGCGCGGACGAGATGCGTAACCAGGCCCGCGACTACTACGACCAGGCGCGCGTGCGCGGCCGGGAGTACTACGACGACGCCTCGGAACGTCTCGACGAGGCGCAACGCTACATTACCGAGCGCGTTCAGGAGCGGCCGGTTCAGTCGACCGCGATCGCCCTGGCCGTCGGGGTGGTTCTGGGCCTGCTGCTGGCCGGTCGCCGGCGTTGATGATGGTCAAGGGCCTGGTGAAAAAGCTGACGGCGGCCTTCGTGGTCGCCGCCAGCGCCTTCGTCGCGATCGTCGCTTTCGGGGCCACCGTCTACTATGCCCTGCAACTGGTGATGCCGCCGCTGGCCGCTGCAGCCCTCACGTCCGGCGGGTTCGCTCTGGTGGCCCTGCTGGTGGCCCTTGTCTTCCTCAAGGCATCCGGTGCGGCTGACGCGCCGGAAGAGTATGAGGAGCCCGAGGGGCTGGGGGGACGGGCCTATGCCCTGTTCCGCCAGCGGCCGGTTCTCGGGATCGTGGCCGCCCTCGCCGGGGGATGGATCTTCCTGCGCAACCCTGCCCTGGCGACCATGGTCGCGGCGGCGTTCACGGAACGGTCGCGGCCCCGGTACCGGCGATAGCCGGAACGATCAGGCTCGCCGGGTGTTGAGACACCAGGCGACGCCAGGATGAGGCGTCGATCACCCCCTTACGGAGCTTCGACCATGATACGCTGGGCTGTTATCTTCCTGATCGTCGCGCTGGTCGCGGCCGTTCTTGGCTTCGGCGGCATCGCGAACTTCTCGTTCGAGATCGCCAAATTCGTGGCCATCATCGCCATTGTCCTGTTCGTCATCTCGCTGGTGGCGGGGGGGCTGAGAGGCCGGGGCAGCCGTCCCTGACCGGGGCGTTTGACCGAGCACCAGACAAGGAGCCGCAATCCCCGGGATTGCGGCTCTTTTCGTTTCGGGTGGCTCTCACACCGCAGAGGCCTCGCGTTGGCCCGGCACGGCGGGATCCGGCGCGGTCTCGCGGTGGCGGGTGTCCTGACGGCGCGGAAGGTGCCACGTCTGGTGGGGCTCGAACCGGTCTCCCGTCCAGGCCATGGCGGTCACGGTGATGGTCCGGTTGTCCCATTCGATCTGGTTGAAGCTGGGTGGAGCCCCGCGCTCCCTGTGCGACAGTGTCCCGCAGCCGATGGCGTAGGAGCAACGGTCTGACAGGTCGATCGGCAGGGCGAAGGGAATGTGGACGTGCCCGGTCGTGATCAGGTCGACGCCCGCCTCGGCAAAGATCGCCGCCGCCGCTCCTCCCCGTTTGACGTCACCGGTCATGGGTGCGCCGATCATCTCGACCAGGGGATGGTGGCAGGCGAGGATGCGCAGGGCCCCGACCGGGGCCTGCCGCAAGGCCTCTGCGGCCCGCCGGGTCTGGTTCAGATCGATCACGCCCTTGGACCAGTTGGCCCGTGCCTGCCAGCCGCGGGCCGTGGTCACGCCGCGGACCATGACGGACTTCGAAACGAATTCGCCATCATGGGCCGGGTGCCCCGTGGCGGCCTCGAACGCGCGCCAGGGCCAGAACAGCCGGGCCGTCATGTCCCAATAGGGCACATCGTGATTGCCCACGATCACAAACCGGGGCCGGGGCATGGCCTTGATCCAGGCCCCGGCCGCCGCGAACTCGTCCGGATAGCCCTTCTGGGTGATGTCCCCGGTGATCAGGATGAGGTCGCTCGGGGTGGCATGGGCATAGTCCAGCGCGGCGGCACAGGCGTTCCTGTGCTCCACACCGAAATGCACATCCGAAAACTGCAACAGGCGACCCGGGGTCATTCGCGAACCGTCATGGGAGTCCTGTTCCCGCAGCCACCGGATCCGGTGCGAGGGCCTGGAAGGCGCGGGCGACGAAGATGACGGTGGTATCGTGCGGCAGAAGCACGGGCTCGCCGTCCAGCACGGCTGGAATGCGGGATCTCGCCCGGATGCGAATGTTGCGCGCGGGCCGGGTGACGACCGACGGGTCCTGACGCCAGTCGCTGAACAGGGCGGCGGCCGCCAGCCGGAACACCTCTGCGGCATCGGCCGGATTCATCGCCGCCGCTTCCAGCCCGTCCGGCTTTTCCATGGCCCGGGAGATCAGGGGGCTGATCAGGGCCAGAGCCTCGCTCCGGCGCGCCTTGCCGCCGTCCAGCTCGACCCGGATCTTGCCCGAGAAGGCACGGCGCAGCGCACGACGACCATAGGTCCAGGCCAGGCCCAGTTTCCCGGTGCGCATGGCTTCCCGGGCCGGAGCCCAGAGGGCCGGGGAGCCGAAGATGCCGGCGCAATAGAAGGCGTGGCCCTCGACCTCGCCGCCCGAGACCGCCCGTGCCGATCCGGTCTCCAGCGCCGCCCGCAGCACCGCCTTCCAGTCGGTCGTGCCATAGAGGGCCTTGGGCAACATGTTCATCGTCCCGCCCGGAAGGGGCGCGACCAGAGGCCCGCGCGGGCCGGCGCGAGAAGCGACGGCGCGGGCTGTCCCGTCCCCGGCGAGGACAAACAGCACATCGGGGGATGCGGACAGCGCTGTGGTGATCTGCGCATCCATGGTCTCGCCCGCCAGTTCGACCACCTCTGCCTCGCAGGGGTAGTCAGCCATGATGGCCTCGACCTCGGCCGCGGCCCGGGGCCCCACCGAGCCGGACAGGGGATTGACCAGAACCGCCACGCGCCGGATCGCGACATGGGGCGTCAGGGCCCGCAGCTGCGGTTCGGCCTCGTCAACGGGCCCGGTCGGGCTGATGTCGGGGTTATCGGTCTCGATCATCCGGCCCGAACGCTCCGGTCCTGCGGGTGTTCCGGACAAGCTTCACTATTGTTGCTTGAGATCCTGCGCGGCGGTCGCGGCTCCGGATTCAAGGGCTTCACCGGTGGCCCCGGCAGCCTCTCCGGCTGTCTCCACGGCTGCGTCGGCGGCCTCGGGAGCCTGTCCGGCCAATGCCCGCGCCCTGTCCACCCCTGCGGTGATCCAGCCGTCCAGCAGGGCGCCGCCCTCAGCGAGGGAGCGTTCCTTGATCCCGAGGACGGCGGTCAGAACGCCGAACAGGGCCAGAAGGGTGACCAGAAGCCCCACGAAGCCCCCCGCGCCCCCGCCGGACCGCCGTTTGGTTCGCGCCCACACGGGACTGGCGTGATCGTCCGACATATGGACCGGTTCCTGAAAGCGCATGGATAGACTCCTTGAACGGCCGTCGTGACCCGACACCTGCCGGACCGACGTTCAGCGTACGATATCGTTAACGGACAGCATAGCCGTGGAACCTGCGCTATAATCCAGCGTTCTCGCTCTCGGGGCGAACCTCAGGAATGAAAGACAAACCCATGAACAAGGCGATTATCGCGATCGGGGCCGCCGGCCTGCTGGCCTCGGCCTGCGCCAGTGACCCCTATGGCTACGGCGGCAACACGGGCAGTGGCCCGAACCAGACCGTGCGTCAGGGTGCCATCGGCGCCGGCATCGGTGCCGTCGCCGGAGCCATCATCGGCAACAACGTCGGGTCGGGCAATGCCGCAACCGGTGCCGCCATCGGGGCCGTCGTCGGCGGGGCTGCCGGCGCGATCCGCGGCTCGCAGCAGGACCGCAACAACCAGCAGCGCTACCGCGACGCCCGCGGAAACTACTACTACTGCTACGACAACCGGCAGGACGAGTGCTATTGGGAAAACGGCCAGCGTCGCTACTAGGGCGCTGAACGGACGATAGTTTTCAGGGCGGTTCGTCTTTGGCGAGCCGCCCTTGTCATTTGGGGAAAGACGCGATGAAAACGATCAGAAGTCTGGGCCTGGCCGGATTGATACTGGGGCTGTCGGCGTGCGCCAGCGCCTTCCCGGAGCGCGGCACGCTGGTCACGGTGCCAGACGACTGCGCTGCCCAGCGGTTTGACATCTATTTTGCCGAGAACGCCGACACCCTGACAGATGCCGCGCAGACCGCGATCGCCTTGACCGCCAGCCGCCTTGAAGGGTGCCGGATCCAGTCGGTTCAGGTTCTTGGACTCGCTGATTCCACTGGCGCAACGGGTGCCAATCAAGCCCTGTCCGAGCGCCGTGCCGCCGCTGTGGTCCGGGCCCTGTCCACTGCAGGATGGCCCGCCCCCGCCTTCGAGGTCACGGCTGCGGGCGACACCGGCGCGATGGCCGCTCCGGGCGTGGAAGAGCCGCTGCGTCGGCGCACCGAAGTGCTGGTCGAGGCCACACCGCTCTAGCCTTGCCCCGTGCGACCGTGTTCGACGACCCCCAGGGCGTCGGCCAGCCGCACCCGTGCCGAACCGCGTGGCAACGGCTTGGGCTGGCTGTCGTGCGGAGCCCAGCCCGCGAGGTTGACGATCTCGAATGTCGCGGGGATGCGGCCGTCCGCATCGCCGTGGCGCTCGGCGTACAGCGCGGCGGCCCGGGTGATGATCGACCGGGTCAGGGGACGGGTGACGCCCGCCAGTACACTGGTCTCGCCCATGGCGCGCAGGTCGCGGATCAGGGCGAACAGGTCGGAATAGCGCACTGTCAGCCGGTCGACATCGGCCACCGGCAGGGCAAATCCCGCCCGCTGAAGCAGGCCCGCCCCGTCATAGCCGTCCGCGAACGGCGATACCCGCGCCTGGGCCCCGCCCCGCTCGGCCAGCTCGGCCTCGGTCAGAACGCCACGCAGCTCTTTAAGCGTGCCCGCCCCGGCGAGGGTGCCCAGAAACAGACCGTCCGGTTTCAACGTACGCCGGATCTGGCTAAGCGCCCCCGGCAGGTCATTGGCCCAATGCAGGGTCATCAGCGAAACGATCAGGTCGGTGGAGCCGGGCTGGAGGTCGAGATCGTATGCCCCGGGGGCCGCCCGGGTGGTCAGATCGCCAACCGTGCGGGCCTCACCGACCCGGCCGGCTGCATCGCTCCCGGACAGCCGCGCAGCGAAGACCCCCGGCTGGGCCGACAGGTCGACGGCGACCGGAAACGGGCGCAGGGTCGCCTCCAGACTGAGAACGGCGTTATCCGCCGCGCGACGGTGCAGGAAATCGGCTTCGGTGAACCGCCCGACCGATCGGGCCAGCCGGGCCCTGCGGCGGGCGGCGTCAAAGATCAGGGGAGGGGCAGACGCGGTCATGGACCATCAGGATGGGGCCTTGAGGGCGTATTGGGAAGCGGGTCGCCGCCGTCTGGGTGGGCTCGGCCGCGGCCTGATCGACCTGATCCTGCCGCCGCTCGCCCATGACAGCCGTGAGGCGACGGCTGCAGCGGGCCTGACCGCCGACGCCTGGAGCCGGGTCACCTTCCTCGAGGATCCCGTCTGTGACGGCTGTGGGGCAGGGTTCGAGTTCGACGGCGGGGATTTCGCCTCGGACCGCTGCGCCGCCTGTCTGGCCTCTCCTTACCGGTTCGCCCGCGCCCGGGCCGCCTGTGTCTACGATACGGCGTCGCGCGGTCTGATCCTGAAGTACAAACACGGCGACCAGCAGCAGTTTGCGGGCCTGTTCGCCCTGTGGCTGGGCCGGGCCGCCGCACCCCTGCTCACCGAAACCGATGCCGTGGTCCCCGTGCCGCTGCACCCGATGCGGCTGCTGGGCCGGCGGTTCAACCAGGCGGCCGAGATCGCCCGGCCGCTCGCCCGGGCGGCGGCGCGCGACTATCTGCCTGACGCTCTGATCCGCACCCGTGCAACAAAAACCCAGGGCGGGCGCAGCGCCCGTAGCCGCGCGCTCAACGTCAAGGCGGCCTTCGCGGTCACCGAGGCCGGTGCGCGCCGGGTTCGAGGCCGACGCGTCCTTCTGGTCGACGATGTCCTCACCACGGGCGCAACGGCCGAGGCCTGCGCGGGGGTCCTGCTGGACGCCGGGGCCCGGGCGGTCGATCTGGCCGTGATCGCAAGGGTGCGCACGGCGCGGGAAATGCCTAGATAGGGTCACAGACCCGCGTCTTGATGCGGGTTCTGATCATTGTTTGTCGGAGTTCCGCCTTGGCCGCTGTCGTCATCTACACCAAACCCGGCTGTCCCTATTGCGTCGCGGCCAAGGGTTTGCTGGCCCGCAAGGGAGCGGAATTCACCGAGATTGTCGCCTCGAACGATCCTGCGAAGAAGGCCGAAATGGTCGAGAAGTCCGGCGGCAAGGCCACCTTCCCCCAGATCTTCATCGACGGAAAGCATGTCGGAGGTTCAGACGACCTGCATGCGCTCGACCGCCGCGGTGGTCTTGAGCCGCTCCTGGCGAACTGAATGGGCGCGGGCCTTCCCATCGCCCTGATCCAGACCCGCACGCCGGCGACGGCAGCGGCGGCCCTGGCCCATATCGAGCCGATGATCCGTGAGGCGGCGGCGGCGGGTGCGAAACTGATCCTGACGCCCGAGGGCTCCAACCTGCTGGAACAGAGGCGTGATCGTCGGGCCGCCGCGATCACCGATGAGGATCAGGACGAGGCGGTGCTGGGCCTGCGCCGGCTGGCGGCAGAGCTGGGCGTCTGGCTGCTGATCGGATCCGCCATCGTGCACTCGGGCCATACGGGCGACGACCGCGCCGCCAACCGGGCGCTGCTGGTTGATCCGGGCGGCGGCATCATGGCCCGCTATGACAAGCTGCATGTTTTTGATGTCGATCTGCCAAACGGCGAGACCTATCGCGAGAGCGCCACGATCCGGCCCGGCGACGCGGCGGTCGTGGCCGACACCCCCTGGGGCCGGCTGGGCCTGAGTGTCTGTTACGACATCCGCTTTCCCCACCTGTTCCGGCAGCTGGCCAGGGCCGGGGCCGTCATGATCGCCGTCCCCGCCGCCTTCACCGTCTCCACCGGCGAGGCGCACTGGGAGACCCTGTTGCGGGCCCGGGCCATAGAGACCGGGGCCTTCATCCTGGCCCCGGCCCAGGGCGGCACCCATGAGGACGGCCGCAGGACCTGGGGCCGCTCCACCGTCGTCAGTCCATGGGGTGAGGTCATCGCCAGACTGGACCACGACGCGCCCGGGATCCTTCACGCGACGCTGGACCTGTCTGCGGTCGAGACGGCGCGGGCCGCTGTGCCGGCTCTCCGCCATGACCGGACGTTCGCCGCGCCGGATATCGCCCGATGATCCGCTATGCCCTGAAATGCGATCACGACCACCCGTTCGAGGTCTGGTTCGGCTCGTCGGCCGACTATGACGATCAGGCCGCGCGGGGACTGGTCGAATGCCCCTTCTGTGGCTCGCGCGGCGTGTCGAAACAGATCATGGCCCCGGCTGTGGCGGGCACGAAGTCGCGGGGCATGGACCCGGCGGACGCCGCCCGCGTCCAGACATTGATGCTGCAGGCGGCGCGCGAGGTCCGCAGCCATGTCGAGGCCAATTTTGACTATGTCGGCGACACATTCGCCCGCGAGGCCCGTGCCATCCACGAGGGGGCCGCCGAGAAGCGCGAGATCTACGGCGAGGCGACGCCGCAGGAAGTCCGGGCGCTCAAGGCCGATGGCGTGCCCTGTGCCGTCCTCCCGGCCGTCCCGCCCGATCCGGCCAAGATCAACTGATGAATCCGGCATGGCGTTCGATGGTCCCCGGTGATCTGGACCGGGTGGTCGAGATTGCGGCGATCGGCTTTCCCGATCATTTCGAGGGCCGCGCCTGTTTCGAGAACCGGCTGTCGCTCTGGCCGCAGGGCTGTTTCGTCCTGGCGAGCCCCGAAGCGGTCGAGGCCTATCTGGTGGCCTATCCATGGCGGTCCGGGACAGTTCCGCCGTTGAACGCCCTGATCCCGGCGATCCCCGGCGACGCCACGGTGCTGTATCTGCACGACCTGGCCCTGAGCCCCGTTGTCAGGGGTCAGGGTTGGTCCCGGCCGGCGATGGCGGCGGTGCTGGACCTTGCCCGCGCCGGCGACTGGTCGACTCTTGCCCTGGTCGCCGTCAACGATGCCGTCGACTTCTGGCGCGGCCACGGATTTACGGTCTGCGAGACCCCGGAACTGGCGAGAAAGCTGGCCAGCTATGGTCCCGACGCCCGCTATATGACCCGGCCGGTCTAGCTGCGCGTCCAGCCCTTTTCGGCCATACAGGCCCGGAAGGCGTCCCTGCCGCTGGTCCGGTCATCACAGTCTTTCCGGGCGGCCTCGAACGGCTGGGCGTTGTTGCCGTGCCAGGCCGTGTCGTCGCTGTCGGCGTCGATCACGGTGATACAGCCCGACACCATTACGGCGGCGGTCAGGGCGGCGATGGTCACAAGGCGCTTCATGGGTTGGCTCCATAGAGTTGTGCCTTCTGGATGCCACTGTCCGGGGCCGACTTCCCGTTACATGTCGGTCATCTGGATGAAATCGCGGTAATGCAGGGCGTCAGTCCCGGGTCGCGACCATCAGGAAATTGACGTCCGCGTCATCGCTCTCGCTCCACCGGTCGGACAGCGGATTGTAGGCCAGGCCGAACGGGCCACTGACCGTGACCGGCTCGGCGGCCAGCATCTGCCGGATCTCGTCCGGTTTCGGGAACTGCCGCCAGTCGTGGGTCCCGGCCGGGACCCAGCGCAGGATGTACTCGGCGGCGATCTTGCCGAGGGCCAGGGATTTCAGCGTCCGGTTCAGACTGGCCACGATCATCATGCCGCCGGGCGCGATCAGCCGCGCGCAGGCGCGGATGAAGGCCTCCGGGTCAGCCACATGTTCGATGATCTCCAGCACCAGGACGACGTCATAGGGGCCCGCTCCGTCCGCCTCCATCTGTTCCACCGTGGCCGCGACATAGGCGATGTCCAGACCCTGCTCCGCCGCATGGGCCCGGGCGGTGCCGATGTTCTCGGACGAGGCGTCGATCGCGGTCACGGTGAACCCCAGACGTCGCATCGGTTCGGCGATCAGCCCACCGCCGCAGCCGATGTCGATCAGGTTCAGGCCCTCGAAGGTGCGGATGCGTTTTGGATCGCGCCCGAAACGGGCCGCCGCCTCATCGCGGATGAAGGCCAGCCGGGCCGGATTGAACCTGTGCAGGGGCGCGAACGGGCCTTTCGTGTCCCACCATTCGGCGGCCTGGGCCGAGAAACGCGCCACATCGGCGGGGTCGATGCTCGCGCCCTGTGCCTGATCGGCAAATCCATGCCCCGTTCGGGGTTCCGTCATCGGCGACGGGTCGTTAGAAGCGGCCATGGGCGCAAGGGTGAACCCCTTTTGCGGTCATCATGCAAGACAGACAGATGTTGGGGGCGCAGCCACAATGACGCGGCTGGTGATGAAGTTCGGCGGCACCTCGATGGGCGACCTCGAGCGGATCCGCCGTGCCGCGCGCATTGTCGCTGCCGAGGTCCGGGCCGGCCATTCGGTGGCGGTGGTGGTTTCGGCCATGGCGGGCAAGACCAATGAGCTGGTGGCCTGGACCGACGGGGCCGGCGGCGCGGCGGCCGGCCTGCCGCTGTCGGATGACGAATACGATGTGGTCGTGGCCTCGGGTGAACAGGTCACCTCGGGCCTGCTGGCCCTGACCCTGCGCAACATGGGCCTGAACGCCCGCAGCTGGATGGGCTGGCAGATCCCGATCCTGACCGATGACGCCCATGCCCGCGCGCGGATCGTCGATGTGCCCGGCGCGGTGCTGGGCGCGGCCATCGACGGCGGAGAGATCGCGATTGTGCCGGGGTTCCAGGGGGTGACGGCCGGCGGGCGGATCACCACCCTGGGCCGCGGCGGATCGGACACCTCGGCGGTCGCGGTCGCAGCGGCCCTGGGCTGTCCCTGCGACATCTACACCGATGTCGATGGCGTCTACACGACCGACCCGCGCATCGAGAGCCGGGCCCGGCGGCTGGAGAAAGTCTCCTATGAGGAGATGCTGGAGATGGCGTCCCTGGGGGCCAAGGTGCTCCAGACCCGCTCGGTCGAGCTGGCCATGGCCAAACAGGTTCCGGTCCGGGTCCTGTCCAGCTTCATCGAACCCGACGAAAACGGCGCGCTGCCCGCCAAGTCCGGCACGCTCATCTG
>JAIEQA010000089.1 GCA_019748095.1 Caulobacteraceae bacterium | reverse complement strand
TCGCCATCGCCGGTCGCCGACACCGCGCAGCCCTCGGCGTTGGAGGCATAGGTGCCCGCGCCGATCACCGGCACATCGCCGACCCGACCCCAGCGTTTGGCGGTCATGCCGCCGGTCGAGGTTCCGGCCACCAGGGTGCCCGACTGGTCGAGGGCCACGGCTCCGACCGTGCCGAACTTGCGCTCGTTCAGCGGCGGGGCAGGCAGGGCCGAGGCCATGCCGGGGGCCGGCGCGCCGACGGGGCGGGCGGGGATCGGCAGGCCCTGGGCTTCGAGGGCGCGCTCCAGACCCTGCCAGCGGCGTTCAGAAAAGAAGAAGGACGGATCGACTTGTTCCAGTCCGACCGAGGCGGCGAAGGTGTCGCCCCCCTCGCCGATCAGCATGACATGGGGCGACTGCTCCATGACGGCGCGGGCGGCGGCGATGGGGTGGCGGGTGGTGGTCAGGCCGGCGACCGCCCCGGCCGTCCGGTCGCGACCGTTCATGACGGCGGCGTCGAGTTCATTGCGACCCGCAGCCGTGAAGACTGCGCCCCGGCCGGCGTTGAACAGGGGATCGTCCTCCATCAGCTGGATCGCCGCCTGGACCGCGTCGAGGGCGGACCCGCCGCGCTCCAGCACGGCCTTGCCCGCTTCGAGGGCCCGCGTCAGGGACGCGCGATAGGCCAGGTCCTGTTCCGGGGACAGACTGGCCCGCTCGATCACGCCGGCCCCGCCGTGGATGGCGAAGCTCCAGCGGGGGGCCTCCTGGGCCGCAGCCGGGACGGCGAGGGCCACGGCGGCGGCGGCGATGAGGGCGCGCAAGATCATGAGCAGGGTTCCGGTCGGTTGCGGTCCCCCATGGTGCACCGGGGCGGGGTGAGGGGTCCAGTTCCCTGACACTGATGCAAAAAAACAGGGTCCACTGAGTCCACTGAGTCCACTTGACCGCCTCAGCGCCCCTTGCACCGGCCCCCGCCGTTGTCCTGATGCAAAAAACGGAGTCCACTGGGTCCACCCGGTCCAGGTCACGGATCGGTCCGTGGGCCCTTCTAACAGGCCTCTACGTCAGAATCGGTCGCACGCCACAGGCGGGTCAGGGTTCCCGCTTGTGGTGCGCGCGCTTCCAGACGCGATAGGCGATGATCGGAACGAAGCCCCCGACCAGCGCCGCGATCAGCACGGTCCAGAAGCCGCCGCCCAGTCCGTACTGGCCCACCAGCCCTCCCACGACCGCCGCCGCGAGCGGGCCGAGGAAGGGCAGCCAGTGCGGCGGTGCGACCTTAATGGGCGTCGACCTTGATCACGCCGCGACGGATCTGGTCCAGCTCGATGGAATCGAACAGGGCCTGGAAATTGCCCTCGCCAAAGGCCTGGTTGCCCTTGCGCTGGATGATCTCGAAGAAGATCGGGCCGAAGGTGTCCTGGGTGAAGATCTGCAGCAGCAGGCCGTCCTCGTCCGATCCGTCGATCAGGATACGGTTCAGACGCATGCGGGCCACATCCTCGCCGTGGTTCGGCAGGCGTTTGTCGATCAGGTCGAAATAGGTCTCGATCGTGTCCTGGAAGGGGATGCCGCGACGCTTCATCTCCTCGACGGTCTCGAAGATGTTGTCGGTCGCCAGGGCGATGTGCTGGATGCCCTCGCCGTTGTAGCGGCGCAGGAATTCCTCGATCTGGGAGCTGTCGTCCTGGCTCTCGTTCAGGGGGATGCGGATGGCGCGGTCGGGCGCGATCATGGCCTGGGACAGCAGGCCCGTGGCCTTGCCCTTGATGTTGAAGTATTTTTGCTCCTCGAAGGCGAAGACGTCGCCGTAGAAGCCTGACCAGGTCCGCATCTGGCCCCGCCGGACGTTGTGGGTGAGGTGGTCGAGGCTGAACAGGCCGACGCTGTTCTTGCGCTCGGCCTCCTCCCAGCCCTCGATCTCGTCCCAGGTGTCGTAGAGGGAGCCGGCGTCACCGTACTGGTCGATGATGTACAGCAGCGAGCCGCCGATACCCTGCAACACATACGGATAGCCGCCACCGAGCGCGCCGCCGTCGTGGCCTTCGGCCGGCTTGGCGCCGCGCGACACTGCGCTCTCGAAGGCCGCCTTCGCATCGGTGACGCGGAAGGCCATGCCATTGGCCGAGGGGCCGTGCTCTGACGCGAACTCGGCGGCCTGGCCGCCCGGCGAGCGGTGGACCAGCATGGTGATGTCACCCTGCTTCAGCCGGACCACATCATTGGCCGGGTTAATGTGGGTCCGGGTGAAGCCCATCAACTCCAGACGGGCGACCATGGCCGCCGGATCGGGGCCGGTAAACTCGACAAATTCGAAACCATCGACCCCCAGTGGATTGGCGGGGGCGGAGGGCGTGGCAGCCCGGGTCGGGGCGGTCAGGTCGTCCATGAGCGTCTCCTGAAACTCGGCGGGACCGGCCCTTCCTGTGTCGGGGACCGATCGATTGGCGCGGAACCTAGTGGCCTCGCCGCCACAAGCCAACCCGCGGTCGCGCAGCCGTGAACCGGGCGCTCGCCTCCGGCGGCGGATTTGGCTAGGGGCTGGACCATGACCGTCACCCCCGATCACCACACCGACGATCCGCGCCAGGGCTTTATCGGACTGGTCGTTGGACTGGCCGGGGCGTCCGGACCTGAGGGTCTGACCCTGCGCGAGATCCGTGACCGGCTGGATGAGCGGGCGTTCGGGCTGATGATCCTCATCCTGGCCATCCCCTGTCTGGTGCCGGCCCTGTATGGCGTGCCGCAGATCGTGGGGATCCCCATTCTGCTGCTGGCCGGCCAGATGCTGGTCGGCCGCGAGGAGCCGTGGCTGCCCGAGGCGGCGCTGAGGCGCCGGGTGTCCAAGGCGATGCTGGACCGGATGGCGGATTTCGCCGTCAAGCGGATGGGCTGGTTCGAACGGCTGTCGAAACCCCGGCTGACGCTTTTCACCCAGGGCCTTGCCGAGCGGGCGGCCGCCCTCTTCATGATCCTGGCCACACTCACGATCGTCCTGCCCATGACCAACACGGTTCCCTCCGTGGCGCTGGCGCTCATGTCGGTCGGTCTGATCCAGCGGGACGGCCTGTTTGTGGCCGCCGGGGCGGCGGTGGCAACCGGCTGGGTCACGGCGCTGCTGGTGATCGGGGTCGGCTTCATCGTCGGGGCCGGCTGGGCCGTCGGCTTGATGGCACGGTTCACCGGGTAACGGGATGGCGTGTCGCCACGGCCCCGGTTAAGACTGGACGAATGAGCGCTTATCGTCTGCTGACCCGATGGTGGACCGCCTTTGCCCTGGCGATCTCGCTGGCGCTGCTGGGGGCTGCCCATGCGTTCGAGCGCTTTGCCGGCCTGGCCCCCTGCAATCTCTGTCTGCGCCAGCGCGAGGTCTTCTGGGGCGCGGTGGCGATTGGTCTGATCGCGACGATCTGGACCGTCGTCAGCCAGGCCCGGCGCGGCACGCCCCGGATCGCGGCCTTCCTGCTGTTCGTGGTTTTCGCTACGGGGGCGATCACCGCCGGCTTTCATGCGGGAGGCGAGCTGAAATGGTGGGCCCTGCCGGCACTCTGTGCCGGAGGGGGCGATCTGGCCGATCTTGAGGCCCTGACCTCTCTGGCCCTTGGGGTCGGACCGGCCGAGCGGGTGGTCATGTGCGACGCGGTGACGTGGCGCTTCCTGGGCCTGTCCATGGCAGCATGGAACACGTTGATCTCGGCCTCGTTGGCCGTGTTCAGCCTGATTGCCGCCAAGCGACCCAAGGACGCCCGTGCCCCCCGCAACTGAGACGCTCCATATTCCCCTGCCCCGTCCCGGGCGTAGCGCGACCAGGGCCCGGCTGGCCGAGATCCTGCGGGTGGATCACGCCGGCGAGTTCGGCGCGGTCCGCATCTATCAGGCCCAGCGCGCGGTCTTCGAAGGCGTCCGCGGCAAGGAGGCCATCGCCGCCGACATGGCCACGATGCAGGCGGGCGAAGCGGTTCACAAGGCGCGCTTCGACGCCCTGCTGAACGAACACCGGGTCCGGCCGACCGTTCTGCTGCCGGCTTGGGCCATGGCGGCGACCGGATTGGGCGTCGTGACGGCCCTGATGGGCGAAAAGGCGGCCCACGCATGTACCGAGGCCGTCGAGAGCGTGATCGAGCAGCACTATGCCGACCAGATCGCGGAGCTGAAGGACCGTGAGCCGGCCCTGGCGGCCGAGCTGTCGAAATTCCGGGACGAGGAACTGGAGCACCACGACCACGCCATCGAGCATGGCAGCCGTGACGCGCCCGGCTACCGGCTGCTGAGCGCCGTGATAAAGGCCGGCTGCAAGGTGGCGATCAAGGTCAGCGAGCGGGTCTAGAGAGGCTCGACGGCGACGTCGCTCCCAGGTTCAGACAGGCTCGTCGGTTGATCCGGAGGACTCCCGGCGGGTCGGGCAAACGCCGTCGATGTCAGCAGTTTGTCGGTGCTGAACGCCATGTTGCATGGATAGGAGATCAGCCTTGGCGGCTGCCCTGCCTCAACGATGTCTCCAAGGATCGGGGCCCCTCCGCGCGGACATTCCCGCAGGCGTGAGCGGGTGGCGGGATCCCGCCTCAGCAGAGGGATCGTCCAGGGTGCGCGATCCGGCTCCCAGACCCGGCAGGGATCGGACCAGGCCGCCTCCAGTCTGGCCGCGACCTCTCCGGACACGGGGCCGCTGACGGGAGGGAAGCGTGCATCCCAGGTCGTCGGCGCAGGCTCGGGCTCCGGCTCTCCGGGCCGCGGCGGTGGCGGCGGGGGTGGCGGGGGTTCCAGACGATTGATCCACTGGCTCCAGACCCACCACTGGCCATCGGGTTCCCGCCAGGTCATCCCGTAATACTCCACGGCAGCGTGATGACCGGCAGGCGGGACATAGGCCCGGATGACGATCAAGGCCTGCGGAGAGGGCCGATGAGGCGTTTCGCCCCTCCCGATCCCAGCGAGAAGTTCACTCTGCCGGGCGATAATCCCGGCACGCTCCGGCCCGGCTGTCGAAGCCTCGGGACCCCATCGTGAGGCCCAAGGGTCGAACCGCCGCCAGTCGATGTCGCGAACCGCTTCGCACCGGGCGATCGGAGGGCGGTTGTCAGCCGGAATCGGCAAGGCCGGTCCGCCCGGTGTGGCGCAACCCGCAACCGCCATCATCGGTACCATCGCAAATCGCGAGGCCGCGAACGCGACAGACCCGCGGCGGGAGCGGGCGGTCGGTATCCTCCTGCCGTCGGAAGACGTCATGCGGAGCGCGCTGCCATTCTCACCACCGATCCTTGCGGTCACGGTCTCGATAGCGCCCATCACGACCAGGACGAGGCGGGGGGGCGACATAGCCGGGCGGGAGCGGGCACAGGGTGATCCATTCACCGCTGACCGAAAGGTGCCGGTAACAGGCGGCGTCTTCCGCCATGCGGCTGGTTTCAACGGCCATGGCCTGGGTGGCCATAGCGAGGCCTTCCATGAAGGCCGGATCGGAGACACAGCCGGATAGCCCGAGGGCTCCGGCGATCGCCAGGAATGTGCGGCGTGCCCCGCCCTTCAACACCTGCATAGACTTCGCCTTACGAGGACCCGCCGAGAAAGCCTGAGGCGGAAAACGTCGACCATTGCGCCCTGGAGGTCAACCGGGGGTGTCGAATGCCAGCAACAGCGTCTTCTGAAGCGGGTTGGCGTTGTCGTCGCTGAGGAGATACAGGCGCGTCCCGGTCGGGGTCGCGACCGCGGCGATGCCTTCGAAATTGTCGACCGACGCCGGCGGCCGCAGCTGGATCAGGGGGGCGGACAGCACGCCTTCCGCTGACAGCCGCCGCACCCGGACGCGCATGTCCAGCGGCGGCCGGTAGAAGCGCTCGACGACGAACCAGCCGTCGCCGGCAGGATCGCGATCGGCCCCGGTGAAGCGGTAGTCATCGGCCGGGATCAGGGTCGACCGACCCATCGGCACACAGTCGATCGCGCAGAGCCATGCGCCGCCCTCTTCCGCCAGTGCGAGCCAGCCGGTCAGGCCGGCCGGTGCCAGACCCTCCAGACCCGCGTTGTCCGGCAGGGCGGTGGCAGGGGTGGCCACGGCCACGGGGCGCGCACTGGCACCGGTGCCATAGGACCAGATGCGGTGGTCCCGCTCGAAAGCGATCAGCACACGGCCGTCGGGCAGGATCGCCAGTCCTTCGGCGTCCGCATTGGCCTTGGGCGTCAGGATCGCCCCGTCCGGGCCGCTCAGGGGACGGCTGGTGGCGGTGTCGGCTGATGTCAGCCGGCCATTCCGGTCCAGCCGCAGGGTGAACCGGATCAGGTCGCCGAAATCGCTGACCACCCAGGCCCTGGCCTCCGTCGGGCCGGCGTCGGTGATCTTCAGGTCCGACAGGCCATGCAGGTCCGGGCCGCGCAGGATCAGGCCGCCTGCGTACCGCACACCGGGGGCGAGGGTGGCCCCGCCGAGACCCAGCGGGACATGGCGGGCCTCCATCCGGAGTGCCCGATCGGCGGCGGGCAGCGGACCGGGCGTGGAGGTGGCGACCGCCGCACAGGCCGCCGCACCCATCAGGGTGAGGGCCCCGAAGGCGCGGAGGGCCGCCCGCATCACGCCGCGCGCTTCAGCCGCCGCCCGGCCCGCCCGCCGGTCTGTTTGGGCGCGGCCTCGAACAGTTCGGCCAGTTTCTCGATCATGACCCCGCCCAGCTGTTCGACATCGACGATGGTGACCGCGCGCCGGTACCAGCGGGTCACGTCGTGGCCGATGCCGATGGCGATCAGCTCGACCGGGCTCTGGGTCTCGATCCGCTCGATCACCTGCCGCAGGTGTTTGTCCAGATACAGGGCCGCATTGGCCGACTGGGTCGAGTCGTCGACCGGTGAGCCGTCGGAGATGACCATCAGGATCTGGCGGGCCTCGGGGCGGGCCATCAGCCGGTCGTGCGCCCAGGTCAGGGCCTCACCGTCGATGTTCTCTTTCAGCAGCCCCTCGCGCATCATCAGGCCGAGGTTCTTCTTGGCGCGCCGCCATGGCGAGTCGGCGGACTTGTAGATGATGTGGCGCAGGTCGTTCAGACGGCCGGGCATGGCCGGTTTGCCGGCGGTGATCCAGGCCTCCCGGGCCTGTCCGCCCTTCCAGGCGCGGGTGGTGAAGCCGAGAATCTCGACCTTGACGCCGCAGCGCTCCAGCGTCCGGGCCAGGATGTCGGCACAGACCGCCGCCACCATGATGGGCCGGCCGCGCATGGAGCCGGAGTTGTCCAGCAGCAGGGTCACGACCGTGTCGCGGAACGGGCTTTCGCTCTCGGCCTTGAAGCTGAGCGGGCTGGTCGGATCGGTGATGATCCGGGTCAGGCGGGCGGTGTCCAGCACGCCCTCCTCGAGGTCGAAGGCCCAGGACCGGTTCTGCTGCGCCATCAGCCGGCGCTGCAGCTTGTTGGCCAGCCGGGCCACGACGCTGGAGAGGATCGTCAGCTGCTGGTCCAGCAGGGAGCGCAGCCGGTCCAGCTCCATCGGATCGCACAGGTCGGCGGCGTCGATGACCTCGTCATAGGCCGTGGTGAAGACGCGGTAGGCGTCGATGGCCCGGCCGTCGTCGGTGTTTTCCTGACGGTTGGGCAGGGCGCCCTCGGCCACATCGGGGCCGTCGTCGGCGGCGTCGCCGTCGCGTTCGGCAGGGGAGCCGTCGGGGCGGCCCTCGCGGTCCTGTTCGGAGGTGGGGTCTTCGGACGCGCCGTCCATCGACTGGCCGCCCTCGCCGCCGCCCTCGTCCTCCTCGTCCTGCTGATCGTCCGAGGCCTCGGGTTCCTGCGGCGGGGGCTCGTCCTCGCCGGGCTCGTCATTGGCCTCGTCGCCGCGGCCGTCGCCGGGATCGAGATCGAGGGCGCGCAGCACATCCTTCATCGCCGCGCCGAAAGCCCGCTGGTCACCGGCGGTCGCGGCCAGACGGTCCAGCGCATCGTGGGCCCGGGCCTCGAGATCGTCGCGGACCAGGTCCAGCATGGTGCCGGCCCCGTCGGGGCTGCGCTGGCCGGTGACCCGCTCGCGCAGCAGCAGGGCCACGGCCTCGGCCACCGGCACCCGCGCGGCCTCGGTGGCGCGCAGGGCCCCCGACTTCTCCAGACGGGTCAGGAGGGCGGCGTTCATGTTCGAGCGCACACCCGCCAGCGAGGTCGACCCGTGCGCCTCGACCCGCGCCTGTTCGACCGCCTCGAACACCTCGGCGGCGCGGCTGTCCAGCGGACGCAGGGTGGCATGGACGGCGGCGTCGTGGTTGGCGAGGCGCAGCGCCAGCCGGTCGGCCTGACCTCTCAGGGTGGCGCTGTCGCCGTCCGACGGATTGCGTGGCGGGTGGGGCAGGGTGAGGACGTTGCCGTTGAGGCGGGGCCCTTCGGTGCCGAAGACCACCTCCAGCTCCGACTGTTCCGCGAGGGCGCGGGCCGCGTGGGCGAGCGCGCGCTTGAAGACCTCGGCAGGGGTGTCGGCGGGGGGCATGGACGCTAGTTAGGCGGTCGGGGCCGGGGAGGCCAGCGCGACATGATCCCTCTCCCGTTGGGAGAGGGCTTGAGCGCCCGAGAGCGTCAGCGATCGGCCTTGCGCGAAAGGGTGAGGGCCCTGCGTTTCCGGTGAGGCCCGACCCTCACCCGACCGCGCCAGAACGACGGCCTTCGGCCGCCGTGCGCGGCCTCCCTCTCCCGGTGGGAGAGGGAGACTATAATTCCGCCCCGGTCGTGCGCATGATCTCGGCGCGGAGTTCGGGCAGGCCCGCGCCCTTTTCGGCCGAGGTCACGGCGACGGCCGGGAAGGCGGCCGGGCGTTTGGAGATGGCTTTCAGCGTCTCCTCGGCCACGGTGACCCGCTCATGGGCCTTGATCTTGTCGGCCTTGGTCAGAACGATCTGATAGCTGACGGCGGCCAGATCGAGGGCGTCCAGCGCCTCGGTGTCGACCGACTTCAACCCGTGACGGGCGTCGATCAGCAGATAGACGCGCTTCAGGGTGACCCGGCCCCGCAGATAGTCGCGGCCGAGATTCTGGAACTGGCGGACGGTGGATTTGGACGCCTTGGCCCAGCCGTAGCCGGGAAGGTCGACCAGTCGCATCTTGCCGTCGAGATCGAAGAAATTGACCTCGCGCGTCCGGCCGGGCTCGTTCGAGGCGCGGGCCAGTTTGTGCATGCCGACAAGGCCGTTGATCAGGCTGGACTTGCCGACGTTGGACCTTCCGGCGAAGGCGACCTCGGGCAGGTTCGGCTCCGGCAACTGCTCGATCTTGGCCGCGCCCATGACGAAGGTCGCGGGCCGCGCGAACAGCACCCGCGCGGCCTCGATCTCCTCGTCGCCAAAGCCGGAGGCGGAGATCGGGCCTGCGTCGGTCAAGCGGGGGCCTTCTTGAACCGGGCGATGAAGTCATCGATCGGGTTCTCGGCCCCGAAGCGGTTCATGATGAAATACTGCTGGGCGATCGACAGGATGTTGTTCCACGCCCAGTAGACCAGCAGGCCGGCCGGGAAGACCGCCATGATGAAGGTGAAGATCACCGGCATGAAGGCGAAGATCTTGCGCTGGATCGGATCGGGGGCCGGCGGGTTCATCGCCGTCTGCAGCCACATGGTGAAGCCGTAGAAGATCGCCAGAACGCTGAGACCGAGGGTAAAGCCGCCGCTTGGCCCGCCGCCCAGAAGGCTGCCGATCAGGGGCGCACTCGCCGGATCCCAGGGGATCAGGCCGAACAGGTTCCAGATATTGGTCGGGTCGGGGGCCGACAGGTCCCGGATCCAGGCGATGAAGGGCGCGTGCCGCATCTCGATGGTGACGAACAGCACCTTGTACAGGGCGTAGAAGACCGGGATCTGGACCAGGATGGGCAGGCAGCCCGCCAGCGGATTGATCTTCTCGCGCTGGTACAGCTCCATCGTGGCCTTCTGCTGGGCCTGGGGGTCGTCCTTGTGCTGTTCCTTGATCTTTTCCATGTGCGGCTGGAGTTTCCGCATCTTGGACAGGCTCTCGTAGCTCTTGTTGGCCAGCGGGAACATGATCAGCTTGATCGACAGGGTCAGTAGCAGGATCGCGACGCCGAAATTGCCCACCAGGCCATAGAAGAACTCCACCAGCAGGAAGATCGGCCGCGTCAGGAAAAACAGGAAGCCCCAGTCGATCGCATAGATGAAGCGGGGCAGGTCGTACTGCTTCTCATAGGCCGACAGGATTTCGTTGCGCTTGGCCCCGGCGAACAGGTGCTGGACCTCGGTGATCTGGCGGCCGGGATTGATGGTGCGCGCCTCACCCAGGATGCGGGCCTCATGGATGTTGTAGGTCGAGGCGTTGGTCACCCGGAACTCGGCCTGGATGGTTTCGCTCTGGGGCGGGATCAGGGCCGCCATCCAGTATTTGTCTGTGATCCCGAGCCAGCCGCCGACGGATTCGAACTGCTCCCGGGGCTTCTTCACCCAGTCGCCGTACTTCAGCTGGGTGGTGACATAGCCGTCACCCTTGGAGAAGGTGCCGATGCCGCCCTCGTGCAGGATCTGGTTCTTGCCCAGATCGGCCGGCACGCCCTGCCGCTCGATACGCCCGTAGGGCGCGATGACGACGGGCGCAGTCCCGAGGTTTGCGACCGTGTCGGTGACCGTGAACATATACTGTTCATCGATCTCGATGAGGCGGGTGAAGCGCAGGCCCTGACCATTGTCCCAGGTCAGGGTGACCGGCGTGGACGGCGCAAGGGTGGTGCCGCCGGTGAGGCGCCAGACCGTATTGGGTCCGGGCACACCGCCGGGAATGTTGGGACCGGCCCAGCCGAACTGGGCGAAATACGCATGCTCCATACCCTGCGGACGGAACAGTTCGACCGGAGGTGCCCCGTCATCCTGTGTTTCGCGGTAGCGGGTCAGGAACAGGTCGTCGATGCGTCCGCCCTGAAGCGACAGCGAACCCTGCAGGGTCGGGGTGCGCACCGGCACGCGAGCCACCGTGCCCAGCGCCTCTGTCCGGTCGCCAACGAAGCTGATTTGCGGAGCCGCTGCTGGCGCTCCGTCGGCCGAAACGGCGGCCGTGCCAGCCGTTTGTTCGGCGGCGGCGGTCTGCGCAGCTCTCTGCCGCTCCGCCTGGGGCCCCATAACGAAGACCTGATAGAGGATCAGGATCGCAATCGTGCAGACGATGAAGAGCACCGTATTGCGCGTGTTCTCGGTCTTCATGCGGGTCCGCGGTCCTGATGGGGCGTGTCAGAGGAGAGAGGGACGGCCGTAGACTGACCCGATGGGGGCCGGTCAGACGGGGTCGCGAGCCTTGTAAGCGCCGATTTCACATCGTCAAGCAAACGCTCCCAGGGGCGGTCTGCGGTCCCCTGGCGTGCGATGAACACATAGTCGCTTCCAGGGACGCCCAAGTCGGGAACGAGCGCCCGGGCAGCCTGCCGCAGGCGGCGCTTGCACCGATTACGGACGACCGCTCCGCCAACCTTGCGGGTGGCGGTGAAACCGAGACGGATGGTCGCGTCGTCATCGGTCCGATCCAGCCGCTGAACCACCACGGCACCGCGCGCCAGCGAAGCGCCCTTTGCGGCCGCCAGAAACTGGGGCCGTACCGTCAGGCGATGGATTTTGGGTGGAAGGGTCAAATCCTCAATCCCGATCCCCTCTCCCGGTGGGAGAGGGCTTGAGCGCACGAGCGCGGAGCGATCGTTCTTGCGCGAAAGGGTGAGGGACCGATACGAGCCGGTGAGGACAAACCCCTCACCCTTTCGGCTGGCGCATCGCTGCCCCCCGACTTGATCGGGGGCTCAAACCCCCTCCCGCCGGGAGAGGGTCTGAAGGTCCTTAGGCCGTCAGCTTCTTGCGGCCCTTGGCGCGACGCCGCGCAACAATCTTCTGTCCGTTCTTGGTGGCCATCCGCGAACGGAAGCCGTGACGGCGCTTGCGCACGAGTCGCGACGGCTGATAGGTCCGCTTCACGGTCGGCTCCAGGGGTTATGAGTGGCGCAGGGGACTGAACACGTCCTCAGCAGGAAGGGCGGGCGTATAAGGGGGTCGGCTGCGGCTGTCAACGCCGCGGCTCGTACCGAAGTCGCCTCGAACCGGACCTCACGCGTTGGAAATACGATGGATCGCCTGAAACGGTTTCTACCTCTTGTGTTGCTGGCCGGTGTGATCGCGCTGATCTTCGGCATGGGCTGGAACCGCTATCTCTCGCTGGATACGCTGCGCGATCACGGGGCTGCCCTGAGGGCCTTCACGACCAGCCACTACATCCTCGCCCTTGTCGCCCTCATGGCCGTGTTTGCGGTCCTGACGGCCAGTGTCGTGCCCGGGGTCTTCTTCGTGACCATCACGGCCGGCTATCTCTTCGGGCCGTGGGTCGGCGGCGTGGCCACCTCCATCGCGGCAACCGTCGGGGCCCTGATTGTCTATGCTGTCGCCCGGTTCGCCCTCGGGATCGAACTGCGCGGCAGGGCCGACCGTGGCAGTGGCACGCTTCGGAAAGTGTGCGATGCCATTGACCGGGATACCTTCTGGTACGTGCTGGCATCGCGACTGGCGGTGGTCGTGCCGTTTCACATGATCAATGTCGCGGCCGGACTCATGTCGGTCCGGCTTGGTCCCTATACGGTGGCCACAATCATCGGCCTGTTGCCCGCCCACACCATCTATTGCTGGATCGGGTCGCGGCTGAATACCCTGCTGGCGACCGACGCCGACCCGGATATCCAGGCCCTGTTCGGTCAGTTCTGGGCCCCCATGGCGGGGGTGTTCGTCCTGGCGGTGGTTCTGCCCCTGCTCCTGAAATGGGTGCAGGCCCTGCGGCTGAGGATGGCCGCGCCGTGAGGCCGCCCCCGGTCGACACCACCGATCTGTTCGATCGCGTCCTGGCCCGATTGCGTTTGCCCGCCGGCTGGCGCGAGCGCCTGCGGCCCCCGACGCCCGACGGCCTGTCCTCCCGCCTGCTGATCCTGACGGCGGCCTTCACCCTCGCGGTCCAGGCCCTGATCATGGGGCCCAACGCCGCCACCTTTCATGAGACCTGGTTGCTGGACCGGCTGCAGGCCGCAGAGCTGGCGTCCGTGGGGGTGGAGGCCCTGCCCTACAATGCGGTCGACGACGATACCGCGGAACAGTTGCTGCGCATCGGCGGGGTGTCGGCTGTGGCGATCAGCGATCAGGGCGTGATGCGCCAGTTGCTGCAGGCCCCCAACCTGCCGCGTGCGCCCGACTTCATTGACCTGCGTGGTCGCAGCGCCGGAGCCCGGCTGCTGGACCCCGTGCGCACCCTGCTGGGCAGTCCGGACCGGTCGATCCGGGTCCGGTCCGCTCCCCGCTATCGCTCGGGGGATTTCATCGATGTGGTGGCCCCTGCCGAGCCCCTGAAGGTCGAGCTGCGCGGCTTTCTGCTGAACAGCCTGCTGGTCTCCCTGCTGATCTCGGGCGTGGCGGGGGGGCTGCTGTATGCGGGTCTGGCCTTTCTGGTGCTGCAGCCCTTGCGCCGGGTCACCCGCTCGATCGAGAGTTTCGCCGCCGATCCCCAGACCCCGGGGCCGGAACCGTCAAACCGCAATGACGAGATCGGCCGCGTCGAGCGCGAACTCAGCCGGATGCAGGAGGAGGTTCGCGCCTCCCTGCGTTCCCGTGCCCGTCTGGTGGCACTGGGCGAGGCTGTGGCCAAGATCAACCACGACCTGCGCAATATGCTGACCTCGGCCCAGATCGCGTCGGAGCGGCTGGCGTCTTCCGCCGACCCGCAGGTCGCCAAGGCCCTGCCGCGGCTGGAGCGGGCCCTCGGCCGCGCCGCAGCCCTGGCCCGCAACGTCCTTGACTATGGCCGCTCCGAGGAGCCCGAGCCGGTGCTGGGCCGGTTTGCCCTGGCCCCCGCCGCCGCCGCTGCCGGCGAGGATGCGGGGCTGGAGTCGACCGGGGTCCGCCTCGTCCGGTCGATCCCGCCCCGCTTTGCGCTGCAGGCTGATGCCGATCAGTTGCACCGGATCCTCGTCAACCTGATGCGCAACGCCCGTCAGGCCATCGAGGCCGATACCGCCCGCGCGCCCCTGCGCAAGGGCGGGCCCCTTGGATCAATCCGGCTCGAGGCCGAGGCGCGCGACGGCTGGTGCATCATCCGCATTGCCGACGACGGCCCCGGCATTCCGGCGCGTCTGTCGGAACGCCTGTTTGAGCCTTTCGTCAGCGGTTCCGGGTCGGACGGCTCAGGGCTTGGCCTGACCATCTCGCGTGAGCTGGCAGCCAGTCACGGTGGTGACCTGCGGCTGGTCCACACCGGACCGACCGGCACGACGTTCGAACTGCGTTTGCCGCTGTAGAAGAGGTCACCGCCGCCTGACGCAGGCTATCGGATCCGCGCCACACCCTCGCGCCGGTCGTCGGCCCCGCCGTCCCAGCGCCCGTTGCGCCAGATTCCGCCGTGCAGGCCCGAGTTCTCTGACGTGTTGGGCGCCAGACGGATTCCCCGCTCCAGCAGGCCCGCCTCCAGCGTGGGGCCGAAGCGTGCCGTGTCGGCCCCGAAGCCTGCGCCGCGGGTGACCAGATTGGGCAGGTCAAAGGCGGCCTGGACCGGCAGGCCCCAGACCAGGGTGGCGATCAGGGCCTTGGCATTGTAGGCGAGGATAGAGGGGCCTCCGGGCGAGCCAAGGGCACCGACCAGCCGGCCCTCCTGATCCAGAATGATGACGGGGGCCATGGAGGACCGGGGGCGTTTGCCCGCTGCCACCGCATTGGCCGCCGGGCTGCCGTCGGCCCGGGCCGGCGCAAAGGCGAAGTCCGTCAGCTGGTTGTTCAGGAAAAATCCAGCGGCCATCCGGCCCGACCCGAAGATGCTCTCCACCGTCGTGGTCATGGACACGGCATTGCCCGCCGCATCGACCACAACGAAGTGGGAGGTGCCGGCCGCTTCCATCGTGGTGTCGGCGCTGCGGAACACGCCCCCCGGCGGGGTCCCGGCGGCGGCCGCGCCGGTCAGGCCGGGGGCCAGCGCGGCCCGCTCCGCCACATAGTCCGGGTCCAGCAGGCCGGCGACCGGCACGCCCACATAGGCCGGATCGCCGACATAGCGGTCGCGGTCGGCATACATCAGCCGCTGCAGCTGTGCGAACAGCGTCCATGCCGCCGCGCTCGTCTCACCTTCTTCCAGAACCGCCGCTGCATCCGGCGTTTCGGCCATGGCCAGAAGCTGCAGCAGGGCCACGCCGCTGGACGGCGGTGGTGGCACACAGACGACATAGACCCGGAACGGCCGGCACAGGGCGTCGCGTTCGATCGGGCGATAGGCGGCCAGATCGCTCAGGCTGAGGGTTCCGGGCAGGGGCGCGGCCTGTACGCTTTCAACCATGGCCTCGGCGATCGGACCCCGGCGAAAGGCCTCGATCCCCTGTTCCGCCAGGGCCGCGACCGTGGTGGCGTAGGCCGGGTTGCGCAGCACATCGCCGGCGACATAGCGTGTCCCGTCCGCCTTGGTGAAATAGGCCTCGGCCCAGCGGGTCCGCGCCTGACCCCGGCTCAGGGCGATCATCCCCGCCAGCCGCGGGCTGACCACAAACCCGTCCCGCGCCAGGCGTTCGGCGTCGCCGAACAGCTGGTTCCAGGCCAGGGCTCCATGCCGCTCCTGGGCCATCGCCAGGGCCGCGACCGCCCCCGGGGCCCCGGTCGACCGGCCGCTGAGCACAGCATCGAAAAACGGCAGGGGCTCGCCGTCCCGATAGAACAGCTCCGGCGTGGCAGCCGCAGGGGCCGTCTCGCGGCCGTCGTAGGCGATGACCTCGCGGCTCCCGGCATCATAGACCAGCAGGAAGGCCCCGCCGCCCAGCCCGGAGGACTGGGGCTCCACCAGCCCCAGAACGGCCTGCACGGCCACGGCCGCGTCCACGGCCGAGCCGCCGCGGGCCAGCACAGCCAGCCCCGCCTCGACCGCCAGCGGGTTCGCCGCCGAAACGAAGGGCCCGCGCGCCGGCTGCTCCGCCGTGCCGGTGGCC
>JAIEQA010000125.1 GCA_019748095.1 Caulobacteraceae bacterium | reverse complement strand
CCGTAGCGGGTCCGCATCAGGTGTTCGAGGCAGGCTTCCTCAGTGGGGAAGCGGTCCTGAAACTGGCGAAGTGTCAGGGGCTTGGGCGATTTCGTTTCCATGGCCAGAATATGCCAGAAACAGGCTTACATGTCCAGAGGGGATACATGCCAATACTTGCACTGTTCTGTGTATGTTCCGATCTCTTGTTGCCAGAGTCTCGCAACAGCGCGGACATGGTTAAGTTTCGTCAACTAATCCCATTGAGACCCAGTCAATCCCATGCTATCCCAGTTTCGTGATGCGGGGACTGGCGGCGCCGGCGATCCAGGCGCGAAATTGAACATGGGGGCGGGCCGAAAGGCCCGATGGGGCAGGGCGTGTTTCTCGGAACCAGTGAGAAGCAGCTGGACGGCAAGCGCCGTCTCCTGATCCCTCAGGAGTTCCGCACGGCCGACAACGGCGCGGACCTCGGCGTGTTCTGCTTTTTCTCGGTCGAATCCGACTGCCTCGAGGCCGGTGGCGACAAGCTGATGGCAGAGTACGTCGCCATGATCGAGGCCCTGCCGTTCGGCGACGACTGGCGCACGGCTCTGGAAGAGACCGTCTACGGCGGCCAGAAGCAGCTGGCCTATGACGGCGGCGGCCGGATCACCCTGCCCGAAAGCCTGTGTCAGGAAGCCGGGCTGGGCGAGGATGTGGTGATCGTCGGCCTCGGCCCCCGGTTCCAGATCTGGGACCGCGCCCGCTGGAACGCCCGCAAGGACGAGCGTCGGGTTCTGGCCCGCAAGGCCATGCGCGAGCGCGGCGATCTGGCCCGTCGGCGCGCCCCGGGGAACGACGCATGACCGCGCCGGTTGCTGTCGCCACATCTCCCCACGCCCCCGTCCTGCTGGCCGAGGTGCTGGAGGCTCTGGCTCCCCGGCCCGGCGACATCATGATCGACGCCACCTTCGGGGCCGGCGGCTACACCCGCGCCCTGCTGGAGGCGGGGGCCACGGTCATCGCCCTCGACCGCGATCCGTCGGTCCAGCCCCATGCCGATGCCGTCACCCGTGACTTCCCCGGCCGCTTCACCCTCGTCCGCACACCCTTCTCGGGTCTGGCCCAGGCCTTCGCCGATAGCGGTCAGACGCGGCTGGACGGCGTGGTGTTCGACATCGGCGTCTCCTCAATGCAGCTGGACGAGGCCGATCGCGGCTTCTCCTTCATGCGCGACGGTCCGCTGGACATGCGCATGTCCAGCGACGGCGAGAGCGCCGCCGACATTGTCAACGGCTGGGACCACGGTCCGCTCGCCCACATCCTGAAGCAGTATGGGGACGAACGTCAGTCGGGGCGGATCGCCACCGCCATCCTGCGCCGCCGGGTGGAACAGCCCTTCACCCGTACCCTCGACCTCGCCACCGTGGTGGAAAAGGCTCTGGGTGGCCGTCGCGGGGCCCCGACCCATCCCGCCACCCGCACCTTTCAGGCCCTGCGCATCGCCGTGAACGATGAACTGGGCGAACTGACCGCAGGTCTTGAGGCGGCCGAGCGCAGTCTGGTTCCCGGCGGTCGTCTGGCAGTGGTGACCTTCCATTCGCTGGAGGATCGCATCGTCAAGGCCTTCCTGACCGAGCGGACCGGCAATGCTCCGGGCGGGTCCCGTCATGCCCCGGTCGCCATCGAAACCCGCAAGCCCAGCTTCACCCTGTCGTTCAAGGGCGCGCGCGAGGCCGGCGACGCCGAACGGGCCGCAAACCCCCGGTCCCGGTCCGCAAAGCTGCGGGCGGCCGTGCGCACCGAGGCCCCGGCGTGGAAGGCGGCGGCATGACCCGCAACCCGGTCCAGCGTCTGTTCGACTGGAAGATCCGCGGCATCCGCTGGGTCGAGATCATCGGCTTCGTTTGCGTCGGGGCCATGGTCTTCTCCGTCTATGTCGCCAAGGCGGCCGCCGCCCGCGAGAGCGCCGCCATCGACCAGCTGGAACGCCAGATTGCAGAAAACCGTCAGCGCGTGCGCCTGCTGCGCGCCGAGGCCGCGCGTCTGGAGCAGCCCGGTCGGCTTGAGGACCTGTCCCGGGTCGCTGGTCTGGGTCCGGTCACGATGAGCCGACAGGCGGATGAGGCCGCGCTCGCCGGTCTCCAGCCCGTTGCGCCCCCCGCGCCGGCAACAGCTCTGGCGACCGGTGACGCGCCCGGGCCGGTGACCCTGCCCGCCGATCTGCCCGTGCGGGGCGCGCAATGAGCGTTCATGATCACCGCGCCTGGCGTCCCGCGCCGGCCGCCCCCCGGTCCGGCGGGCGGCCCCTGACCTCCACGGTCTCGCCCTGGTTGCGCTGGGCGACCGAGGCCGTCTGGTTCGTTGAACACGCCTTCGAACGCGCTCGCGCCGACGCCCGGCCGGAAGAGGACACGCGCGTCCGCATCTTCGTGATCCAGATCGCCTTCTCGGTGGTGTTCGGCTTGCTGGTGCTGGGGGCCGCTCATGCCGCCCTGATGACACCCCGGGGTGGAACCGGCGCGGCTGCCGTGTCCGGAGCCCTCCAGCGCGCCGATCTGACTGACCGCAACGGCCAGTTGCTGGCCACCAATATCACCCACTATGGCCTCTACATTGATCCCACCGAGATCTGGGATCGCGAGGCCGCGCTGCGGGGCATCCGTCGCGCCCTGCCGGACGTTCCCGTGTCCCGCTTGCGTCGCGTGCTCAACGGGGAACGGCGCCTGATCGTCGTCCCGGGCCTGACCCCGGCGGAACGGCAGGCGGTCCATGCGCTCGCCCTCGGCGGTGTGTCGTTCGAGCCCGAGGACCGTCGCGTCTATCCGCTGAACAGGTCGGGGGCCCATGTCATCGGCGTGGCCGACACGGGGGGCAAGGGCATCTCGGGGGCGGAACTGGCCTTCAATGACGAGATCCGGGCGGCAGGGGCCGAGGCCCGGGACTTCGCCCTGTCAATCGACCTGCGCGTCCAGGGCGTGCTGGAGAACGAGCTGGCCGCCACCGCCACAGAGGCCGGGGCCAAGGGTGCGGTCGGCGTCGTGGCCGATGCCCGTACCGGCGAGATCCTCGGCATGGCCAGCTGGCCGGCCTATGACGCCAACCGTCGCGGCTCTGCCTCCGACGATGCCGCCCTCAACCGTGTGACCTCGGCTCACTATGAAATGGGGTCGGTGTTCAAGACCTTCACTGTGGCCGCCGCCCTCGACACGGGTCTGGCCGACCTCGACACCATGATCGACGCGTCCGAGGCCTATATGATCGGCAATCGCCGCATCTCGGACTTCCACGCGACCAACAAGGTCCTGTCGCTGGAAGAGGTCTATCTCCACTCCTCCAACATCGGGACCTCCCGGTTGGCGGTCGAGATGGGGGCAGACACCCTGCGCCACTATTTCGAGACGCTCGGCCTGCTGGATGCCGCCCCGATCGAACTGAAGGAAAGCGCACGGCCCCGCCGACCCCGCGACTGGAGCGATTCCACCCGCGCCTCCCTGTCGTTCGGTTACGGCATCATGATCACGCCGCTGCAGATGACCGCCGCCACGGTGGCGCTCGTCAATGGCGGGATCTACCGCCCGATGTCGCTGCGCCGCGGCGGGACCGGCGAGGAAGGTCGCCGGGTCGTCTCGCCGGAAACCTCCTCGGCGATGCGCGAGCTCATGCGCGCCAATGTCCTGCGCGGTTCGGGCGGTCAGGCCGATGCGGCCGGTCTGCGCGTGGGAGGCAAGACCGGCTCGGCCAACAAGCTTGTCGACGGCCGCTATGATCCCAGCCGCGGTATCGGTTCCTTCGCCGCCGTCTTCCCGGCCGACGGTCCGGAGACCACCCAGCGCTATGTCGTCTTCGTCCTGATTGATGAACCCAGCCAGGGCTCGCGTCTGGGTGGAGCCATCGCCGCGCCTGTTGTCGGCCGGGTTGCCGACCGGATCGCCGGCTTCCTCGGCGTTCAGCGCCGTGTCGATCCGGTCCTTCCGACCGGAGTCGTGCGATGAGCGCCCGATCCATGCGTCTGTCGGACCTGCTCAACCGTGATCTGGCGGCCGATCCGATGATCACCGGCGTCACTGCCGACAGCCGCAAGGTCGTGGCCGGTTCGCTGTTCGTCGCCTTGCCGGGCAGCGCCGCCGACGGCCGCGCCTTCATCCCCCAGGCCCTATCTCAGGGGGCCGCCGCCGTTCTGGCTCCACAGGACACGCCCGAGGGCCTGGCCCCGCTCGTGGTGCGCTCCGGCGATGTCCGCCGCGCCTATGCCCTGGCCGCGCGCGGCTTCTACGGGGCCCAGCCGGCGACGTGCGTCGCCGTGACCGGTACCAACGGCAAGACCTCCGTCGCCGCCTTCTGTCGCCAGATCTGGGCGTCGCTGGGCCTCAGGGCGGCCAGCATGGGCACCCTCGGCGTCGTGGCCCAGTCGGGTCTCGTCACCGAGGCCCTGACCCCGCCCGGCCTGACCAGCCCCGATGCCGCCGACGCCGCCCGCCTGATGGCCACCCTCGCCGAGGGGGGCGTCACCCATCTGGCGCTCGAGGCCTCGTCCCACGGGATCGACCAGCGCCGGCTGGACGGGGTCAGCCTGAAAGCCGCCGCCTTCACCAACCTGACCCAGGACCACCTCGACTATCACGGCGACATGGAGGCCTATCGTGCCGCCAAGCTGCGCCTGTTCGACACCCTGTTGCCGCGTGGCCGGACGGCGGTATTGAACGCCGACTCCGACGCCTATTCCAGCTTCGCCGCCGCCTCCATCATGTCCGGTCTCGGCATTATGGGTGTGGGCGAGCGGGGCAGGGACCTGGCCCTCGTCGGCCGTCGGGCCGTCCCCGAAGGTCAGCGCCTCACGATCGAGGTCCGCGGCACCCGTCATGAGGTGCTCCTGCCTCTGGCCGGGGGATTCCAGGCCTCCAACGCCCTCGTCGCTGCCGGCCTTTGCATCGCCGCCGGCGAGGACGCGGGCCGGGTGCTGCAGGCGCTGGAAAGCCTCTCCGGGGCCACCGGCCGGTTGCAGCGTGTCGCGGGCGGCCGGGGCGAGGCCTATGTCGACTATGCCCACACCCCGGACGGGCTGGAGACCGTGCTGAAGGCCCTGCGCCCCCACGCCACCGGCCGGCTGATCGTCGTGTTCGGGGCCGGCGGTGACCGCGACCGGACCAAACGGCCCCTGATGGGCGAGATCGCCGCCCGTCTGGCCGATGTCGCCATCGTCACCGACGACAACCCCCGCTCCGAGGACCCGGCCGCCATCCGAGCCGAGGTCCGGGCCGGCTGCCCGGACGCGATCGAGATCGGGGACCGCCGGACCGCAATTCGCGAGGCCGTGGCCCTGATGCGCGACGGAGATGTGGTCGTCGTCGCCGGAAAAGGGCATGAACAGGGCCAGATCGTCGCGGGCACGACTCATCCCTTCGACGACGCCACCGAACTCGCCGAGGCCTTGCGCGTAAATGCCTGAACCGACTGCGCCGCTCTGGACGGCACAAGAGATTGCCGTTGCGACCGGCGGCCGGATCGAAGGCGGCGTCTTCGACGCCTCTGGCCTGACCTACAACAGTCGCGAGATCGGCCCCGGCGACCTGTTCCTCGCCCTGAAGGGCGTGCGCGACGGTCATGATTTCGCGGCCTCCGCCTTCGCCGCCGGTGCCGCCGGGGCCCTGGTCGAGCGGCCGGTTGACGGCGGACCCTGTATTGTCGTCCCGGATACCCTGAAGGCGCTTGAGGCGATGGGGGCCGCCGCCCGCGACCGCGCGCCCCAGATCCGGCGCGGGGCGGTTACCGGCAGCGTCGGCAAGACCAGCGTGACCCAGGCCATCAAGGCCGGGCTTGACCTCGCCGGTCCCGCCCACGCCTCGATCAAGAGCTACAACAACCATATCGGCGTGCCCCTGACGCTCGCCCGCATGCCCTCGACGGTCGAGCGGGCCGTGTTCGAGATCGGCATGAATGCGCCCGGCGAGATCGCGCCTCTGTCGCGCATGGTCCAGCCCCACGCCGCCTGCGTCACCACCGTCGGCCCGGTCCATATCGAGGCCTTCGCCGATGGCGAGGCCGGGGTGGCCCGCGAAAAGGCCGCCATCTTCCAGGGCCTCGGCCCCGGCGGTCTGGCGGTCGTGAACGGCGACATCCCCTGGGCAGACCTTCTGCATCAGGCCGCGCTCCACGTCGGGGCCCGGGTCGCGACCTTCGGGTCGGAACCCTTCCACGACGCCCGCCTGATCGACTTCGCTCCCGGCCCGGATGGAGCCCGGGTCACGGCCGAGGTCTGGGGCCGCACCCACGTCTTCCCGCTGAAGCAGTCCGGCTTCCACTGGGGCCTGAACAGTCTGGCCGTCATCCTGATGCTGGACGCCCTGGATGTGCCGGTCGAGACGGCGCTGGCGGCACTGGCCGAGTTCGAGCCGCTCAAGGGCCGGGGCGAGACCCGCACCGTCCACCTCCCGCGCGGGGCCTTCACCCTGATCGACGAGAGCTACAACGCCAATCCCCTGTCAATGAAGGCGGGTTTCCTCAGCCTCGGGGCCCGCCCGGTCGAGCGTGGGGGCCGCCGCGTCGTGGTCCTGACCGACATGCTGGAACTGGGCGACCAGTCCGACGCCCTGCACGCCGGCCTCGCCGCTGCCATTGAGGCCGCCGCGATCGACACCGTCCACGCCGCCGGCCCGCAGATGCGCCATCTGTTCGAGGCCGTGAGCCCCGAGCGGCGCGGCATCTGGGCCGAGACCGCCGCCGATCTCGCGGCCCGGGCCGCCGACCTCGCCGGCCCGAACGACATCGTCATGGTCAAGGGGTCGAACGGCTCGAAGGCCTCGCTCGTGGCCGCTGCCTTGTTGCGTCTCGAACAGGAAACCGGGGGGGCCTGATCCATGTTCTATCTGCTGTATCTCTACTACGCCGACGTGGCGCAGGATTATCCCCTGCTCAATCTGGTTCAGTACCAGACCGTGCGGGTCGCCCTCGCCATGGCCACGGCCATGATCGTCGCGGTCGCCATGGGCAGCCGTTTCATCTCCTGGATGCGGGTCAAGCAGGGCAAGGGCCAGCCGATCCGCGCCGATGGCCCCGTCTCCCACCTGTCCAAGGTCGGCACCCCCACCATGGGCGGGCTGATGATCCTGGCGGGCATCGCCGTCGCGGTCTTCCTGTGGGGCGACCTGACCAACCCCTATATCTGGATCGTCTCCTTCGTCACCGCCGCCTTCGCCGTGCTGGGTTTCGTGGATGACTATGCCAAGGTCACGAAACAGACCTCGGCTGGCCTGTCCTCCGGGCAAAAGATGGCCGCCCAGGTCGTGGTCTCGGTCATCGCCGGTGTTCTCGTCGTACTGTGGATGACGGCTTCGCCGACCTCGCCGGGGCTTGAGACCTCGATCGCCTTCCCCTTCTTCAAGAATGTGCTGCTGAACGTCGGCTGGTTCTACGTCGCCTTCGCCGCCTTCACCCTGGTGGGTTTCTCCAATGCCGTGAACCTGACCGACGGCCTCGATGGCCTCGCCATCGTGCCCGTGATGATGGCCGCCGCCGCCTTCGGCATGATCAGCTACCTCGTTGGCAACTTCGTCTTCTCCAACTATCTGGGCGTCCACCACGTCCCGGGATCGGGCGAGCTGGCCATCTTCTGCGCGGCCATCATCGGCGGAGGCACGGGCTTTCTCTGGTACAACGCCCCTCCGGCCCGGATCTTCATGGGCGACACCGGCTCGCTGGCCCTCGGCGGTGCCCTCGGTGCCATCGCTGTCGCCACCAAGCATGAGCTGGTCCTGGGCATCGTCGGCGGCCTGTTCGTGATCGAGGCCGCCTCGGTCATGATCCAGGTGGCCTACTTCAAGGCCACGAAGAAGCGCATCTTCCTGATGGCCCCCATCCACCACCATTTCGAGAAACTGGGCTGGCCGGAGTCCACTGTCGTCATCCGCTTCTGGATCGTCGCTGCCATGCTGGCCCTGATCGGCCTGACCACCCTCAAACTGCGGTGACGTCATGATCCCGGTCCCGGGCTATGAGGGCCGCCGCGTCGCCGTCTTCGGCCTCGGCCGCTCCGGCATCACCGCCGCCCGGGCGCTCAAGGCCGGCGGGGCCGAGCCCGTCCTCTGGGACGACGGCGTTTCGGGGCGTCTGCAGGCCGAGGCGGAAGGGTTCGCGCTCGAAGACCTGACCGTCGCCGACTGGTCGGACTTCGCCGCCCTCGTCCTGTCGCCCGGCGCGCCCCTGACCCATCCCAGACCGCACTGGACCGTCGACAAGGCCCGTGCGGCCAACGTCCCGGTGATCGGCGACATCGAACTGTTCGCCCGCGCGCTCGCCGCGACGCCGGCCTCCCTGCGGCCGAAGGTGATCGCCATCACCGGCACCAACGGCAAGTCGACGACCACCGCCCTGATCGGCTGGGTGCTGAAGCAGGCGGGGATGAAGGTCGCTGTCGGCGGCAATATCGGCATCGGCGTCCTGGCCCTGCCTCCGCCCGCCGAGGTCGAGGCCTATGTCATCGAGGTCTCCAGCTACCAGCTGGACCTGACCACCAGCTTCGCTCCGGATGTGGCGATCCTGACGAACATCAGCCCCGACCATCTGGACCGCCACGGCGGCATGGAGGGCTATGTCGCGGCCAAGGCCCGGCTGTTCCAGGCGCAGGGGCCTCAGGCCGTGGCGCTGGTGGGGGTCGATGACGACTGGGGCTGGGCCACGGTCAATGCCCTGAACGCCCGCCATCTGCGGGTCACCACCATCACTACCCGCACGCCACCGGAGTTCATCGACCCGACCGGCGGCGTCCCTGTCGCCGATCTCGCCGAACGCCTGCCCGACCAGGTCGCCGCCTTCGAGGCTGGCCGGTTCATCATCGTCGATGCCACCGGCGGGCGTCTGGTCGCCGACGGCGTGTCGATCGCCGACCTTGCCCCCGCCCGCTCGCTGCCCGGTCGGCACAATGCCCAGAACGCCGCCTTCGCCTGGGCCGCCGCCCGGGCATTGGGCGTGTCGCATGAGGCGGCGGTTCAGGGCCTGATGACCTTCCCGGGGCTGGCCCACCGGATGGAAACGGTCGGCCAATCGCATCGTCAAACCGACCAGGGCGGGACGATCAAATTCGTCAATGACTCCAAGGCGACCAATGCCGATGCGGCGCGTCAGGCGTTGATGTCATATCCAACCAGCTTCTGGATCGCCGGCGGCCGCGCCAAGGACGGCGGGATCGAGGATCTGCGCGACCTCTTCCCCCGCATCGCCCGCGCCTATCTGATCGGGGAGGCGGCGGCCGATTTCGCCGCCGCCCTCGGTGACACCCCCCACGTCATCGCCGGGGATATGGCCACGGCCGTCGCCCTCGCCGCAGCCGACGCGATCGCAGCCGGCGGTGATCAGATCGTCCTGCTGTCGCCCGCCTGCGCCAGTTTCGACCAGTTTCCGGACTTCGAAGTGCGCGGAGAGGCCTTCCGGGCGGCGGTTCTTAACCTCGGGGCTACGCCTTTCGTTCAGGGTTGAGAAACCATGACCCAGGCGACCTATTCGCACCCCTTCTCGCGCAACGACCCCAGCCCGATCGCCCAGTGGTTCTGGACCGTCGACCGGGGGCTGCTGGGTGCGGCGCTCGCCCTGATGAGCCTGGGCGTCATGCTCAGCTTCGCCTCCTCGCCCGCCGCCATCCTGGCCGACGAATCCATCACCGACCCCTTCCACTATGCCTGGCGGATGATCGCCTTCGCTGCAGCGGGTCTGGGGGCCATGCTGACCATGTCCCTGCTGTCGCCACGCGGCGTGCGGCGTATCGCGGTGCTGGCGCTGCTGGGGGGGCTTGTGATCATGGCGATCCTGCCCCTGATCGGCGACCCGGTGAAGGGGGCCGTCCGCTGGGTCAGTCTGGGGCCTTTCAGTCTGCAGCCCTCCGAGTTCGTGAAGCCCAGCCTGATCGTTTTCGCCGCCTGGATGTTCGCGGAAGGCCAGAAGGGGCAGGGGGTCCCCGGGGTCTCCATCGCCTTCGCTGTCTATGTCCTGACCGTGGCCCTGCTGCTGATCCAGCCGGACATCGGCCAGACCCTGCTGATCACCACCACCTTTATGGCCGTCTTCTTCATGGCCGGCGTGCCCCTGCGCTGGGTCGCGGTGCTCGGCAGCCTGTTCGTGGCCGGGATGACCGCCCTCTATCTGCTGTTCCCCCACGTCCAGTCGCGGGTCGCCAAATTCGTCTCTCCGGGGGCCGAGGACACCCACCAGATCGACCGCGCGTCCGAAGCCATCCGCGCTGGCGGCCTCGCCGGCCGGGGCATCGGCGAGGGGGTGATGAAACGCTCCGTCCCCGATCTGCACACCGACTTCATCTATTCGGTCGGGGCCGAGGAATTCGGTCTGGTGCTCAGCCTGATCGTCATCGGCCTTTATGCCTTCATCGTCATCCGCGGCATGCGCCGGGCCATGATGCTGAACGACCCGTTCGAACAGACGGCGGCGGCCGGGCTGTTCATGCTGATCGGGCTTCAGGCCTCGATCAATGTCGCCGTGAACCTGAACCTGATTCCGACCAAGGGCATGACCCTGCCCTTCATCAGCTATGGCGGCTCCTCCATGGTGGCCATGGGCCTGACCATGGGCTTCGCCCTCGCCCTGACCCGCCGCCGGCCGGGTGCCTACGAACCGGGGGCCAGCCTGGCCCGCCCGGGTCGGTTGTTGATGCCGTAGCACCATGACTTTCGTCATCCTCCGGCCGATCTTCGATCGGCCGGAGGATGACGAAAGGAAGGGCGTCCGCTAACACCGCCCCATGACCAGACTCTGCGTCGTCGCCGCCGGAGGCACCGGGGGCCATATGTTCCCGGCCGAGGCCCTGGCCCGGGAGATGACTGCCCGCGGCTGGCGCGTGGTCCTCGCCACCGACCATCGCGGTGAGCAATATGCCCAGGCCTTCCCGGCCGAGGAACGTCTGGCGCTGGACGCCGCGACCGGCTCCGGCCCCGTCGCCCTGGCCCGGGCCGGCATTTCCATCGTGCGCGGTGTGGCCCAGGCCCGGTCGGCCTTCACCCGCCTGAACGCCGATGTCGTCGTCGGCTTCGGCGGTTACCCGTCGGCCCCGGCCCTCGTCGCCGCCATCCTGCAGCGCCGTCCGACGCTGATCCACGAACAGAACGCCGTTCTGGGCCGGACCAACCGCATCCTCGCGCCCCATGTCCGCGCCGTCGCCTCATCCTTCCCGACGCTGGATCGCGCGTCTGTCGCCGTGAAGGCCCGCAGTCAGGTCGTCGGGGCCCCCGTCCGCGCCGACATCCGCGCCCTGTTCGATCGCGTCTGGGCTCCGCCCGGAGACGGCCCGATCAACATCCTCGTCACCGGCGGCAGCCAGGGCGCGCGGATCCTGTCCGAGACCACCCCCCGCGCGCTCGCGGCCCTGCCCGAGGCCCTGCGCACCCGCCTTCGGGTCCAGCAACAGTCCCGCCCCGAAACCCTGGACGCCGCCCGTCAGATCTATCTGGAAGCCGGGATCGCGGCCGAGGTCGCGCCCTTCTTCCGCGACATGGCCACTCGCCTGTCCGCTGCCCATCTGGTCATTGGCCGCGCCGGAGCCTCGACCTGCGCCGAACTGGCCGTCGCCGCCATGCCCTCGATCCTGATCCCGCTGAAGATTGCCACCGACGACCACCAGCGCCTGAACGCGAAACTCCTGACCGACGTCGCCGCCGCCGAGGTCATTCTCGAAGATGATGTGACGGTCCAGTCCCTGACCGCCTCCGTCGCGGCCGTGCTCGCCGACCCGGCCCGCCTCCCGGCCATGAGCGCCGCCGCCCGCTCCGTCGCCATCCCCGACGCCGCCCACCGCCTCGCTGACCTCGTGGAGGCCACGGCGGGCTGAACGCCCGAACCTTCACCGTCCCGAGGCGTTCAGTCCGGATGCCTCCCGAAATCACCACCCTGACGCGCCAGATCGTGACCCTGTGGCGCCAGTTCTACTGGCTGCCGGAATGGCTGGTCATCGCCCTCGTCGTGGCCCTCTTCGTCGGGGCCGGCTGGATCGCCCACCGGGTAGTGTTCTCGATCCTCCGGTTCGCCGTGAAGACGCGCGACCTCTTCTGGCGCGGCGTCGTCGAACGCGCCCGCCAGAAGCTGCGCATCCTCATCATCCTGATCGCCATTGCCTTTTCGGTCACGGTCTCGCCGCTGGACCCCGAGCCCTCCGCCACCATCCGGGCCGCGATCCTGTTCCTGACCATCCTTGTCCTCGGCTGGATCGTGGCCGGCGCGGTCGAGATGTGGGCCGTGGTCTATCTGAAGCGGTTCAATCTCGACGCCGAGGACAACCTTCTCGCCCGCAAACACGTCACCCAGACGCGGATTCTCCAGCGCGCGGCGGTCATCCTGATCGGCCTGATCACCGTGGCCCTCGCCATGATGACCATCGCGGCGGTGCGTCAGTGGGGCGTGTCCCTGCTGGCCTCGGCCGGCGTCGTCGGTATCATCGCCGGCCTGGCGCTTCAGCCCTTCCTGACCAATCTGGTCGCCGGCATCCAGATCGCCACGGCCCAGCCGATCCGCATCGACGACGCCGTGATCGTGGAAGGGGAGTGGGGCACGATCGAGGAGATCACCTCGACCTATGTGGTGGTCAAGCTGTGGGACTGGCGCCGCCTCATCCTGCCCCTGACGTATTTCATCGAAAAGCCGTTTCAGAACTGGACCCGCGAGACCTCGCGCCTGATCGGCACGGCCTTCCTGTATGTCGATTACGAGGCCCCGATGGACCGCCTGCGGGCCGAACTGGAGCGCATCTGCAAGGCCTCGTCCCTGTGGGATGGGGACGTGGTCAACCTCCAGGTCACCGACATCACCGACCGCGTCGCCCAGGTCCGCTGCCTTGCCAGCGCCCGCTCCGCCCCCGTCGCCTTCGATCTGCGCTGCGAGATCCGCGAAAAGATGCTCGCCTTCCTCCGCGACCAGTGCCCGGAAGCATTGCCCCAGGACCGGCTGTCGCTGGAGCGGAATGCCGTTCCTCTGACCCCTCTCCCATAGGGAGAGGGACGGCTATTCCCCCAGCGCCGCCCGCCCGATCCTCACGGCATCATCGACAGTGACCGCCACCACCTCCGCCGGACCCGTCCCGCACGCCACCGCCAGCAGCTCCGCCGCATCCCCACCCGGGGCCGCTGCATACGCCGGCTGACTCTCGGCCGTCGCCGGCCCCTCGACCCCGCCGACCGTGACCGAGGCGAAGTCCAGCCGGTCGGCCATCCCGGCCTCACAGTCGAACCGCCACCACGACCAGCCGCCCCAGTAGCGTGTCGTCCCGACCGTGAAGTCTTCCTCCACCACCTGCAGCGACCGCATCCGCACTCCGTCCGGCCCCCGTGCGATCGTGGCCGTATCGGCGAACACCGCGAACCGCCCGACCCCGGTCAGGACCAGCTGATGCGCGGGGGCAGGAGGGAGGTCGGCCTGGATCATGCGACCAGTTTCTCGGCCTGGCTCAGGTCCACACTGACCAGCTGCGACACCCCCCGTTCCGGCATGGTCACGCCATACAGCCGGTCCATCCGGCTCATGGTCACGGGATTGTGGGTGATGACGATGAACCGCGTGTCGGTGCGGTTGCGCATCTCGTTCAGCATCCGGCAGAACCGGTCCACATTGGCGTCGTCCAGCGGCGCATCGACCTCGTCGAGGAAACACACCGGTGCCGGATTGGCCAGGAAGACCGCAAAGATCAGCGCCGCCGCCGTCAGCGCCTGCTCCCCGCCGCTCATCAGGCTCATCACCGCCAGCCGCTTGCCGGGCGGGCAGGCGAAGATCTCGAGGCCTGCCTCCAGCGGATCGTCGGACTCGACCAGTTTCAGCTCCGCCTGACCGCCGCCGAACAGGGCCTCGAACAGGCTCTTGAAATTGTCGTTGATGACGTCGAACGCCGCGGTCAGCCGCTCGCGCCCCTCGGCGTTCAGCTCATCGATCCCGTCCCTCAGCCGGGCAATGGCGGTGGTCAGGTCCGACCGCTCCATCCGCATGGTGTTCAGTCGCCCGGCGTATTCCTCCGCTTCGTCCTCGGCCCGCAGATTGACCGGTCCCAGCTGTTCGCGCTCCCGCTCCAGCCCGTACAGCAGGTTCTCGGCCCCCGCCGCGTCCGGCGGCCGGGCGATGGCGTCGTCGCTCAGCTTGCGACCCAGGTCCTCGGGCGACATCTGGGCCGTCTCGCGCAGATGGGCGTCGCTCTCGACCAGCCGGGCGGCCGCCGCCTCGGCATGGGCGGCCAGACCGGCCCGGGCCTCGCGCGCCGCCGATGCCGCCGTCTCGGCCGCCCGTGCGGCGCGGTCGGCATTTCCCGCCTCGCTCTCGGCCAGAGCCAGGGCATCGGCCGCCGCCTTGCGCCGCGTTTCCGCCGCGGTCAGCAGGTCCATCAGCTTCGTCCGTTGCCCGGCCAGGGCCTCGGGCGCGTGCTCCGCCTGCGACAGGGCGGCCGAGGCCCTGGCCGCATCGGCCTCCAGCGTGCCGACCCGCGTGGCACTGCTCGCCGCCCGTCCGGCCCAGCCCTCGCGGTCCCGCGTCAGGGTGGCCAGCCGCTGCTCGCGCCCGGTGCGCTCGCGCTGTTCCGTATCTCGATCCGCCCGTGCCGCCGCCGCGTCCGCCCGTGCCGCTTCGGCCCCGGCCCGTGCCCCGGCCAGTTCGGCCCGCAATCCGTCCAGCGCCTCCGTCGGAGCCTCCGCCCCCCCGGTCCCGGCCAGAGCCGCCCGGGCCGCTTCTGCATCCTCGGTCAATCGCACGACCGTCTCGTCCAGCGCCTGGGCCCGCGCCTCGCGCCGGGCCGCCTCCCGCGCCAGGGTCTCGACCCGGTCGCGCGCCGCCGTCACCGCCTTGTCGGCCGCAAACGGGGCCAGCCGGGTCGTCTTCACCGCCTCCTCGGCCGCCCGGAACGCCTCGGTCGCCGCCTTTAGCCCGGCCTGCGCGCGCTCCAGCGCCGGTTTGCCGGCGTCGATCTCCGCTTCCAGCTCGGCCAGCCGGCTCCGCTGGGCCAGTCGCACGGCAGCGGGGCGGGGAGCCTCGGCCCGGCTGACGAACCCGTCCCAGCGGTAAAGGTCGCCCTCCACCGTCACCAGCCGCGCGCCCGTCGGCAGTCCCTTCGCCAGCCGTGCGGCATCGCCCTTGCCGACCACCCCGCACAGCGCCAGCCGCGCCGCCAGCGGGGCGGGAGCCGTCACATGCTCGGCCAGAGGCTTCACCCCGGCGGGCCAGACCGGCACCGGCACCTCGGCCCCGCCCCAGTGCGCCGCCGCCCGGTCGTCCAGGGCCGCGTCCAGATCCTCGCCCAGGGCCGCGGCCAGCGCCGCCTCGAAACCCTTGCCGGCCGACACCTGATCGAGCGCCGGCGGATGATCGCGCCTTGCCGACACCAGCAGGGACGCCAGCCCCCGGGCCTCGGTCTGCAGCCGGCCCAGCCGATCCTCGGCCGCCCGCGCCGCCGTTCGCGCCTCCTGTTCGGCCCGCGCCAGATCCCCGCGCCGCGCCTCCGCCGCCTCCACATCCGCCCGCGCCGTGGCCAGAGCCGCCGTTGCGCTCTCCAGAGCCTCCAGCGCCGCTGCCCGCTCCGGTGTCTCCAGCGGCCCCAGCGCCTCGCGCTCACGCCGGGC
>JAIEQA010000005.1 GCA_019748095.1 Caulobacteraceae bacterium | reverse complement strand
ACGCCGTCGCGGTCGGCGCGGAGGATGTTCTGCATCTTCATGGCCTCGATGACGGCGACGGTCTCGCCGGCCTTGACCTCCTGACCGACCTCCACAGCGATGGAGACGACGAGGCCGGGCATGGGGGACTGGATCAGTTTGGAGGTGTCGGCGGCCTGTTTCTCGGGCAGGCGGGCGAACAGCTCGGCCATGCGGGGGGTGAGGACGCGGACGCGGGCCTTCACGGCACCGGTGCGGATGGCGAAGCCGTCGGCGATGCGGGCGACCTCGGCGGTATAGGGGATGTCGTCGAGGACGGCGCGGAACTGGGGCAGGCCGGGGCGCCAGTCGATGTCGGACAGCTGGAGGGCGCGATCCTCGCCGGCGAGGTCCAGCGTCAGGGCCTCGTCCTCGTCATAGCCGAGGGAGACGCCGTGGGCGTCCCGGTCGACCAGGACGATCCAGTCGGTGCGGTCGGACGGATCGCCGGACTGTTCGGTCAGGATCTCGTTCATGGCCGCGGCGGTGGCGATCAGGATGTCCAGCCGGCGGCGGTTGGGGGCGGCCCCGGTGAAGCCGTCGGGGAACTCGTCCTTGATATAGCTCGTCGAGAGCTGGCCGGAGCGGAACCGGTCCTGATCCATCACGGCGGCGAGGAAGGGGACGTTGTGGCCGACGCCCTGCAGGTGGGTGTCCTCCAGCGCCCGGGCCATGCCCTCGATGGCGGCCAGACGGGTGGGGGCCCAGGTGTTCAGCTTGGCGATCATGGGATCGTAGAACATGGAGATCTCGTCGCCCTCGCGGACGCCGGAATCGTTGCGGACCGTATAGGTGCCCTGATCGCCCTCTTCCGGCTGGTCGTAGCGGACGAGGCGGCCGATGGAGGGCAGGAAGCCGCGATAGGGGTCCTCGGCATAGATCCGGCTCTCGATGGCCCAGCCGTTGATCTTCAGGTCGTCCTGACCGAAGGCCATTTTTTCTCCGGCGGCCGAGCGGATCATCTGTTCGACGAGGTCGACCCCGGTGATCAGCTCGGTGACCGGATGCTCGACCTGGAGCCGGGTGTTCATCTCGAGGAAGAAGAAGCTGCGGTCCTGGCCTGCGACGAATTCGACCGTGCCGGCCGAGTCGTAGTTCACGGCGCGGGCGAGGGCGATGGCCTGATCGCCCATGAGTTTGCGCGTGGCGTCGTCGAGCAGGGGGGAGGGGGCCTCCTCGATGACCTTCTGGTTGCGGCGCTGGATCGAGCATTCGCGGTCGAACAGGCTGACGATATTGCCGTGTTTGTCGCCCAGCACCTGGATCTCGATGTGGCGCGGGTCGATGATGAATTTCTCGAGGAAGACGCGGTCGTCGCCGAAGGCCGTCTGGGCCTCGGCCTTCACGGCGGCGAAGCCCTCGGCCATGTCGGCGTCGGAGTGGGCGACGCGGATGCCCTTGCCGCCGCCGCCGGCCGAGGCCTTGATCATGACCGGATAGCCGATCTCGTTGGCGATCTGGAGGGCATGGGCGTTGGATTCGATCAGGCCCATATAGCCCGGCACCGTCGAGACCCCGGCCTCGGCGGCGAATTTCTTGGACGTGATCTTGTCGCCCATGGCCTCGATGGCGTGAGGGTTGGGGCCGATGAAGGCGATGCCCTCGGCCTCGAGCCGGCGGGCGAAGACGGGGTTCTCCGACAGGAAGCCGAAGCCCGGGTGGACCGCCTCGGCACCGCTCCGCCTGACAGCCTCGACGATCCGGTCCTGGACCAGATAGCTCTCGGCGGCGGGGGAGGGGCCGATGTGGATGGCCTCGTCGGCCATCTCGACGGCCATGGAGCCGGCGTCGGCGTCGGAATGGACCACGACGGTCTTGATGCCCACGCGGCGGGCCGTCTTGATGATCCGGACGGCGATCTCGCCCCGGTTCGCGATCAGGATCTTTGAGAACATGGGCGGTTCGTAGGCGGGGCGCGGGATCGTGTAAACGGGGGTGGATCGGTCGCGTCACAGGCGAAGCGCCACATGATTGCCTTATCCCGCTTGGCAAGGTCCGGGTTAATCGGCTTTAACTCGCCGCCGATCCTTCGCATTCCCCGGCCCTGGAGTTCGCCCATGACCCGTTTCCTGACCGCCGCCTCGGCGGCCGCCTTCCTGCTTGTCGCCGGGGCTGCGTCCGCACAGGACTTCCGCCAGCTGGCCCAGACCGATCTTCAGGCCGCCCATGACGCACTGCGGGACAACCATCCGGCAGCGGTGGTTCCCGGTGCGGCGGGCGACACCTTCCGCACCTGGCTGGGCAGCGGCCTTGCGGATGCCCGGGGCCGGACCGGACAGGTGAACTCGGGCGACGCCCACGCCTATCTGATGCGCTACTACGCCGCCGGATTCCGCGATTCCAACATCGCCATCACCCCGACGTTCGAGGGGATGGGCCCCTATTTCGGCACCAGCTGGCCCGGCGTGGCCACCGGCTGGCGCAACGGCCGTTATGAGGTCACCTATGTGAAGGCGGGCGTGCGCAACGCCCCGCGCATCGGCGATGTGGTGGTGTCGTGCAATCTGACGCCGATCGAGGATTTCGCCCGCGCCAAGCTGGACAAGTGGGAAGGCAATCTGGAGACCGAGGCCGGTCGCGTGACCTCGGCCCCCTATCTGCTGTGGAACCGCAACAACCCGTTCGCGGGCGGGGTGCCCTCGACCTGTGAGTTCCAGCGCGGGCGCGGGCGTCCGCGCGCCGTCGAGCTGCGCCCGGTGCCGATCGTGGCCGGGGATCTGGAAGCCGCCTATCGTGCCACGGTCTATATGCCGCCGGCCACGCCGCTGGCGGTCGAGACCGTCGACGGGCGCCCGTGGGTGCATGTCCATTCGTTCGCCGACAGCGCCGGCTGGAATGCGTTCAACAGCCAGGTGGAGGCCCAGGCGGCCGCCCTGCGCGGGCCGCAGGGCTTTGTGCTGGACCTGCGCGCTGCGGCCGGGTCTTCGGACTATACCTCGACCGCACGCGGCTATGGCCTGGCCAACCGGATCTGGACGCCGGAGTTCACCGTCAGCCGCCAGCCGGCCGCGGGCGAGATCACCTATCGCGCCACGCAAGGGAACCGCGACTGGTATGCCGCGACCCTGGGCCGGATGCAGGCCGATCCGCGCTTCGTGCAGGAATCGACCCCGGTGATCGAACAGACCCAGGAGATCGTCTCGGCCTTCGATGCCGCGCTCGCCGCAGGACAGCAGACCTTCACCCTGCCGGGCCGGGCCGCCGTGGCCGACACCGGCGCGGCCAATCCGGTGCAGGGTCCTGTCGTGGTGCTGGTGGACGCCGGCTGCTCTGGCGGGTGCCTCGATACGCTGGACCTGCTGACGCGCCTGCCGAACGTGCGCATCGCCGGTTCGACCACGGCCACGGACAGCATCTTCATCGAGCCGACCGTCGAACGTCTGCCGTCCAACTATTCGGACATCAGCTACGGCCACAAGGCCTGGACCAGCCGTCAGCGCGGCAACAACCAGCCGTTCACTCCGGCGGCGGGCCTGGCCTACGCCGGCAACCCGGCCGACGAGACGGCCGTTCGGACCTGGGTCGGGACGCTGTTCCAGTAAGGGCACCAACGCCGGCGACGCGGTCGCCGGCTGCCTGAGCGCAGGGGCGTTGACCTTCTCCCTCCCCTTCAGGGGAGGGGCGTCGCGCAGCGACGGGGTGGGGGCGGCCGATCCGCTGGGCCGCCCCCACCCGGTCTCCGCTTCGCTCCGACCACCCTCCCCCTGCGGGGGAGGGATAAGAGAGGCTTGGCACCTGCCGCCAACCACCCCATGTTTCGTCCATGACCGACATGACCGACACCCGCCCGACCCGTTCCGCCTCCGGTTTTGACCTGACGCCGCCCTCGGAGGGGCAGCGGGTGGCGCTGGAGGCGGATCTGAACGCGGAGGAGAGGCGCGTCCTGCTGTCGCACGGCACGGAGGCCCCCTTCTGTGGCGTGCTGCTGGGCGAGAAGCGGGCGGGCGTCTATGTCTGCCGCCAGTGCGGCCTGCCCCTGTTCCGGGCCACCACCAAGTTCGAGAGCGGCACCGGCTGGCCCAGTTTCACCGCTCCGGTGGATGAGGCCCATGTGACCGCCATCGTGGACCGGTCGTACGGGATGACCCGGACCGAGACCGTCTGTGCGCGCTGTGGCGGGCATCAGGGCCATGTGTTTCCGGACGGGCCGCCGCCGACCGGCCTGCGGTACTGCATCAACTCTGTGGCACTGACGTTTGTGGAGGACGGGCGGCCGCTGCCCGATCCGCTGGGGCGGGGCGACGGACGGGCGTAACCGGGATGAAATGCGGTGATCACGGTCCGGCCTCATTCCGGGTTAGGATGACCTCCAGTCCGGAGTTTCGCCCATGCTGACCGCTGTTGTTCTGGCGTCCCTGATCGCTTCGGGTGACCCCGATGGCGTGGTGTCGACGGCCCCGAAGGGGACCGGAGCCGTGGCGGTGGGTGCGGTCGCTCCCACGGCCGAGGCCCGACCCGATGCCTCCCAAGCCGGGCGGGTGACGACGCAGGACCTGACCACGGCCGAACAGATCGACCGCTGGATCTCGGCCCCGGGGCGGGATGTGGCCCCGTTCGCCGATTCGATGGGCCCCGGCGACGATCGCCGGATGCACGGCTTCGTCAGCGGCTCGATCGGGACGGACGACTATTCCTCGGTGTCCGTGGGGGTGTCCCTGCCGATCGGCGAGAACGGGCGTCTGGACCTGAGCTACAGCCAGACGAAGAACGGCTGGGGTTACCCCGGCTACGGCTATGGCGAACCTGGATATGGCTATGGCTACGGCGGGCCGTTCGGGGTGCGGGATCCGTTCTACGGGGCCGGCTACGGCTATGGCGTCCGCTCCGGTGTCGGATACCGGTCGGGCCGGTCGATGTCCCTGGGCTTTCGCTGGGACGAGGACAAGGATCGCCGCGAACGGGTCTCTGCCGAGGATTGATCCACGGAAACGCAAAAGGCCCGGTCGTGAGACCGGGCCTTGTCGTTTCAGATGGTGCCGCCGGGGGGAATCGAACCCACGACCTCAGCCTTACCAAGGATGCGCTCTACCACTGAGCTACGGCGGCCTTTTCTGAGGAAGCGGCCGTATAGCCACTCATATCGCGGGGGGGAAGCCCCATAATCCGCTTGCCCCGGAAGAATTCCCCGGGCTGAGTGTGGCCATGACCGAACCACCCGAGTCCTCCGTGCCCAACCCGCCCGTCGCACCGGTCGCGACGGTCAAAACGCCCGAGCAGATCGCCAAGGTGGAGCGGACCCGGCGTCTGGCGAGCGCGCTGCGGGATAATCTGAGACGGCGCAAGGCGGTCCGGCCGGGGTCGGGTCGGGCGGAGAACTGACATTCACTATCCCTCTCCCTGTGGGAGAGGGCTTGAGCACACGATCACGCAGTGATCGTACTTGTGCGAAAGGGTGAGGGGTTGGTGCGGAACGGCTGGCGGGGTGCCCCTCACCCTTTCGCGTTGCCGATCGCTGCGCTCCCGGACGCTCAAGCCCTCTCCCGCCGGGAGAGGGAAGGCTCTTTCGCATTGCGGCCCTGCCGGGCTAGATAGCCGGCTCGCCGGGCCCTTCCCTGCGGACGTCAGGGACGACATGGACAGTATTACGGTTCACGGCAACGGCCCGCTGCACGGCGAAATCCCGGTCAGCGGCGCGAAGAATTCGGCCATCAAACTGATGGCGGCGTCGATCCTGACCGACCAGCCGCTGCGGCTGACCAATATGCCCCGGCTGGCCGACACCAAATTTCTGGGTCGGCTGCTGCAGCAGTTCGGGGTCGCGGTGACCGAGAACGGTCACGGCGTGGATCAGGAGACCCTGTTCGACGCGAAGGACATCACCTCGACCTTCGCCCCCTATGATCTGGTGCGGCAGATGCGGGCCAGTTTCAATGTGCTGGGGCCGCTGCTGGCGCGCACGGGGCACGCCAAGGTGTCGCTGCCGGGCGGATGCACCATCGGGGCGCGGCCGGTCGACCTGCACATCGACGCCCTGACGCGGCTGGGCGCCGTGATCGAGCTGGAGGAGGGCTATGTCTCGGCCCAGGCTCCGGGGGGGCTGCGCGGGGCGGAGATCGAGTTTCCGTTCGTCTCGGTGGGGGCGACCGAACACACCCTGATGGCGGCGGTTCTGGCGCGAGGCACCACGGTGCTGAAGCGGGCCGCGCGCGAGCCCGAGATCGGCGATCTGGCGCGCTGTCTGGTGATGATGGGCGCGAGGATCGAGGGGATCGATACCGACACCCTGGTGATCGAGGGCGTGACCTCGCTGGGCGGCGGGGAATGGTCGGTGATTCCCGACCGGATCGAGATGGGCTCCTATGTCTGCGCCGCCGCCATGGCGGGGGGCGAGGTGCGGCTGACGCGCGGGCGGGCCGAACTGATCACGGCCCTGACCGACCGGCTGGTGGAGGCGGGGGTGGAGATCACGCCCACGGCCGACGGCGTGATCGTTAGGCGCGACCCGACACAGCGGCTGAAGGCCGTGGATGTGGCGACCGAGGTCTATCCGGGCTTCGCCACCGATCTGCAGGCCCAGTTCATGACCCTGATGACCACGGCCGACGGGGTCAGCGTCATCCACGAGAACATCTTCGAGAACCGGTTCATGCATGCGCCGGAGCTGGCGCGGCTGGGGGCCGACATCTCGGTCCATGCCGGCGAGGCGCGGGTGACGGGGGTCGAGCGGCTGAAGGGCGCGCCGGTCATGGCGACGGACCTGCGGGCCTCGGTGAGCCTGGTGATTGCGGGTCTGGTCGCGGAGGGTGAAACCACGATCGGTCGGGTCTATCATCTGGATCGCGGCTTTGAGCGACTCGAGGAAAAACTCGGGGCGTGCGGGGCGGACATACGGCGGGTTCCGGGCCCGCCGGTCGAGGGACCGGGTGATGAGCACTGAGGCGTTCGAGGCGGAGGAGCAGGAGACGATCCGGGCCGCGACCGACGCCGCCAATGCGCCCCTGCGCCTGCTGGCCGAGGACGACGAGGATCTGGCCATCATCTCGGCCGCGCTGCAGGACGCCATCCTGAGACCGGCCGACATCGTCTGGGAAAAGGGCGCACGGCGGCTGACCATCGAACTGAGCCGGTTCTGCTGGGAGTGCGGGGGGACCCGGGTGCGGGCCGCCATGCAGTTCGGGGATGTCGAGGCGGTCAAGAGCCGGGGCCTGCCGCGCCTGCCGGACACCCCGCTGGAACTGCTGGCCATTCATTTCATCGAGGGTGAGGCCCCGGGCGGACGGGTCATCCTGATGTTCGCCGGGGGCGGGGACCTGAGGGTCGATGTTGAATGCCTGGACGCGGTGGTCACCGACCTGTCGGACCGCTGGCCGGCGCGCATGGCCCCGACCCATCTCGATTCCCCGGAGGACGCGCCATGAGCGAGCACAGGCTGGCGTCCGTCACCCTGGACGAGGCGACCCTGTCGTCGGCCACGGCCGAGATCGAGCACGAGCGGCGCGTGGCCATCTTCGACCTGGTCGAGAAGAACGTGTTCGAGCCCGAGGGAGCCGGCGAGGGCCCCTATGACCTGAAACTGTCGCTGCAGGACAACCGGCTGGTGTTCGACATCGCGGCCCCGGACTTCGTGCGCACCTATGCCCTGTCGCTGACGCCGCTGAAGAGTGTGCTGAAGGACTATCTGATGATCTGCGACAGCTACTACGAGGCGCTGCGCGGGTCGTCGGCCAGCCAGATCGAGGCCGTCGATATGGGCCGGCGCGGTCTGCACAACGAGGGGGCCGAACTGCTGAAGGCGCGGCTGGACGGCAAGGTCTCGATCGACCACGAGACGGCGCGGCGGCTGTTTACGCTGGTGTGTGCTCTGTACCGGCGCTGAGGCGGCAGCCACGCGCCTCTCCGAAAAATTAACGTGCGACCGAACCGCGGTCTCTGTAGCGAGGTTGTCGGGTTGAAACCGGATGCCGCCTTGTCTGGTGGGCTCCGAAGGGCTGGAGCGTGTCATGGTCGCCAGATCCGTACTGTGGGTCATGCTACTGCTGGGCTGTCTGGCCGCGCCGTCCCTTGCGCTGGCCAATCCGCAGCTGGCCTATATCGAGGGCGCGCGGGCGAACATGAAAATGCTGGAACCGATCCGGGTTCGGGGCGAGACGTTCTCCTACGACCATGAGGTGACCGTCGTCCTGCCCGCGAGCTATGAGGCGGTGCCAGAGTGGACCTATCCCGTGCTTTGGGTGCTGGATTCGCCGCTGATGCTGCGGACCGTCGTCGGCATTCTGGACACGCTGGTGATCGGCAATCTGGCCCCCGAGATGATCGTGGTGGGCATCGGCAGCCGCAGCGAGGAGGGGCTGGCCGGCGTCGGGCGGCGGATCATGGATTTCTCGCCACCGGGGCCGGACTATTTCCCGCCCGAGCCGGCGGGCTCGGCGTGGCGCGCGCTGGCTCCGCTGCCGGAGTTTCCGCACAAGGCCGACGACTTTCTCGCCTTTCTGGTGGATGACCTGAGACCGCAACTGGCCGGGCAGTACAGGTTCGCCGGCGATCATGCGCTGTTCGGCCATTCCGCCGGGGGGATGTTTGCAGGCTATGCGCTGTTCCGCCGGCCCGAGGCGTTCGACAAGATGATCATCGGCAGCCCCTATCTGAACGGGGTGCGGGGGGCAGTCTTTGATGCCGAGGCCGACTACGCCAGCCGCCACACAGACCTCGATGTGTCGCTGTTCATCGGTGCGGGCGACCGGGAGGTGGATGAGTATTTTCTGGCCATCTCTGGGATCGTCAGTTCGACGGCCCGGTTCTCGGAGACCCTGACGCTGCGAGGCTATCCGTCGCTGGAGCTCAGGACGCGGATCTTCGAGGGGGAGGATCACTATACGGTCGTGCCGAGAATCCTCAGCGAGGGCATTCGCCACCTCTGGGTCGAGGACGCCGCCAGGCTTCCGGCGTCGTGGCCGCAGCGGCCGTGACTGACTGTTCCCCGGTCTTGAAACTGCGCGTGATCGGGGCCATCCTCAACCCATGAGCGCATGGCAATCATCGACCAGCGACCGGATCGGGACGCTTGAGCGCGACCATCGCGCGCTCCTTCTGGCGTTCGGTGCAGCCTTTGTTTTCATCATCGTGATGTTTGCGGCCGGATATCTGTCACTGGCCGCCAAGCTCGACGCGGGCTTCGATCGCGTGTCCTCAAAGATCGATCTGATGGCGTCCGATGTGAGCGCCGTCAAAGCGGATGTTGCGGTACTGAAAGCGAACGCCGGGGCCGCTTCGGACCCGGACCGTCCGGTTCGTCGCTGACGAACTCGACTAACGCGCGGATTTCGTGCATTAGCGCCGACTTCTTGCGGCTCGCGCTTCGCCCGGCGCGGGCCTTGATTCGTATTCACAGGGCGCGGGAGGCCGCATGGCCAAGGAAGAACTGCTGGAGTTTCCCGGCACGGTCAGTGAACTGCTGCCGAACGCCACCTTTCGGGTGACGCTGGAGAACGACCACGAGATCATCGCCCACACCGCCGGCAAGATGCGCAAGAATCGCATCCGCGTGCTGGCCGGGGACAAGGTGCTGGTCGAGATGACGCCCTACGACCTGACCAAGGGCCGCATCACCTACCGCTTCAAGTAAGGGTCGCGTGCCGCGACCCGAACTCGTGCTGGCCTCGGCCAGCCCGCGCCGCATCGAACTGCTGGCGCTGATCGGGATCACTCCCGATCGTATCGACCCCGCCGACATCGACGAGACCCCGCTGAAGGACGAGACGCCGCCGCGTCTGGCCGTGCGGCTGGCGCGGACCAAGGCGCAGGCCGTGGCCGCGCGCGCGCCGGGTGCGGTCGTGATCGCCGCCGACACGGTGGTGGCGGTCGGGCGACGTCTGCTGGAGAAGCCCGCCGATGCGGCGGAGGCCGAGCGCTTTCTGCGCCTGCTGTCGGGCCGCAATCACCGGGTGTTCACCGCCGTGGCCGTGGCGACGGATGAGCGGGTGACACATCGCTGTGTCGAGACCCGGGTGGCGTTCAAACGCCTGTCCGAGGCCGAGATCGCCGCCTATGTCGCCGGGGGCGACTGGCGCGGCAAGGCCGGGGGCTACGGGATCCAGGGGCCGGCGGCGGCCTTTGTGCTGAAGATCATCGGCAGCCATCCGGCAGTGATGGGCCTGCCGCTGCCCGAGACGGTCAATCTGCTGGCGGGGGCCGGCTGGCGGCCTGATTCGTCCCGGCCGTGAGCACGGTCGAGGTCTTCGTCGACGACAGCCCCGGCGAGGTCCGGGGCGTGGTCGTACGGGACGGCCGGTCTGAGCGTCTGATCCTGCACCGCGAGGACGAGCCGGCGACCCACCGGCCGGGTGCGCGCGCGGTCGGGCGTGTGACGGGGGTGGATCCGGCGCTCCGGGCGGCCTTCGTCGATCTGGGCGGCAGGGGACCGGCTGGGTTCCTGCCGCTGTCGAAGGGGACCACAGTCCGCGAGGGCGAGGCGGTGGAGGTTGAGGTGACGGCCGCACCGCGCGAGGCCAAGGGGCCGGCGCTGCGACATCTGGGGCCGGGGCAGGGGCCTGTGCGCCTGATCGCGCCCGGCCCGGACGTGCTGGAACAGTTGCAGACGCTGGTGCCCGGGGTGGAGCCGGTGCGAGGCGTCGAGGCCATCCGGGCCGGACAGGAGGCCGAGGCGGCGGCGCTGGCGTCCGGTGAGGTGTTTTCGCAATGGGGGCTGGATCTGGCGGTGCAGCGGACCCGGGCCCTGATCGCCGTCGACATCGATCATGCGCCCACGCCGGGCCGGGACGCGCGCAAGGGGCGGGCCGAGGCCAACCGGCGGGGTCTGGCCCAGGCGGCGCGGATCATCCGGCTGAAGGGCTGGGGTGGGCTGGTGGTCGTGGATCTGGTCGGGACGGCGCTGGACCCGGCAGAGGTCGCGGTGATGGCGAAGGCGGCGTTCGAGGGGGACGGTGCCACGTTCGGGCCGCTGAGCCGGTTCGGCCTGCTGCAACTGGCCCTGCCGTGGCGGGATCGGCCGGTTGAGGAGGTGCTGAATGACGCGGGCGGGCGGGCGTCGGCCCTGACCCGGGCCATCGCGGTGGTGCGCGCCCTGCGGCACGATCTGCTGTGTGACACGGCCACGCCGCGTCTGGTGGCGCGGTGTGCGCCGGAGGAGGCGGTGCTGGCGACGCCGCTGGCCGCGCGCCTGGGGCCGCGGGCGGGGGTGCGGTCGGATCCGGGTGTCGCGGCCGGGCGTTTTGTGATTTCGGAGGACTGACGTCGTGGCAACCTGTCCCATCTGCCGGCGCAATCCCACGGTGGAGGCCTACAAGCCCTTCTGCTCGAAGCGCTGTGCCGACGTTGATCTGCAGCGATGGCTGGTCGGGGCCTATGTCCTGCCGGAGACGGATGAGGTGATCCCTGACGCCGATCCGGAAAGTGACGACTGAACCGGCTGGACACCCCGTTTCGGCTCGCCTATAGACCCCGCTCTCGCGTTTCGACGCCTGCGCCTGGGTAGCTCAGTTGGTAGAGCAGCGGATTGAAAATCCGCGTGTCGGTGGTTCGAATCCGCCCCCAGGCACCACCTTTCCCCTCCGTCAGCTTTTACCGTTTGTCTGACCAGACGCGGGTCGTTAACCTAACGCTGAAATGCAGCAGTGGTAAGACATTGCGCGGATTTGGACCCCAGGCTCGCCCGAGGGGCGAAAAGCACCTCTGCGCCCTTGACGCTCTGGTATCGGTTCGCCAAAGGAGCTTGACCGCTTTCTTTGCGTGAGCGGCCGAACGCCCGCCGGGCCTGTGTCCGGAAGGCTTTCGACCAACCCGCCGATGGGGCCTGATCAAGGGCAACCGGACGCGACAGAAGGCGTTTCGTCGATTGGCCACCTTGGCCGGCCGGCGTGACAAAACCGATTTCATCAGGGGATGCAGCGTTCTGACGCGTTGTGTTCCCAGGGTTCCACGAGTCAGACCAAACAAGCAGGAACTGGCGACACATGAACAAGACCAACACCCTTCTGGCCCTGGCCGGCGCCGCCGTCCTGATGGCGAGCTCGCCGGCTCTGGCGCAAGCTCCGGCGGCTCCTGAAGCTGAAACGACTGCAGCGGCTCCGGCGACCCCGGCCGCCGCCACGCCGGCTCCGGCCGAAGCCGCTCCGGCCGCTGACGCCGATCCGGCCTCCGTCGCCGAAGCCACAGGTGGCGGTCACGGCGGCAGCCTGACCCCGATCACCATGTTCATGATCGCTCACCCGGTCGTGAAGGTCGTGATGATCGGCCTGCTGCTGGCCTCGATCTTCTCGTGGACCCTGCTGATCATCAAGCTGCTCGAGCTGGGCGGCCTGAACCGCAAGACCGACAAGTTCCTGGAAGCCTTCCGCGGGGCCCGCACCATCGCGGACATGCGCAAGGTGGCGACCTCTGATGAGTTCGACGGCAACCCGCTGGCCGATATGGCCGCCGCAGCGACCGACGAAATCGAACTGTCCCGCCAGGCCGGCCTTGCCGTCACCGGCGAACACCGCGACTCGGTGGTGATGCGTGCCCAGATGGCGGTCGCCGCTGTTCAGGCCGGCCTCGCTTCGCGCCTCTCGACCGGCCAGCAGTTCCAGGCCTCCGTCGGATCGTCCGGCCCGTTCATCGGTCTGTTCGGTACCGTTTACGGGATCATGAACTCCTTCATCGGGATCGCCGAGTCGAACACCACCAACCTGGCCGTCGTCGCCCCCGGTATCGCCGAGGCACTGCTGGCCACCGGTATCGGCCTGTTTGCCGCTATCCCGGCGGTTATCTTCTACAACTACTTCAACACCCGCATCTCGGCCTACGGCAACCGCTCTGACGGCTTCTTTGCCGAACTGATGAACGGCATCTCGCGTCAGCTCGAGAAGGGAGCGTAAGACCGATGGCCGCCAAACTTTCCGGTGGCGGCGGCGGCAAGTATAACGTCGAGCAGCAGAGCGATATCAACGTCACGCCTTTCGTTGATATCATGCTCGTTCTCCTCATCATCTTCATGGTGGCGGCCCCGCTGGCCACCGTGTCTGTTGAGGTGAAGCTGCCGACAGCCGTGGCCCCTCCGCAGGAGAATCCGCCCAAGCCGGTGTTCATCTCCATCCAGAGTGATGGCGATGTCTACATCGGCGACGGACGCACCAGCGTCGACCAACTCGGCGATGATCTGCGGCGTCTGATCCGGACGCGTAACCCGGAAGAAGAGCGTATCTTCATCCGTGGCGACCAGCAGGTACGGTACGGCGACTTCATGCAGGTCATGAATGCCCTGCAGGACAACGGTTTCTATTCCGTCGCCCTGGTCGGCGAAGACAACGCGCCGGCCTAGGGGAGTCACACATGACAGATGCACCCGTTGAGTACCATCGCAGTCGCTATGACGCCCCTCGCAAGAAGGGCCTCATGGGGGTGTCGAACGGAACCTGGCTGATCGCCCTTTCGGTGGTCATCATCCTCTTCGCGATCATGATCTTCTTCATCCAGAAGACCAAGTTCGAGCTGAAGTTGCAGGAGTTCTCGGACGAGGCCGTTGAGGTCGAGCTCGTTGAACCGATCCCGCCGCCTCCGCCGCCTCCGCCGCCTCCGCCTCCGCCGGACACCCCGCCGCCGCCCAAGCTGCAGGTTCGTCCGCCGGTCCTGAACACGACCGCACCGCCGCCGCCGATCACCCTGCCGATCGAGCCGACGAAGAAGGAAGACCGCGTCGAATACACGGGCCCGCCCGTGATCGTCCCCGGTCCGCCGCCTCCGCCCGCTCCGCCGGCTCCGGTCCGTCCGCCCGTGATCTCGAACCCCTCCTGGGCTTCGCGGCCCACGCCGGAGTTCCCGGATCGCGCCGCCCAGCGGAATATCGAGAGCGGTACGGTCTCGATGAACTGTGCGGTTCAACCGAACGGTTCGATGACGGACTGCCAGGTCACGGCCGAGGACCCTTCGGGTGCCGGCTTCGGGGCCGAAGCTCTGCGGGCCGCCCGGCGCGCCCGACTGTCCCCGCGGACGGTCGATGGTGTGGCCACCGGTGGACGTGTGAACTTCAACGTCCGGTTCCAGCTCGCGTCCGAATAGACGCGGTCCGGTTCCACCAGGATCGACGCTCCGGAGGGCAACCTCCGGAGCGTTTTTCTTTGGGCACAGACTGACGATGGTGCATGTCGGTCTTGATCGCGCGGGGCAGTCCCGCTAGACACGCGCCTCGCGTTACCCGTCGGGTCGCTGCGCCGCCTTAGCTCAGTTGGTTAGAGCGCCGGTTTGTGGAACCGGAGGTCCTCAGTTCAAGCCTGAGAGGCGGTACCATCTTCTTCCTGTTGGCCGATGCCCCGGCCCCGATGCGCGACGGTCAGGCCGCGCTTGTGGTTCCCTGCGGGACCACGGGAGCGTCGGTGGCGACGGATCTGGCATTGCCGGGACGGGTCAGGGGCCCCTGCAGAGCGGCCAGCGCGTCCAGTGCCGCTGTGCGACCCGCCGCCACCACCGGCTCATAGATCTTCCAGTCGCGGATATCCGAGCCCTCGGGCATCGGCAGGATCAGCAGGTCGGTATCGGCGCGCGAACTCTCCATGTCGGCGTCGCTGGTGATGGTCGCGGCGCGCATCAGGACCGAGACGATGGGCGGTCCCTTTTTCCAGGCCCCGGAGGCGATCCAGCGCCACCATGACGGGGGGTTCTCCAGTGCCCCCGGGTCCACACCCCGCATCTGGGACATGTCGACCCCGACGATCGGGCCGGTGTTGATCTGGCGCATGACGTCGGTCGGGAAATTCTTGATCACCGCCCCGTCGACCAGCACCTGACCGTTGATGACGACCGGCGGCATGACCCCGGGGATGGAGATGGAGGCCCGCATGGCGCGTCGGAGCAGGCCGCGGCGGTGGACCTCGATCCGGCCGGTGGTCAGGTTCGACGACACGGCGAAGAAGGGCAGGGGCATGTCGGCGATGTCGATCTCGCCGAAGGCCTCTTCCAGCAGGCCGGCGACCTTGCGGGCGCGGGTCATGGCGATCATCGGAAACGCGAGATCCGACAGGGGGTCGGAGCGGACGAAGGCGCGGCGGATGCGGGCGTCCAGCTCGTCGTCCGACCAGTTCAGGGCGGGGCCGGCGGCGATGACGGCCCCCATGGAAGAGCCGCCCAGAAAGTCGAACCGTATTCCCGCCTCGTGCAGGGCGCGCAGGGCCCCGATATGGGCGTAGGCCCGCGCCCCGCCGCCCGACAGGACCAGGCCTATGGCTGTGCCGGTGACGATCCGGGCGATCCGGGCGGCGTCCGCCGCATCGCCCTCCATGGCGTGGAACCAGCGCCCCGGCCGGATCGCATCCAGCCAGACGGCGGTGTTGGCGGGGCGCGGCATGCGCGGGTCGCGCAGCAGGATCAGGTCGGTGAACTGCTCCAGACCATGGGCGGTCAGGGTGGGAACGATCTTCGGAGGGGCCGTCAGGGCGTCGCCGACGATGAACAGGCGGTCGACCTG
>JAIEQA010000126.1 GCA_019748095.1 Caulobacteraceae bacterium | reverse complement strand
CGGGCCTTCGGCGAGTTCGGCGCCACGGTGACCTTCGCCGGCGCCATCCCCGGCGAGACCCAGACCTTGCCGCTGGCCATCTATTCCGTGCTGCAGAGCGCGGGCGGCGATCAGGCCGCCCTGCGTCTGTCCGTCGTGGCCGTGCTGGTTTCCGTCGTGGCCGTCGTCGGTTCTGAGGTCTGCAACCGTCGGATCCTCCAGGCGAGACGGGCATGACCCTGTCCTGTCACGCCGTCGGGCGCCGGGGCGACTTCGCCTTCGACTTCGGCTTCCAGAGCCAGGCCCGGGCGGTGGCGGTGGTGGGGCCGTCGGGCTGCGGAAAGACCACCTTTCTGCACGGGCTCGCAGGACTTCTCGGCGACAGCACGGCCCGCGTGCGGATCGACGGGGAAGTCCTCCTCGACGACGGGGTGCTCCGCCGGCCGGCTCACCGGCGATCGATCGGGTATGTGTTCCAGGACGTCCGGCTGTTCCCGCATATGTCCGTCGAGGAAAACCTCGCCTTCGCCCGGCCCTACGGTGGTGATGAACTGACGGTCGCCCATGCGCTCGATCTCATGGACCTTCGGGGCTTTGAGCGTCGTCGGCCGGCCAGCCTGTCGGGCGGAGAGGCGCGCCGCGTGGCCCTCGCCCGCGCCCTGGCCGCGCGGCCGAAGCTGCTCCTGCTGGACGAGCCCTTCACCGGGCTCGACGTGCAGCGTCGCGAGAGGCTGGCGCCCTATCTCCTGCGTCTGCGGGAGGACGCAGCCCTGCCGATGATCATTGTCTCCCACGACCCCAGGGACCTGGACCTGATCGCGGAGGACGTCGTTCACCTCGCCGATGGCGCCGCGATCAGCACACCCGGTGGCCGCATCTGACCGTCGGGAAGACCTTGGCGATGTCCGCTCTCCGCCCGCATGGAAGGTCGCGACGTGAGCAACACTGTGGGTGGCGGTGCGTTGATGCGACGCAGCGCAAACGCTGCGTGTTTCAAAGGCCGAACATGCGCGGTTCTCTTCTAAGTGTGGGCCTCATGATGGCGAGCCTGGTGTCCACCGCCCTTGTGGTCGCACCGGGGCCAGCCGACGCGGCCAGTTTCGACTGCGCCCGGGCCCGAACCTCCAGCGAGCGCACGATCTGCGGCAACCGACAGCTGGAAGATCGCGACGTCAAGATGGCGACCCTCTATTCGGTGGTGCGCCAGTTCCAGGGCGGGATGGGCGCGCTCGGCGCGATACGCGATCGCCAGACGGAATGGTTGGCGCAACGCGAACTCTGCGCCGCCAATGTGGCCTGCATCCGCCGGTCCTATGATGTGCGGATTGCCGAGTTGGAACGCGGGGTCGCGGCGGCAGCCGGGCGGTAACGGGCCCGATCGCGTTCCGAGCCGCTTGCGCTATCGCGCCGCCCAGGTAGAAATGATGGATGGCCGAACAATCTCCAGTGGCGCGCATCGATCTTACGCAGGAAGAGGAGGACAACCTCGTCCTCGCGATTGGCGGCGACGCCGCCGATCTCGACGACACCTTGAAGCCGTTCGCGGCTGCGGCCCTGCGCGAATATGTGGACATGCTCAACGGCCAGGCCATGACCACCCTGACCGAGCTGCGTGAGAGGCGTTTCCTGGCCATTTTGGTCTCATTGCCGGCCAAAGACTTTCCCACCGATGACCAGATCGCCAAATGGTTCGGGCTAACGCCGGACAGGGCGCGAAACTTCCTGCGCTCCACCTTGGCGCGCAATCGCAACCGTCTGCGCGATGTGATGAAGGCTGCGGCCAAGAGCGTGATTTCGACGGCCAGGCAGACCGATGACGAGGACGGTCCCTTTGAGGCGCGGTTCCCGAACGCGCTCGTCATTCAGATGCTCAACGAAGAACTGGCCGCCGCCAAGGCTGTGCGGAGCCCGATCACCAGGAAGCCCGGCACCTTCGACACCTATGTCATCCCCAAGGGATCGATGTCAGAGCTGACGGCCCTCCATCCGTGAGCCCCGATCAGGACATCGATCATGCGATCTCGGCCGCCAGCCTGGTGCTTGCCGTTCTTGCGGCCCTGTACACCCTCTGGCTGGGCGAGGTGACGCGCGCGCTCGACGCCCCGGTGGCAGCCGACCGAGACAATCGCGGGGGCGCCAGGAAACTGGTGCGTCAGGCGCTGCTCACCAAGGCCGCGCCCCTGTTTGCAGCCAGTCTGGCGGCAGCAGCGATTATGGTTCCCCGAAGCTGGTCCATCGTGATGCAGGCGGCCTTGCACGGCCGGGGAACGCCCTTCAACGACGTCAAGGCGTTCTTCCTTCTGACCGCCGTCCTGCTCGCCATCCTGTGCTGGGTGTCGTGCGGCCAAATCCTGCGGCTGCGCAAAAAGGCGCGCGATCTGGAGACCTAGGGGTCTCCAGATCGGCTGGCTTTCTCGGGGCGACGCATTGAGCAGAGCTGACTTTAGCGCCTGACGCATGCCTCAGGCGTCAGCCCCCTGATTGACCGCACACGATCGGACCGTCTCCTTTGGACCTTCGCGCCCCCATAAGCCACGCTAGGCGGCGGCGCGATCGAGCTCCGGATCGAAGCGCTGGAGGAAGTCCTCGCGCGTCACTTCGCCCAGATCGACGACCTTGGCGCCACCCGCGGCTATGACGTCGATGTCCGTGATGCCGATCACGTTCAGGATCAGCCGCAGATACTGGGTGGCGATGTCGCGATCGCGGATCGGCGAGCCTTCGGTGTAGACGCCGCCGGACGCCATCAGAACGGTGGCGGTCTTGCCTTGCAGCAGGCCCTTGCCGTCGAAGCCGAGGGTCAGCCCCTTGCGCACGATGTGGTCGATCCAGGCCTTCAACGCGGCAGGGACATTGTAGTTGTAGACGGGCGTGGCGATGACGACGTGGTCGGCGGCGATCAGTTCAGCCACCAGTTCGTCGGACAGCCGCAGGATGTCCTTCATCTCGGGCGAGTGCTGCTCGGCCGGCGTGAAATAGGCCTGGAGCCAAGGGGCGTTCACGAACGGCAGGTCGGTCTCCATTAGGTCGCGGATCACGACCTCTCCATCGGGATGGGCCTCTTGCCAGCTGGTGACGAAGCGACGGGTCAGGTTGCGCGAGATCGAATGGTCGCCGCGCGGGCTGGTCTCGATGACAAGCAGTCGGGTCATGGGTTTGTCCTTTGAAGGAAGGTGGGAAGTCAGCCGAAGCGGAAGCCGGAGATCGGCTTGCCGAGAACCTGGCCGTGGAAGACGATCTCTCCGGGCTCGCCCGAGGCGGCGCCGGCCGCGACCATCAGAGGCAACAGATGATCCTCGTGCGGTTGGGCCGCGCGGGCGCCGGGCGCCTGTTCCCAGGCGACGAGGGCTTGGTCGCGCCGGGACGGATCGACCATGACCTCGCGCAGCCAGGCGTCGAAGGCCTCCGCCGCCGGATCAGGAGCCTGACTGCCGCCGAACCCGCCCATGTTGTGATAGGTCTGGCCGCTTCCGATGATGAGCACGCCGTCCTGGCGCAGCGAGGTCAGCGCGTGCCCGATGGCGAGATGGGTCGCGGGGTCCAGACCCTGCTGCAGCGACAGTTGCACCACGGGGATGTCGGCTTGCGGAAACATCACCTTGAAGGGCACAAAGACGCCATGGTCCCAGCCGCGCTGGTCGTCGGACGCGCTGGCGATGCCGGCCGCGGCCAGCCGTCCGCGAACCTCGGCCGCCAGGGCGGGCGAGCCAGGGGCCGGCCACTGCAGGCGGTAGGTATGGTCCGGGAAGCCGCCGTAGTCGTAGAGCAGCGGCGGCGTCGCCCCGCTGTTGACCGTCGGTCGAGCCTCTTCCCAATGGCCGGAGATGACAAGGATCGCGCGAGGGCGTTCCGGGAGCGCGTCGGCGAACCCCCGCAGGTAGTCCTCCAGCTCGCGCCAGGCAGAGCGCATCGGACCCGGCTGCAGGAAGAAGCAGGGTCCGCCGCCGTGATTTATGAAATAGGTCGGTTGCATGCCAAGGGAGATAGGTCTCACCGCAGCCTTGCGGGAGTGATGAAGTTATGATGGTCTCCATCGGTCAGGATGATGGATCATGATCGGAAACCTCTCACTCGATCAGCTGCGGGTACTTGTCGCGATCGACGACACCGGCAGCTTCTCGGCCGCCGGGCGCCGGATCGGCCGCGCCCAGTCGGCCATCAGCCAGGCCGTGGCGGGGTTGGAGGCGACCCAGGGCGTTCAGCTGTTCGACCGCAGCGGTCATCGCCCCCGGCTGACCGAGATCGGGCGGCTGCTGGTCGAACAGGCCCGGATCGTGCTGGCGAGCGCGGCGCGGTTCGAGGCCGTGGCGGCGAACACCCGCGCGGGGCTTGAGCCGGAACTGGCGCTGGCCATCGATCCGCTCGTGCCGTCCGCCCCTTTGATCGAGAGCCTGCGCGCCCTTCGCGACACCTACCCCGACCTGCCCGTCAGTTTTTCGACAGAGGGGCTCGGCGGAGCGGAGCGGCGGTTGCGCCAGGGCGCCGCCGCGCTCGCCATCTGCCTTCTGCTGCCTGTGCCGCCGGACGATATCGTCGCCCTGCCCCTGCTCCGCGTAAAGCTTGCGCCGGTGGCTGCGCCTGACCATCCGCTTGCCCGACTTGATCGGCCGATCACCCGGGCGGATCTCGAACCGCATGTCCAGCTGGTCCTGTCGGACCCGATCGACACCACAGGACCGGCCTACGGTCTGGCCAGCGCGCGTCTCTGGCGTTTCGTGGATCTCCAGCGTCGCCTGGACATGCTGCTGGCCGGCTTCGGCTGGTGCCGCATGCCCGAGCATCTGATCGTCCAGCCGTTGGCGGAGGGCAGGCTGGTCCGGCTGGAGATCGCCGACGACGGCGCACGCGAAGACCTCACCATCTACGCCGCCCACATGCGAGACCGCCCCCTCGGGCCTGCCGGTCGCTGGCTTCTGGATGACCTGAAGCAGCGATTGATCGGATCGTGACGGGCGGCAACCTCATCGCCTCCGCTCACCGCACATCGGCCTGTCTGCGGAGACGACCGGGGCTCCAGGACCAGACCTGGATCTGAAGGTCGCTGAAGGGACCGGGAGCGACCTCCGCTTGCGGATCCGGAAGCGCCGTTCACCCTGCTGATCGACGGTCTGGAAACCTCGGCTCCCCATCATGTTCGAATGGCGCGGTACTCACGAAGATGGACGCAACGGACCAGACCTGATCCGAAGCCGCTATGGCTGGTCGGAACGGGAGCGTTCGCCATCGCCTTTGCCGGCGCCACCTACGTCCTATCGCCTGACGCCCCGGGGAAGGCGGAAGTCCGTCGGGAATGGAGCAAGCGAACGACGGATCAGCACTACTCCGAATGCAGCCAGGCGCGCGCCAACAATCACGAGGACATCGCCTCGTGGGAGCCCAGCTACCGGGACCATATGGACGGCGATGGGGATGGGCTGGCCTGCGAACCCCGCTTCTAAACATTCGGGGGAGCCGTGTCGCTTCGCGGTCCGGCCGCGAGACTGCGTACTGCCCTCGATTCAAGCCTTGGCTAGGGCGCTGGCCGCCTTGCCGTCATACTGGCCGCCGAAGCTGGTCTTGAGGTGCGCCATGATCGTCCCGACGTTAGCCCCGGGGTTGCTGGCCCGGAAGTCGTTGATGGCCTCGCGCAGTTCCGATTCCGTCATCTGCTTCGGGCCGTAGGCGGACAGGATCGCGAGTTCGGTTTCAGCCGCCTCGGCCCGTTCGTCCACCTTCGACACATCGCCACCGGCCTGGATCAGACGCGCGCGCTCGGTCGCGAGGTTCTCCAGCGTCAGCTTCGTATTCTTCGAGAACTTCGCGACGGTTGCGACAACCTTCCCGTCGGTGACCTGCGTCACGCCGCGCTTGAATTCCTCGGTCGTGATCTGGGTCGCCTCGCCGATTAATGTGGTCAGCACATCAGCCTTCAGGCGGTCGCCCAGCTTGCGCGCCGCCAGTTGGTCCGCTTTGATTTCGTCGAGCAAGGCCATATCGATATTCCTTCAGTTTCATCTGTTCAATCATGCCCCGCCAGCCTTTAGTATGGGCGGAGACGGTAAGGCTCGGAAGAAGCGTTGCCTGCCTGCCGGGAACGAGCCCGGATTTGTCTGCCGCACGCCGCTGGCCTTTGCGCGAACGATGACGCTGCTCAACCGTCGCCGACCTCCAGGCCGGCATGGACCTTTGGCGCAAGACCGCGGATGCGTTTGCCTTATCGACCATTTCGGTCCGCGTTCACTGCGACATCTCGACGTGGCCGCCGAACCCGAAGCGCATGGCCGACAGCAGCCTGTCGCCGTATGTGTTCTCGCTGCGCGAGCGATAGCGGGCATACAGCGCAGCAGAGAGCACATGGGCGGGCACGGCCTCTTCCATTGCCGCCTCGATGGTCCAGCGGCACTCCCCACTGTTCTCGATAGCGTCGGGCTAGCCACGCCTAAATCTATCCCGATCGGGAAAGTCTGTGCAGCAGCGGCCCTGATCAACCTATTCTTTCCCGAGCGGGGCATTTTTTACTCCGACAGTCGTGTCTGCCGAAAAATGTCCCGATCGGGAAAAATGCTTGGCAAATGCCGGGAGAGCGCTATATGTTTCCCGATCGGGAAAGTTCATGGCGCACGTCAACATCGGTGAAATCGTTCGACAGAGACGCAAGGCCGCAGGGCTGCGTCAGGATCAGCTTGCCGCGAGCGCGGGCGTGGGACTGCGGTTCGTCGTCGAACTCGAGCGGGGAAAGCAGACCGCACAGCTCGACAAGATCCTCAGGGTCTTCACCGCCCTGGGTCTCCGCATGACCATCGCGCCCGCTCACGATGTTCACGAGGGGTCCTCGTCATGACCCGCGCGCTGACGGTCTGGTGGGACGCGTCCGAGGTCGGCGAGCTCGCGCTGGACAACGGCAACATGATCTTCCGCTACGCGCAGGCCTGGCTGGATGACGCCCATGCGCCCGCGATCTCGGTATCCCTGCCGAAGCAGGCGGAGGTTTTCACGCGAGCGCAGACCCGTCCCTTCTTTGCGGGCCTGTTGCCCGAGGAGAGGCCTCGAACAGAGGCCGCCCGGGCGCTCGGGGTCTCGCAGCAGAACGACTTTGGCCTCCTCGAGGGGCTGGGTGGAGACGTGGCGGGCGCCCTGGCTCTGTGGCCGACCGGAGAGAAGGCCCCGCAACCCGATACGGCGGGCACGCCCGCCATTCAGGATGAGGTGGCGCTGGCGGCCCTGCTGGCCGGTCTGCCGCGACGACCGCTGCTGGCGGGCGAGCAGGGCATAAGGTTGTCCCTCGCAGGCGCCCAGCCGAAGGTGCCGGTGGTCCTGGTGGAAGGGGCCGTGGCCTTGCCGCCCGCCGGCCAGGCGACCACCCACATCATCAAGCCGGCGCCGAGGGACTATCCGAACTTTCCGGAAAACGAAGCCTTCTGCATGCGGCTGGCCGCAGAACTGGGCCTGCCCGTCGCCGCCGTCGAAGTCCGGCGGGCCGGTGACCAGGTCTACCTCCTCGTGGAGCGCTACGACCGCGTCGACGGCGACGACGGCATCCTCCAGCGCCTGCATCAGGAGGATTTCTGCCAGGCTCTGGGTGTCACGCCCGAGCACAAATACGCCGCCGAGGGCGGCCCGAACTTCCAGGACGGCTTCGACCTTCTGCGACGGGCGACCACCGTGCCGGCGAAGGCGGTTCTGGCCCTCGTCGACGCCGCCCTGTTCAACCTGATCATCGGCAACGCCGACGCGCACGGGAAGAACTTCAGCCTTCTGTATGCGCGCGACGAAATGCGATTGGCGCCCCTGTACGATCTCCTGAGCACGTCCCTCTATCCGGAGGTGCATGCGAAGATGGCGATGCGGATGGGCGGCGCCGCGCGCCTGGAAGACTTTACCCCAGAGACCCTGAAGGATTTCGCCGAACAGGCCGGGGTGGCCGCTCCCTATGTGCGTCGCCGATGCCTGGACCTGGCGCGACTCGCCGGCAAGGCCATGACCGGGGTCGGTCGGCGACTGATCCAGGAGGGGGCTCCGGCGGAGACGATCGACGTCCTGACCGCCCACATCAGCCAACGCGTCTCGGCGCTGATCGCCGTTGCGAACCTTTCAGGCCCCAACTTCATGACCCGCTTCGATCCCGACATCGCGGCGGACCGTCTGGGCGTGGTCGCATCGGACGTGCAGGCGTTCAGGGCGGACCAGCCTGCCGTCGCCCGCCATGCCGCCGCTCGGCTCGCAGGACGCATCTTCAGCATCCACCCTGGCTTCCAGTCGAACGCCGGCAAGCTGGAGGCGTGGATGAAGGCGGAGCCGGACTGGCGAGGCATGATCGAAAGGTTCGCCTCCGATCCCGACCGTCTGGCGGGCTATGTGTACGAAGCGCTCTACAGCCTTCAGGCGTTCGATGAGACCGCAGGCGCCGAAGCGTCCGGCGCGCCCTAGCGCGTCGGTTTTTCGCCGCGTGTTCCCCGTCGAACCAATGACGCTCAGACCCTGTCACGCGGAGGCTGCCGCGTGCTCCCGATATGCGGCCCGTCCACGCGCCAGTGAAGGTTCGGAACGGGCCGCACCTCCAGAGGAGGCCCTCAGAAGACGGCTGTCCTGAGGGGTCAAGAAAAACTCCGTTTCATCTTCGGCGTTGCGATTGTCGCCCTCCTTAGCCGTCACGAATGACCACATTCCCGATGCTCCGTTTTGGAGTCTGAACCGGCCTTTGTGATCCGGCCAAGGCGTGGCGAACACACCGTGAAGTTGGCGGGAGCAGATCATCCTGCTGACCGTTTCTGACGCAGGCCTGGATTATCTGTGTCCCCAGGGTCCTCTTTTCGGCTAAAGGCACGCGCCTGAATTTACACACCCGGCATTAACCGAGACTCGCGTTATCATTGCGTGAGCATCAGAGACAGGGAGCGCTTCAATGACGATCCGGCACATTCTCGCGCTCCTGGACTCACATGCCGAGGGCGACGAAGAACGGTTGCTGTCGATCGCCCTGTCGATCGCCGCCACCGAAGCGCGCGCTGGCCACGCCGACGACGCTGCGGCCTTGAAGAAGGCCGTTCAACGCATGCGCGACGCCCGCCGCGCCCCGATGTCTATGGCCGCCGCCCCGATCCCGCTTGCACGCCCCCGCGGCGAGCTGCAGACCATCGTGGAGAGCAGCTACCCCAAGACGCGCCTGTCGGGCATGGCCCTGGCCCCCGCGATCGCCGACAAGCTCTCACGCGTCGTTCGCCAGCAGGAAGCGCGCGCCACCCTTCGCGAGCACGGGCAGACTCCGGCCAGCCACCTGTTGCTGATCGGTCCGCCAGGCACCGGCAAGACCATGACCTCGGCGGCGCTGGCTGCGGAACTGCGCATGCCGCTCTTCACCATCAAGATGGAGAGCGTCTTTTCCCGCTATATGGGCGAGACGGCCAGCAAGCTGCGCCTGGTGTTCGACCAGGTCGCCAGCGTGCGCGGCGTCTATCTGCTGGATGAGTTCGACGCCGTTGGCGCGCGCCGCGGCGATCCAAACGACGTGGGAGAAATGCGCCGGATCGTCAACTCGGTGCTTTCGTTCATGGAAGAGCCCAACAGCACCGACAGCGTCGTCGTGGCCGCCACTAACCATGTCGAAATCCTCGACCATGCCTTGGCGCGGCGCTTTGACGAGGTGATCGAGTACAGCTTGCCGACCGCCGACGAGGGCGTGGCGATCCTCAAGACGCGTTTGGGCAAGTTCAAGCTCGCAGCAAAGGCCCTTAAGAGCCTCCGCGACGATCTGGACGGCTTGAGCCAGGGCGAGATCGTCCGCGCCGCCGACTCGGCCGTGCGTGAGGCCATCCTCGACGGCCAGACCGAGATCTCGACTAATCACCTAGCCGCCATGTTGCGCGACCGAAAGGCGTTCCGGAACCGCTTCTATTCCGTGTCTTGAGGCAAGCCTCACAACCGTCGATGATCGTTACTCCCGAATCGTGCGGAACTCTCCATGGCTGGGCAAGACCCGGACGGCCCTAAACCCCACCTCTCGCTAGACGAAGTCAGGCGCGCGGGAACCTACGCCGCCCCCAAGCGGAAGATGGACGCCAAGCCCCTGCGCGACGATTACGCCGCCCACGGCGCGGCCCTGCTCGAACAGCTCGCGGCAGCCCTGCCGCAGATTCCGCCGCCCGACGCCGACGCCCGGCTAAAGCTCGCAAGCCTGAAGCCGGGAGTGCTGGTCACGCTGGAGACCCTGGCCCCCGACACCGATCGCAAGGGGCCCAGCAAGATTCCGCTGTCGTTCGAGCTACCCGGCCAAGACCTGGTGATCCTGAGCTCGCGGCGCACCGAGGACCGTGCCGAGCAGTCCATCATCTTCGTGCCCGATGACGCCCGGGCCACCTTGACGCGGCGTCTTCAGGACTACCGCGATCCCGGCAACCGTGAACGGCCCTATGTCGCTCAGTTCGAGAAGGTCGAGCGCATCGCCTCGGCCGACACCGCCAAACTCTTCGACCAGGGCACCGACTTCAACGCGCCTGCGCAGCGCTGGTGGGAGTTGTGGGTGCGTGACATCGCCGCGCTGCCCAGGGCGTTGGTCGCTGCGGCGCGCAATTTCGGTCTCGACGTTCACCCCGAGCAGCTGCTGTTTCCCGACACCACGGTGGTCTTCGTCCACGCCACGGCGCGCCAGGCCCTCGCCTTCGCCACGCGGGCGCCGGGCGCGATCGAGGAGATCCGACCCGGGCTCGGCACAATCGAACCCTTTCTGATCCTGGGCGAGGGCCGGGTAACCCAGCACGACTTCGTCGAGGACCTAGCCGGTCGGATCATCCCGGCCAAGTCCAACGCCCCGACGATCTGCGTGCTGGACACCGGGGTGGCTGCCGCCCACCCGTTGCTGGCCGACGGTCTCGCGATCGCCCTGGCCGTCGACGAGGCCTGGGGCGTGGACGACCACTATCCCCACGGCGGCCACGGGACGAGTGTGGCGAGCCTAGCGCTCCACGGCGACCTCGAGCACCCGATGAACGACGCGCGGTATCTGGAGCTGACCCACACGGTAGAGTCGGTCAAACTGCTGCCGCCGCGCGGCGCTCCCAAGACGCCGCCGCCGAGCTACGGCGTGGTGACCCAGTCGGCGGTCGGCCTGATCGAAATCTCGCGTCCAGACGCAGCCCGGTCGTTCTGTCTGGCCAGTTGCTACCTCGACGCCGACGCCAGCCGTCCCACATCCTGGAGCGGCGCCCTCGACCAGATCGCGGCCGGGACCATTGGCGGCGTGTTGGAGGGTGCCAATTCGGCCAAGGACGCGCCCAAGCGTCTCGTGCTGGTCGCAGCTGGCAATGTGACGGGCGGCCCGGCCAACCAGGTGGACCAGGGCGGGCCGATCAACGACCCGGCCCAAGCCTGGAACGCCCTGACCATCGGTGGCTACACGGTCAAGATCGAACTGGGCGAAGGCGCCGATGCCCTGAACCCCCTGGTCGGCGCCAATGAACTCAGTCCCTTCAGCACCACGTCGCACGGACTGCCGACCGACCTGCTGCCGATCAAGCCGGAGGTCTTGTTCGAGGCCGGCAACATGGCGATCGACGAGGAAGGCAATTGCGAGTGGCATCCGGGACTGTCGCTCCTGAGCGCGGGAAATGACGTCGAGGTCGAGCCTCTGGTGCCAATCTGGGCGACCAGCGCCGCCGTGGGCATGGCGGGCCACTTCCAGGGCCGGCTGGAAGCGGCCTTGCCGGGCTACTGGCCCGAGACCTATCGCGCCCTGATCGTGCAGTCGGCACGTTGGCCCGAGCCGATCCGCTGCAAGCTGATCGGCCGGGGCAAGAAGTGGAAGACCGGCTCGAAAGGCGACAAGATCAAGCTGCTGCGGCAGGTCGGGTTTGGCGTCCCCCAGCTCGACGCGGCCCTAGCGTCGGCCAGGAATGACTTCACGATGATCGCGCAGGCGGAGATCCAGCCTTACGCGATGGGCGCTGGAACGGCCGTCTACAACGAGGTCCACTTTTACGATCTGCCCTGGCCAAAGACGGCTCTGACCGATCTCGGCGACCAGGCGGTCACCCTAAAAGTCACCCTTTCCTACTTCATCGAGCCCAATCTGACGGGCAAAGGCGCGACCCGGCCGGAGACCTATCGCTCGTTCGGACTGCGCTTCGCGCTCAAGAAGCGCAACGAGAGCGAAGAGGTCTTCCGCGCCCGCCTCAGTCAGCTGAAGGCTGACGGCGATGTCGATGTCGACGAGGAGGACTGGGATCTCGACGGCGACGAGGGCGGCCAAGAAAAGGACGACGCCGGTTCGAACTGGTTGCTCGGTCCCAGGGCGGTGTCGGCCGGCTCCCTCCATTGCGACCTGTGGCGTGGCAAAGCCTCGGATCTGGTCGGTCACGACGCTATCGCCGTGCACCCCGCGCCGGGTTGGTGGAAGAGCCACCTGGGCAAGGGGCGACAGGCTGATCAAGGTCGCTACGCACTGGTCCTGTCGATCGCCGCCGATGGCATTGATGTCGACCTCTACGCCGAGGCGAGCGCAGTATTGGTCGAGAAAGAGGCCACGATCCTCCTGGCGACACTGATCGGCTGAAGGACTCAGGCATGGCTGGCCCGGATCCTAGCGCGGCGCCAAGTTGCGCAAATGGCGCTGCTCAGACATGGCAGGAGCCAGCAGCTATGGGGACGAGCGCTAGCCCGGCTCAATGCGCTTCGAAATCAAATCGATCGACCAGCGCCCAGCGTCCTCCGAAATAGCGCCAGAGCAGCAGGCCGTCGGCGAAGACGGGAAAGGGCTCGAACGCCAGTTGCAGGTCCTCGAGCAGCCGACGGGCCTCCTCCGGCTCTTGCCTTGTTCTGGACCGTGATATGGGGCCGGAAGGGCGCCTGGTCCTGACGGGTAAGCCAGGGCGCGAAAGCCTCGGCCAGCTCCCTGTGCACATGTTCGAGGTCAGATGAGGCAAGCCTGTAGGCGACGCCGCGACCAAGCGACCATGGGCTCCGCACATCCATCTGCAGAGGGCGGCGCATCTGGCACGCCGCCTTGAGCACCTGCGCCACGGCGCGCTCATGTTCGCCCGGAAGGGCATGGAAGAGGGTCAGGTGGGCGGGAACCTGGTTGCGGTGGCGCGGGAAATGCGACTGGCGCAGGTCCTCAAACCAGTCGAACGCCCCGTCGTCCAGGGCTGCTGTGATGATGAGGGGCGGCTGATCAATCATGGTCCGCGGCCGGTCGCGCCAGACCTCTCCGCCATGCATCCGCGGCCGCGCGGTGCAGGATCGCATGGCGACGCGCCAGCCGGTCGATGTCGTCATCGTAGCCACCGCCGATGACCCCGACCACCGGCGCCATCGGCAGGCATGTCTCGAGAACATAGGCGTCACGCGCGAAGAGGCCTTCGTCGCTCAGGGACAGCCTTCCTAGACGGTCGCTTTCATAGGGATCGACCCCGGCGATGTAGAAGACGAGGTCAGGCGCGATCCATTGGAGCAAGGCAGGGAGTGTCGCCCGCAACTCGGTCAGGTAAGCGTCGTCGCCGGTCCCGTCCGGCAGGTCGATGTCTAGGTCGCTCGGGCCGCGTCGGACGGGATAGTTCTTCTCGCCGTGCATGGAGAAGGTGAAGACACGCGGTACGTGCTCGAAGATGAAGGCGGTGCCGTCGCCCTGATGCACGTCCAGATCGACGACGAGTGCCTGCCGGATCTCGCCTGAGTCGAGCATGGCGCGGGCGACCACGCCGATGTCGTTGAAGACGCAGAAGCCGGCGCCGCCTTTCGGTCCGGCATGGTGGCTGCCGCCTGCGGTGTTGCAGGCCAGGCCATGGCGTAGCGCCAGCCGCGCCGCCAGCAGGGTGCCGCCGACCGCCGCCTGTGCGCGATCGGAAACGCCTCGGGTCACCGCCATGCCGATGATACGCTCGACGTTCGGTGGAACGGCGGCGCCCAGCACCTGACGCACGTAAACGGGGTCGTGCACGGCGGACAGCATCTCGAAGCTGGCCGGTTCGGGGGTGTAAAGCCCCTCCGGCCCGATCAGACCCTCGTCTTCCAGCACCCCGGCCAGCCGCGCGTATTTGTGCATGGGGAAGCGATGGCCCGGCGGCATCGGAGCGCTATAGGCCGGATGGTAGACGACCGGGGGAAGGGGGCGCGGCGTGGACATGATGTTGAGGTGACAACACTCTTGGGGCTGTGTCGCTGCATCGACATGGGCAGGCGGCGCCAGGATCTTGCGGCAACGTCCCGATGCGAGGATTTCACGCTCGCCGGACGCTCGAGATTGCGTCCGTTCTACGCCGGTGATGACGGCAGATGTTGTTCGACCCAGGCCACGATGGCGGCGGTCGGCATCACGCCGGAGGTTCGGGCGATCTCGCGCCCCTTGTGGACCAGGATCAGGCAGGGGATGCCGCGGATGCTGTAGCGGGCCGCGATCGCCGGCTGGGCCTCGGTATCGAGCTTGGCCAGCCTCACCCGAGGTTCGAGCTTGGCGGCGGCCGCCTCGAAGTTCGGCGACATCGTACGGCAGGGTCCGCACCAGGCGGCCCAGAAGTCGATGACGAGGGGAATGTCCGCTTTCACCGCATGGCGATCGAATGTCGCTGCCGTGAGCGCCACTGCGCTGCCCTTGAACAGGCTGTGGCCGCAGGTGCCGCATTTGGCGGCCGGGCCGAGCCTCTTCACGGGCACCCGGTTCATGGCCCCATCGTTCGGATAGGCGACGATCTGAACCGCTCCCGGGGCGGCACCCGCGTCGGCGCTCATGCCGGCTGCTCAGCCGCGAGGGAGAGGATGTGCAGATTGGTCGTGGTCATCGGAACTCCAGCCAAATGTCTCAGAAGGACGCCGGCGGACTGGCGGAGGGTGAGCCAGCCTGGTCCGCTGCGGTGCCGCCGCGACAAGTGAGACTGCAGGATGCACGGTGAAACGACCTGGGACAGTCTGGAAAGGCGGTCTTCAACAATTTTTTCGCTAGGGCGAAACGTGGCGCATGGCGTGCCCCATATGTGCCCCAACCGCGAAACGGCAGAAAACCCGCCCGGAGGGGCCTGCGCTAACTCGTTGGTTTTCGTGGAGAAAATGGCGCGCCCGGAACGATTCGAACGTCCGACCCTCAGATTCGTAGTCTGATGCTCTATCCAGCTGAGC
>JAIEQA010000034.1 GCA_019748095.1 Caulobacteraceae bacterium | reverse complement strand
CGTCGCCGGCTTCGGCCTCGCCATGGGCATCTGGGGCGGCGAGCTGGTCGCCCGGACCTGGGCCTTCGACATTCCCACCCTCGGCATCCCCCGCGGTGCCGCCTATCTACCCCTGCCCATCGCCGGCTGGTTGACCGTGCTGTTCGCTCTGGAACACCTGGTGACCGAGGCCCGCGGCCAGAAAGTGGAGCCCCTGTGGAACTGACGCTTCTTCTCGGGCTGCTGGCCCTTCTGCTGATCATTGGCGTACCGGTCGCCTTTGCCCTGGGTCTCGCCTCGCTCGCGACCTTCATCTTCATGGACATCGCCCCGGTGGTGGCGTTCCAGCGGATCGCCAACGGGGTGAACGTCTTCTCCCTGATGGCCATTCCCTTCTTTGTCTTCGCCGGCGACCTGATGCAGCAGGCGGGGATCGCCGACCGGCTGGTTCGGGTGGCTGATGCCGCCATGGGTCGGATTCGGGGTGGCCTCGGCGTCGTCGACGTCGGTGCCTCGATGATGTTCGGCGGCGTCTCGGGCTCGGCTGTGGCCTCGGTCTCGGCCCTGGGTTCGACCCTTGTCCCGATGATGAAGGAGAAGGGCTATGATGCGGACTACGCGGTCAACGTCACCTCGACCTCGGCCATCCTCGGCATCCTGATCCCGCCGTCGCACAATATGATCATCTATGCGGCGGCGGCCGGCGTGTCGGTTTCGGTCGCGGACCTGTTCCTGGCCGGCGTCCTGCCCGGCATCCTGACGGGGATCTTTCTGGCCGCCGTGGCCTGGATCATCGCCGTGAGGCGGGGCTATCCCAGGGGCGAGTTCCCGGGCTGGCCCGCCTTCGCCCGGGCCTTCGCCGGCGCAATCCCCGGCCTGCTGACAGCCGTGATTATCTTCGGCGGCGTTCTCGGCGGGGTCTTCACCCCGACCGAAAGCTCGGCCGTCGCCGTGATCTACACCCTCGTGATCGCCCTGATCGTCTACCGGACGCTGGGCTTCCGGGGCTTCACGACGGCCGCCCAGAATGCGGTCAAGACCACCGCCATGGTGATGCTGATCATCGGCTCGGCGGCCGCCTTCGGCTGGCTTCTGGCCCTGCTGGAAGCCCCGGAACAACTGGCCACCCTGCTGCAGACCCTGACCGACAACCCCATCCTGATCCTGCTGCTGATCAATCTGATCCTTCTGGTTCTCGGCACCTTCATGGACATGGCCCCGCTGATCGTCATCACCAGCCCGATCTTCCTGCCGGTGGCCATGGCGACGGGGATGGACCCGGTCCAGTTCGGCATCATGATGATGCTGAACCTCGGCATCGGTCTGGTCACACCGCCGGTGGGGGCCGTGCTGTTCGTGGGATGCGCGGTCGGCAAGATCAAGGTCGAGGAGGCGGTTCGCACCATCTGGCCCTTCTACCTCGCCCTGTTCGCAGCCCTGATGGCCATCACCTTCATTCCGGCCCTGACCCTGACCCTGCCGGGCCTCGCCGGTTGATCAGACTCTCACCGGAAACGCTCGACCGGCTGCCTGCCGACATCGCCCGGCCGGCCTACGATCGCGCGGCCGTGCGGACGGGTGTCGTCCATCTGGGCATCGGTGCCTTTCACCGCGCCCATCAGGCCGATGTGTTCGACCGGGCGCTGGCGTCCGGGGACCCCCGCTGGGGGATCCTCGGGGCCTCGCTCCGCTCACCGGGTGTTCGTGACCAGCTTGAACCCCAGGAGGGGCTCTATGCCCTCTCGGTCCGGGAGGGCAGCGAGGACCGGGTTCGCATCATCGGCGCGGTGACCGGGCTCCAGGTCGTGCCCGAAGACCCCGCCGCCCTGATCGAGCGGCTGGCCCATCCCGACGTCCACCTGGTCACCCTGACGGTCACCGAGAAGGGCTACCGGCTCGATCCGGCGTCGGGGGCCCTTCTGGCGGACGATCCGGACGTGATCGCCGATCTGGCTGATCCCGCCCGGCCCCGAACGGCCCCGGCCGTCCTTGCGGCCGGACTGCGCCTCCGGCGCGAGCGGGGCCAGGGGCCCCTCACTGTCATCAGCTGCGACAACCTTCCCCACAATGGGGCCCGCGTGCGAGACGCGACCCTGGCCTTCGCCCGGGCCGCCGATCCGGCGACAGCCGACTGGATCGAGGCGGGCTGTACCTTTCCCCAGACCATGGTCGACCGCATCGTCCCCGCCACGACGCCGGAAGACATCGACGCCCTTGCGCAACGACTGGGTGTGCGGGACGAGGGCATGGTCAAGACCGAGCCCTTCCTCCAGTGGGTCATCGAGGACCGGTTCGCGGGCGAGCGCCCGGATTTCGAGGCCCTGGGCGTCCGGATCACTGCCTCGGTCGCGCCGTGGGAGGACGCCAAGCTGCGACTGCTCAACGGGGCCCACTCGGCGCTGGCCTATCTGGGCGGACTGGCCGGCATCGACTTCGTGCATCAGGCGGTCGCCGCCCCGACATGGACACGCTACGTCACGGCCCTGTGGGACGAGGCGGAAACCACCCTGTCGCCTCCGGCAGGGCTGGACGTCGCCGCCTATCGCCGGGACCTGTTCGCCCGTTTCGCCAATGCCAGCCTGAACCACCGGACCCGCCAGATCGCCATGGATGGCTCCCAGAAACTGCCCCAGCGGCTGGTGGCGACCGCCGCAGCGCGCGTCGAGCAGGGCCTGCCCCTGCCCCATCTGGCGCTGGCCATCGCCGGCTGGATGCGGTGGCAGGCCGGACAGGACGATGCCGGCGCGGGCTTCGTCGTGGATGACCCTCTCGCGGCCACCACCCGCCGGCTCCTCGACGCCGCCGGGCCGGACCCGGACTCCCGGGCCCGGGCCTTGCTGTCCCTGACCGCCGTCTTCCCGCCCTCTCTGGCCTGCGATCCCGCGTTCCACGAGCCGGTGATCGCGGCCCACGGACGCCTCTGCCACGCTGGCGCGCGCGCGGCGGTCGAGGCGCTGGTGACCCCATGACCCTGCTACGCCTCCATCCGGACGACGATGTCGCCATTGCCCTGATCGATATGCCGGCAGGGCGTGAGATCGACGGTGTTGCGCTCACCGGGGATGTGGCCAGCGGCCACAAGGTCGCGGTGCGGCCGGTCACAGCCGGGGCCCACGTCCACAAATACGGTCAGGTCATCGGCCAGGCTTCGACCGACATCCCGGCCGGGGCCTGGGTCCACACCCACAATCTCGTCATGAGCGACGCCGACCGCGCGGTGGAGATCGGTGCCGGACGCCGTCCTCTCCCGGCCCCGGCCGACACCGTGACCTGGTCCGGCTATCGCCGCGCCAATGGCCGCTGGGGGACGCGCAACACCATTGCCATCCTGACCAGTGTCAACTGTTCGGCGACCGTGGCCAGACGGATCGCCGCCGCCTTTCCCCGCGAGGCCCTCCCCCCGGGGGTCGACGACGTCGTCGCCTATACCCACACCGGCGGCTGCGGCGGCGCATCGGACGGCCAGGACGTCCGGATGCTGCAGCGAACACTGGCAGGCTATGCCCGTCATCCCAATGTGGCGGCGGTGCTGATCGTCGGTCTGGGCTGCGAGGCCAACCAGATCCCTGACTGGCTGGCCCGGGAAGGGCTTTCGGCCGGCCCCCACCTGCGCACCCTGTCGATCCAGGAGTCGGGCGGAACCCTCAAGGCGATCGCCGCGGGCGAAGCCGTCGTCCGCGACCTGATCCGGACCGCCGCCGGCGCACACCGGGAAGCCGCCCCGGTCTCGGGCCTCGTCGTCGGCCTCCAGTGCGGCGGCTCCGACGGCTGGTCCGGTGTGACCGCCAATCCCGCGCTCGGCCGGGCCGTGGACCGGCTGGTCAGCCACAGGGGCTCTGCCCTCCTGTCCGAAACGCCCGAGATCTGGGGGGCCGAGCACCTGCTGCTGCGCCGCGCCGATGCCGACACCGCCCGCGCCTTGCTCGACCGCCTGGACTGGTGGCGCGACCATGCGCTCCATCACGGCATGGCGCTGAACAACAACCCCTCCCCCGGCAACCTCAAGGGGGGCCTGACCACCATCCTGGAAAAGTCCCTGGGGGCGGTCGCCAAGGCCGGAGCCTCCAATCTTGAGGATGTCATCGGCTATGCCCAGCCGGTCCGCCGGACGGGCCTGACCTTCATGGACAGCCCGGGCTATGATCCCTGCTCGGCCACGGGCCAGATCGCCTCGGGGGCCAATCTGATCACCTTCACCACCGGCCGGGGCTCCGTGTTCGGATCCAAGCCCGCGCCGTGTCTGAAGATCGCTTCGAATGCCGGGCTGGCCGGCTGGATGGCCGAGGATATCGACGTCGATGCCTCCGGCGTCCTCAGGGGCGAAAGCCTCGATGCGGTGGGCGAGGTCATCTTCCGCCGGATCCTGTCCCTGGCCTCGGGCGAGCCTTCCGCCTCGGAGGCCCTCGGCATCGGCGATGCGGAGTTCATCCCGTGGCAGATGGGGGCCTGGCTCTGAGGCACAGCGGGGCCGGGGGCCGGATCAGGACTGTCCGGCAGACAGGACCATGAGGCCGGCGGGATCAATGACCACGCCGACCGCATCGCCGACGGCCGGGGCCGGGCCGCTGACATGGATCGACAGGATGACCGGCCCGGCGGCGAAACGCACAACCCTGTAGGCACCGGCGAAGCCCACCGTCAGGACCCGCCCCTGGAGCCCCTCTCCGGGCCCTGCCAGACCCAGGTCGGTCGGGCGCACGCCCATCCAGGCGGGACCGTCCCCGAGGTCGGTCGCACGCTCCCCGAGCACCGATCTCGCCGTCCCGTCCCGCACGACCGCCTCGACGACGCTCACCGGCCCCAGCAGCCTCGCGGCAGCGATCGAGGTCGGCCGGCGATAGAGGTCAGACGGCGATCCGGCCTGCAGAATCCGTCCGCCCTCCATCAGCACCAGATCGTCGGCCATGATCATGGCGTCCTCGGCGTCGTGGGTGACCACGATGGCCGAGGCACCGCTGTCACGCAGGGCCCGGACCAGATCATCGCGGACCTCGGCCCTCAGCGCCCCGTCCAGACTGGAGAAGGGCTCATCCAGCAGGATGACCGCAGGATCCCGCGCCAGGGCACGCGCGAGGGCGACCCGTTGCTGCTCGCCGCCGGACAGGGTGTGGGGAAAGGCCCCTGCACGGTCGGTCAGCCTCAGCCGCTCCAGCAAACCGGCCACAACCGCGGCGCGGTCGGCGCGGCCCTTCAGTCCAAAGCCGACATTGCCGGCCACGGTCAGATGAGGAAACAGGGCGAAGTCCTGGAACACCATACCCACACGGCGGCGTTCCGGCGGCACGGTGCGACCGGGCAGACAAACGATCTGGCCGTCAATCAGGATGCGACCGGCATCGATGGCCTCCAGCCCGCTGATCGTTCGCAACAGGGTGGTCTTGCCCGAGCCCGAGGCCCCGAGCAGGCCCAGAATCCGCCCGCGCGACAGCGTCAGGTCCACCCCGTCCAGCACGACCTTGCGGCCATAGAGGCGACGGACGCCCTCGACAGAAACGATGGCGTCAGCCGTGGCCATGCGGATCTCCGGGGCGCGAGGCGGTGATCTTGCGGGTCAGCCAGATCACGGCCGGAAGGGTGAGGGCGATGATCATCAGACTGGGCCAGCCCGCATTGGCCAGCCGCTCGTCACGGGCATAGTTGTCGGCGATCACAGCCAGGGTGTCGACGTTGAACGGCCGCAGGATCAGGGTCGCCGGCAGTTCCTTCAGCACATCGATGAACACCACCAGGGTCGCCGTCAGAAGGGCCCCGGCCGCGATCGGCAGTCGGACCGACAGGACAGCTCCGGCCTCACTCCGGCCCAGGGTCCGGGCGGCGGCGATGACCGACGGGGTGACCCGGGCCAGGCCGGCTTCCAGCGGCTCCAGCGCCGCTGCCATCAGCCGGGCGGCATAGGCATAGATCAGCAACAGGAGCCCGAGGCCGAGGCCGGACGCCGCTCCAGGAACGCCTTGCCAGATCAGGGAGGCCGGGGCCAGAAGACCGATCGCCATCACCGCCCCGGGCGTGGCGTAGCCCAGACTGCTGATCCGGGCGGTCACCGGCATCCGCTCGGCCCCCAGGGCCAGACAGGTGGCCAGAACCACGGTGACGACGGCTCCACCCAGACCCAGGCCCAGACTGTGACCGGCGGCCCGGATCAGGCGGCTCCAGTCCGGATCGATGTCGAGCGCGTTCCACGCCAGCCAGCCGACCGGAAGGATCAGACCCAGCGTAAGCAGGCCCAGACAGAAGCCTGCGGCCAGGGCACCGCGCCCGACACCCAGCGGACTGGGTTCGATGGGCCGCCAGCGTCCGCGGGCGGCTTCGTCGGTCCGGCCCGACCGACTGAGCCGTTCGATCCACAGCAGCACGGCGGCTGCCGCCATCAGCGGCAGGGCCAGCCGGGCCGCCGATTCCAGTGAGCCGTACACGAACCAGGACCGGACCACCCCGGTGGTCAGGGTCTGGACGCTCAGAAACTGCACCGCCCCGAAATCCGCCAGCGTCTCCATGACCGCAAGAGCGACACCCGCGGCCAGGGCCGGCCTCAGCAGAGGCAGGCCGACCCGGACCAGGGCCTGAAGCGGGCTGCAACCCAGACTGCGCGCGGCCTCGATCGCCTGGCTGGACTGGTTCACCAGCGCCGCCCGGACCGTCAGATAGACATAGGGATAGAAGGCCAGCGACAGCACGAACGCCGCCCCGGGCAGGCTGCGCATCTGCGGACCCCAGTCCAGCCCCGGCACGGCCCGCATCCAGCTCCTCAGATCGCCCGCTACATCGAACAGGTCCGCATAGGCATAGGCCAGGGCGAACGCGGGCGTCGCCAGCGGCAGGGCCAGGGCCCAGGCGAACACCGACCGGCCCGGAAACCGGTGCATGACGACCAGCCAGGCCGAGACCGACCCCAGCACTGCGGTCGCAACGGCCACCATGACAGCCAGAGCTGCGGAGGTCAGGGCATAGCGGATCAGGTCCCTGGCCGCGATATCGGCCCGCCCCTCCCCCAGCGCCGCGACGACGACCCCGATCAGGGGGGCCACGGCAACGGCCGCGGCCATCCACGCCAGTAGCTTCAGCAGCGAGGGTCCGCCGCCGCGAAACACGGCGTGGACCGGCCGCACCGGGCCCGTCTCGGGTCCTATCGCCAGCCCGCCGCGCTCATCAGGCTCTGGGCCTCCGCCTGACGCGGGCCATACAGGGCGACCGGCATCGGATGGGCGGTGAAGTCGGCCCAGGCGTCCGTGGGTGCGGGCGCGGGGACGGCCGGGTTGGCGGGGTATTCGTTATTCCCGGCCGAGATCTGGGTCTGGGCCTCGGGCGAGGCCAGATACTCCAGCAGCCGGACCGCATTGGCCCGGTTCGGCGCATGGGCGGCCACACCGGCACCGGAAACGTTCACATGCGCCCCCTGCCCGTCCAGCGACGGGAAGGCCAGTTTGACCTTCGTGGTCACGTCGCGGTCGGCAGCGTCTTCGCTATTGGCCATCCGGATATAGTAATAGCTGTTGGTCAGGGCGATATCGCAGACGCCCGCGTTGACGGCGCGGATCTGGTCGCGGTCCCCGCCCTCGGGCGGACGCGCCATATTGGCGACCACGCCGCGGGTCCATTCGGCGGTCTTCTCGGGGCCCCAGGCCTCGATCAGGGCCCCCACCAGCGACAGGTTGTAGACGCTATCGGCCGAGCGGACGCACAGGCGCCCCCGGAAGCGGGGCGAGGCGATCTCCTCATAGGTGTCGACGTCGGCCGGCTGAACCTTCGCCGGGTCATAGGCCACAATCCGGGCGCGGCGGTTCAGGCCGAACCAGCGTCCCTCCGGATCGCGCAGATTGGCCGGAATGGCCGCGTTCAGGGTCTCGGACGTCGTGGGCTGCAGCAGACCGGCATTCTGGGCCCGCCACAGCGCTCCGGCGTCGGCGGTCACGAAAAGATCGGCGGGGCTGGCATTCCCCTCGCTGGTCATCCGCGCGATCAACTGGTCGGCATTGCCCTCGATCAGGTTGACGCGGATGCCCGTCTGTTCCGTGAACCGCTCATAGACGGCCTGATCGGTGTCGTAGTGGCGCGCCGTGTACAGATTGACCTCGCCCGCATCCGTCTTGTTGACGGCGGGCTCACCGGGACTGCAGGCGGCGACAAGCGCGGCCAGGGCGATCGAAAGAGTGATTTTGGTTCTCAAGTTCATTCCATCCTCTTTCCTTCGATTGGCGAGAGGGTCAAGAGGCAGGACACTGCGACGCATTCGCCGCTATATAAACACCGCCTCCCTCACAATACCCCAGGATCGGCATCAAGGCCCGGTTCGCCAGCAGGGACCGTCCGAACCCTGCGCAAACGTCATCGGTCCATCACCCTGCCGTCGCACGGGCGAAGCCAAGCGTCATTAGGGCGTTCCTTGTCCGTCGGGGGGCCCTTGTCCAGACCCGCCGCCTGCCCCCGACCCGGGGTGCCAATGTCACTGTGAGCGCCTGATATGACCATCGACCGTCGCGGCCTTCTCGCAACCTTCGGCGCGGGGGCCCTGGCCGCCCCGGCCGTCGCCGGCACTGGACAGGGCGCGCAGCCGACCTTCCTGCACGGCGTCGCCTCGGGCGATCCGCATGCCGACAGCGTCGTCCTGTGGACCCGGGTCACGCCCGGCGCAGACGGTGCCCGCGCCCTGCCTGTCCGCTGGCGCGTGCTGGATGGACAGACCGTGGTCGCCTCCGGCACCGCCGAGGCCACCGCAGACCGGGACTATACGGTCAAGATCATCGCCGGCGGCCTGCGCCCCGGGATCGAATATCGCTACGACTTCCGCGTCGGGGATGTGACCTCCCCCGTCGGCCGGGTCCGCACACTGCCCGTCGGGGCCACGCCCGACGTCGTCCTGGCGGTTGCCTCGTGCCAGCTGCATCCCGGCGGCCTGTTCAACGCCTGGGACGCCGTGTCGAAGCTGGAGCGGCTGGATGCCGTCGTCCACCTCGGCGACTACATCTATGAGTATGGCGCTGCGCCTTCCGACTACGGCATGGCCGTCGGCACCGCCCTCAGCCGAATCCCCCAGCCCCCGCACGAGATCGTCTCGCTCGAGGACTACCGGCTGCGTCACGCCCAGTACAAGGCCGACCCCGACCTCCAGGCCGCCCACGCCCGCGCCGCCTTCATCTGCGTCTGGGACGACCACGAGATCACCAACGACGCCTTCATCACCGGGGCCGAGAACCATCAGGGCGAGACCGAGGGCGACTACACCGCCCGCAAGGCCATCGCCCTGCGCGCCTATTACGAATGGATGCCGATCCGCGAGCCCCGTGCCGGCCTCGGGCTGGAGCACATCAACCGCAGCTTCGACTTCGGCGATCTGGCCAGCCTGATGATGGTCGAGACCCGTCTGCTCTCGCGCGGCGAACAACTTGACTACGAAAAGGACCTGACCGTCACCCCGGTGAACGGCGTGCCGACGCCCGACGTCGCCGCCTTCGAGGCCAAACGCAACGATCCGGCCCGCGACCTGCTGGGCGCAGGCCAGCTGGACTGGCTGAAATCCGCCCTCACCGCCTCGCGCGCCTCGGGCAAGACCTGGCAGGTCCTGGGCAACCAGGTGGTCATGGCCCGGGTCGCCGGCCCCGATCTGGCCGGCGGTGCCACCCCGGAACAGCTGGAGGGGTTCCTGTCGGCCCTGCCCGCCGCCTACCGCAGCCGGGTCCAGGCCGCGATCGACCTGTTCAAACTGGGCCTGCCCTTCAATCTGGACGCCTGGGACGGCTATCCGGCCGGTCGCGAGCGTCTCTATGCAGCCTGTGCCGAGGCCGGAGTCCAGCCGCTGGTTCTGGCAGGCGACAGCCACGCCTATTGGGTCAACGACCTGAAGGACGCCGCGGGCGCGCGTCGCGGGGTGGAGTTCGGCACCTCGGCCATCTCCAGCCCGTCGGTCGGCGACCTGTTCGGTCCCCTGCCGCTGGGGGCCATGCTGGCCGCCCGCAATGACGAGGTGGTCTTCTGCGACCAGAACGCCAAGGGCTATGTCCTGCTGACCCTGACCCCGGACCGCGCCGAGGCGAAGCTGCAGTCCGTCTCGACCACCCGCGCCAAACCCTATGAGGCCCGGACCCTGTCCACCTGGGTCGTCACCCGCGACGCCAATGGCCTCACCGGGCCGGTTCAGGCCTGAAATCAACGTCTCGTCCCCATGCGCGAAGGCGCATGGGGACGAGACTATTCCTTCTCCCCCATCCACTCCGCATCCCGGGCCCTCTCATAGGCCTCACGGACGACCTCCCGCGGCTGGTCCGCCCCCAGCAGCGCCATCTGTTCGGTCCAGACATCGGCCAGCCGCCGCACGGTCGTCGTCATCCAGTCGGGGGCCTGCTGGCTTGACCAGTTCTGGATCGACACCCCGTTGAACACCAGCAGGAAGACGGCCGCCACCACGAGGATCCGGCTGGTCCAGCGCCGGTCCCGCGCCGCCACGCCCTCGTCGTCCGGCGGCTCGCCCGGTGGAAAGGCGAACCGGCCCAGGGCCAAAACGGACGGGGGCAGCACGCCATAGGCAGGCGGGGCCTGGGCCGGGGCCGGGGCCGTCGCGACAACGGGATCGGCAGAGACTCCCTCCCCCGGCACAGGGCCGTCCGGAGTCTCCAGATAGGGGGCCGTCTCCCCCTCCAGCGGCGGGAAGGGCGAGACCGGCAGGGCCGCCGGGAACGGGGCCAGCGGAATGTCGGGATCGTCGGGCCGGTCGCTCATGTCTGCACCGCCCTCAGAACTGGAAATAGATGAAGGGGGCCACGCCCTCGGGACGCACCGCCTCGACCAGCAGGATGGCGACCCCGACCAGCAGGCCGATCGTCAGCGACGGTGCCGGCTTCATCCAGTTCGCCACACCCTCGACCGCGCGGGGCGGCAGCCAGTGCATGGCCAGGCCACCCACGATCAGCATCAGCAGGAAGGGCGTTACCAGCGTCGCCGCCTCGAACCGGCCCAGACCCGTCAGCACCGCCATCGCCATGGGGAAGGTCTCGGACCGGAACAGGATCCACCCCAGACAGACGATGTGGAAGGTCACCAGCACCCCCAGCCAGCCCGGCGGGCCCTTGCGCCCCCCAAGGGCCGCGCGTCCGAGGCGCTCCACCACCTGCACCCCGCCGTGCAGCGCACCCCAGGCCACAAAGGTCCAGGCCGCCCCGTGCCACAGCCCGCCCAGCAGCATGGTGATGAAGACGTTCAGGCACGACCGCACCAGACCCTTTCGCCCGCCCCCCAGCGGCACATACAGATAGTCCCGCAGCCAGCTGGACAGGCTGATGTGCCACCGCCGCCAGAAATCCTGCATCGACGAGGCCCGATAGGGCTGGTCGAAATTCCTCGGAAAGGAATAGCCCAGCAGGGCCGCGGTCCCGATCGCCATGTCGGAATAGGCCGAGAAATCGCAATAGATCTGGACCGCATAGCCATAGACCGCCGCCATCAGGTCCAGCGTCCCGTAGGCCGACGGGTCGAAGAACACGGGATCCACCAGCCGCACCGACAGCTCCGAGGCGATCACCGTCTTCTTGAACAGCCCCCAGCAGATCAGCAACAGCCCGAAGGTCGCCATCGCCCGCGTCAGCCGGGGCACGCGGTCGAACTGGGGCAGCAGGTCGGACGCCCGCACGATCGGTCCGGCGACCAGATGCGGGAAGAAACTCATCAGCAGCATGACGTCCAGCAGCGACCGGGCCAGCGGCGTCTTTCCGCGATAGACGTCGACCAGATAGCTGATGCCCTGGAAGGTGAAGAAGCTGATCCCCACCGGCAGCACGATCTCCAGCAGCGGCAGGTCCCGCTCCCAGCCGAACCGGCTCAGCAGCTCGCCGGCCTGTTCGATGAAGAAGCCGTAGTATTTGAACACGCCCAGGATCAGCAGATTGGCCGCGACGCCCAGACCGACCAGCAGCTTCTTGCGGCCCACAGCGTCCGCCCGGGCCACCAGCACCGCCAGCCCCCAGTTCAGGATCGCCGAGGCGATCAGCAGCGCGACGAACCGCCAGTCCCACTGGGCATAGAAGAACCAGCTGGCCAGCAGCAGGAACAGCTTTCGCCGCCCGTTCTCGCGGTCCAGCGACCAGGCGGTGAAATAGACGAACAGGAAGAACACGCCGAAGGCCAGCGTCGGGAACAGCATCTAGCGCCCCCCTCGTTGATCATGGGCAGCCATCAGGTCGGCGAACAGCAGCGACCCGATCCAGTCGCCGCCGGCCTGGGTAAAATGCACATGGTCGCCCCGCATCAGCGGCGTGTCCCCCAGCGTCAGGGCATGGGCCGAACAGTCTCCCCCCATCCGTCCCCGCCAGTCCCAGAACGCGACGCCCATGTCCGCTGCGACCCGGTGCTGCACATCACGGACCACGGCCAGCATGGCCGGGACGTTCCAGCGCCGCTCAGGATCGTCCGCGCAGGTCCCGCCCCCGTCCCCCCGCATCGCTTCGGGCGCGCCGAGGATCAGCAGGGAGGCCCCGGGCGCGGCGGCCCGGAGACGCGCGACCTGTCCCCACAGGAGCGCCTCATAGACCTGTGGCTGCAGTGCGTCGTCGAACCCTTCATTGACCCCGTAGGCCACAATGATCAGGTCCGGTGCCGCCTCGCCCGGCTCGAGCAGGGGCTCGCGCGCCGCCAGACCCGACAGTGTCGCGCCCACCACGCCCCGCGCCGATATCCCGATCTCCCGCCCCTCAAACCGCCCCTGTAGCCGCCACGACAGCGAGGTGGTGATGTCTCCACCCGCCGTGTGGCTGTCGCCGAACTGGACCACCCGCACCGGCCCGGACCCGTCCAGGGCCGTAAAAAATCCCTCCAGCGCCTCCGGCTGGCACAGCCCCCCCGGGCAGGTCGCGCTGACCGGCGACGGCAGGGGTGTCCACGGCCGCTCCTGGGCACCAGCGACCGGGGCCAGCGCCAGCCCGGCGAACAGGGCCAGCGCGCGGATCACGCGGCGGGCGCGGCTTCGGCGGCCGGTGCACCCAGACCCGCGTCCCGCTTCAGTCTTGCCGCCACGGGCTCTGTGATCCGCAGGTAGCCGGCCATCGACATGTGGATCCCGTCATGGGCCCGCATCAGCCGCTGCCGCCCCGAGCCCGTCTCCGGCAGATAGGCGTCATATTCGCCTTCGACGTTGAGGGTCAGGCTTTCAGTCTCGATCCACGGCACCCCCAGTGCCGCCATCCGCGCCGAGACGATCGTGTTGATCAGGTCCATCTTCGCGTCGAACCCGGCCCGCTTCATCGCCGGCAGGCCAACCCAGTAGACCGCGATGTCGCGGCCGCGCAGCATCGTCACCAGATCGTCGACCCGTTTCGCATAGGCCGCCTTCCAGCCATCGGTGCCGAAGGTGTGGATCTCGCCGTCCAGACTGATCGACTGGGCGTCATTGGTCCCGAACAGGATGACCGCAACATCGATTGGCTGTTCGGCGATCTGGCGCGCGGTCTTGGCCTGGATGTCGACGTAGTCATACCGGCTCAGCCCGGTGGAGACCTCGCTGAACTTGGTCACCGTCACGCCGGGCTGGTCGCGCATCTCGCGGTACAGCCCGGTCCACAGCCCGTCGGCCATGGAGTCGCCGAACACTCCGATCCTCAGCGTTCCCCGTGCCGCCCGCTCGGCCAGCGGGGTCAGCTTCGGTGCCACAGGCACCGCCACGGCCGAAGCCGGCACAATCTCTGTGGCTGACTCCGTGGCTGCCACCGGCAAGGGCGAAGCCGAGGCATTGGCTGCCCCGCCGGTCGGCAATCCCGGATTGCGCAGCCAGTCGCGCCCGTCCGGCGTCAGGACCAGACCGATCAGGACCCCGACGACGAGGGCCGCCGTTACTGCATTGATGCCCGCGCGCAATCGCCCCACCCTGGCCAGGAAACCCGGACTCCGCTTATAGCGGGGCCATCACGCGCCGCCATGGCACACGCGTCACGCACGAGTGAAAAGGTTAACGGCCCAGCTCTGTGACGAACAGCTCGGCCGACACGCCATTCCCGCCATAGGCCCCGACCCAGACATCATAGGTACCCGACTGCGGGTTGCGGAAGGTGATCTCCGGATCGGCCTGTCCGCCCGAATCGTCGTCACAACTCCAGCGGCCGTCCGGCCCGTTGATCACCAGGGTCGTGTCCCCGTCGGCCTCGACCCCGAAGGTCAGGGGCAGGCTGCCAGCCTCATAGGTCAGCTGGAAGTCCGGAGCCTCGGCGATCATGCCGACGCAGGAGCCGCCCAGTTGCGACGCTTCGATACTGCCTCCGGAATAGACGTCGACCCGGTACGGATCGGGGTTGAACCCGGCCCTCAACCGGACCTCGCCATAGGTCGCAGTCAGGCTCGCGTCCGGGGCACCGCTGCCGTCGTAACGATTGCCCGTTCCGCCGCTGGTGTCGCCCGACAGCTCGGTGATGAACAGCTGCGCCGAATCGCTGTTGCCGCCGTACGCCCCCACCCAGATGTCATAGACCCCGCTGCCGGGGCTTCTGTAGGTGATCAGGGCGTCGCCATCCCCACCCGAATCGTCATCGCAGCTCCAGCGTCCGTCCGGCCCGTTGATCATCAGGGTGGTGTCGCTGCCCGAGATCGTCCCGAAGCTCAGCGGCAGGCTGCCGGCGTCATAGGTCAGCTGGAAATCCGGGGCCCGCGAGACCATGCCCACGCAGCCGTCGGCGACGTCCCCGGCATTGATCGATCCGCCCGAGGTCACCGACACCGTATAGGGGTCGTCATTGAACCCGCTGCTCAGGCGGATCTCGCCATAGGTGGCCCGCTCGCTCGCATCGACGCCGCTCTGCAGCTTTGACTGTGCCGCCGCAGCGGAGGCCGACAGGACGGCCAGCACGGCCACCCCGGTGAAAAGCAGTTGTCTCATGATTGTCCCCGTCCCTCTCTGGGCCGGAAG
>JAIEQA010000153.1 GCA_019748095.1 Caulobacteraceae bacterium | reverse complement strand
GGCATGAGCCGCGACGACCTGATCGGCATCAATCTGAAGGTCATGAAGGCCGTCGGCGAGGGCATCAAGGCCCATGCCCCGAACGCCTTCGTCATCTGCATCACCAACCCGCTGGACGCCATGGTCTGGGCCCTGCAGAAATTCTCGGGCCTGCCGAAAGAGAAGGTCGTCGGCATGGCCGGCGTGCTCGACTCGGCCCGTTTCGCCTATTTCCTCGCTGAAAAGACCGGGGTGTCGGTGCAGGACATCCACGCCTGGACCCTGGGCGGTCACGGCGACGACATGGTGCCGATGGTGCGCCACTCGACCGTCGGCGGCCTGCCCCTGCCCGACGCCGTCGCGGCCGGTCTGCTGAGCCAGGGCGATCTGGACGCGATCGTCGACCGCACCCGCAAGGGTGGCGGCGAGATCGTGGCCCTGCTGAAGACCGGTTCGGCCTTCTACGCCCCGGCCGAAAGCGCCATCGCCATGGCCAAGTCCTTCCTGCTGGACCAGAAGCGCGTCCTGCCCTGCGCCGTCTGGCTGTCGGGCGAATACGGCCTGTCCGACCTCTACGTCGGCGTGCCCGCCATGCTGGGTGCCGGCGGGGTCGAGAAGGTGATCGAGTTCACCACCAATGACGACGAGAAGGCCATGTTCGCCAAGTCGGTCGCGTCGGTGCAGGGCCTGATCCAGGCGTGCAAGGATATCGACGGCTCGCTGGCGTAAGGACGCCCTGTCTCCTCCCCGTCCCGCAGGGATGGGGAGGAGACCGTCAGTCAGGGTGCCGGATTGACCGTGCGGCCCAGGTCGAGGGACAGGCTGCGCCAGACCTGGATCGGGTCGTCCAGCTGGGCCGCGCCGCCGCCTTCGGACAGCAGCACGTCGAACTGGGCCACGGCCTGGCCCTCGCCGCCCTCGACCTCGGGCAGGGCGTGGAAGGCCTTCACGAAGCGGCGGTCGCCGTTCCAGCGGGCGACGATCTCGGGCGTGGCGTTCGGCCCCGAGAAGACGGCGGTGAACTGGACGTCGGGACAGGCCCCGTCCGTGCAGGAAAACAGCGTCATGACCCAGCGCACCGGACCGTCATCGACCAGCAGATAGACCCGGTCGGCATTGGCCCGGGGCGGGGCCACGGTCAGGCCGGCGGCCAGCAGCCGGGCGGTGATGTCGGCGACCGGCAGACCGTTCCAGCGCGCCGGGGCGGCCGGGGCGGACGCCGCAGGAACCTCCTGGGCCAGGGCGGGGCCTGCGAGGGCGGTGAGCAGGGCAGCGAGGGCGAGACGCTTCATGGCGGGTTTTCCTTTGACCGGGTCACCCCAGGCGATCTTTGCGGCCAAGCCAAGGCGGACGGGGGCTCAATCCGGGTCCGAATGTGCGGCCTGATCCAGCCAGGACTGACTGGACATCTCGTTCAGGCGGGACACGGTGCGTTCAAACTCGAAGGCCCCGTCCCCGGCGGGATAGAGCAGTTCCGGCGACCCGGCCGCGATGGCGACCAGTCGGGTCCGGGCCTCGTACAGGGCATCGATCAGGGTAACGAACCGGCGTGCGGCCTGACGACGGTCGGGCGTCAGCAGGGGGACGTCCTCGAGGAACAGGGTGTGGAACCGCTCGGCCATCGCCAGATAGTCCTGGGGCCCCAGCGGGACTTCGCACAACTCGTCAAAGGTGGCGCGCGCCAGACCGCCGGCCGTGCGCTGGATCACCACCTCGCGGCCCAGCACCTTGAGCGTGGCCGGACACTCGGGCATGCCGCCCCGCAGGTCGTCCCACAGCTGTTCGAAGCCCGTCCGACGCGCCTCGCCCTCGCCGTTGAACCAGACCCGCGAGGCCTTCATCCGGTCCAGCCGCCAGTCGCGGGCACCCGACAGGGCCACGGCCTCGCAGCGTTCGACGATCCGGTCGATGAAGGGGGTGAACAGCGGCCGGTTGATGCCGTCCTTGTAGAGCTGGTCCGGGGCCCGGTTGGAGGTGACGCAGATGACCACCTTCCTCTCGAACAGGGCGTCGAACAGCCGCCCCAGGATCATGGCGTCGGCGATATCGGTGACCTGAAGCTCATCGAAACACAGAAGCCGGGCTTCCGAGGCGATCAGGGCGGCGACCGGGTCGATGGGATCATCACCCCTGTGCGCCCCGAAGACGTGCTGGCGGGTCTGGCGGTCGCCCTCGCGCCACTGACGGATCAGGTCGTGGACCCGGGCCATGAAGGCGTGGAAATGGACCCGGCGTTTTCTCTGTTCCGGCGCACAGGCGAAGAACAGGTCCATCAGGATGGACTTGCCGCGTCCCGGCGGGCCCCAGAGATAGACGCCCTGGACCTCCGGCACGCCGCCGAACAGCCGCCGACGTCCCAGATCGACCTCCAGCCGCGACAGGGCTGCGACCGCCGCCCCTTGCGCCGGATCGCGGGTCAGAAGACCCTGTTTGAGGCGATTTTCATAGGCGCGGGCAATACGGGACGGCATGGATCGGGGCATAGCCGTGCCCGCCGGTGCTGAAAAGCGGTTGCTTCGCACACGCGAACGCCTAAATGCGATCTGCGGGACAGGCCTCGTCCCGCATCCCCGATATGGCGCTCAAGCAGCGAGGCTCCGCGAGCCGAGCGTTAGCGCCCCTAACCAAGATGCGCTCAAGCCGCAAGCGACCGCGTCGCGAGCGTCAGCGCGTCCGAAGGACTGACAAAGATGGGCTATTCCGTTGCCATCGTAGGCGCCACCGGCAATGTCGGGCGCGAAATGCTGACCATCCTTGAGGAACTGGAGTTCCCGGTCTCCGAGATGCATGCGGTCGCCTCGCGAAAATCCAAGGGCATGGACGTCGCCTGGGGCGACAAGACCATCAAATGCCAGGACATCGACAGCTTCGACTTTTCCACGGTCGACATCGTGCTGATGTCGGCAGGCGGCGATGTCTCGCGCGCCTGGTCCGAAAAGATCGGCAAGCTGGGTCCGATGGTGATCGACAACTCCTCGGCCTTCCGCAAGGACCCGGACGTGCCCCTCATCGTGCCGGAGGTGAACCCCGACGCCATCAAGCTGGCGACGCGGAAGAACATCATCGCCAACCCCAACTGTTCGACCGCCCAGCTGGTGGTGGCGCTGAAGCCCCTGCATGACGCCGCAAAGATCACCCGCTGCGTGGTCTCGACCTATCAGTCCGTGTCCGGGGCCGGGAAGGAAGGCATGGACGAGCTGTGGAACCAGACCAAGGCCATCTATGGCCTGGGCGACGCCAAGCCGAAGAAGTTCCCCAAACAGATCGCCTTCAATGTCATCCCCTACATCGGGTCGTTCAACGAGGACGGCTATACCGATGAAGAGGCCAAGATGTGGGACGAGACCCACAAGATGCTGGACCCGAACATCAAACTGACGGTCACCTGCGTCCGCGTGCCGGTCTTCGTCGGCCACTCGGAGGCCGTGACGGTCGAGTTCGACCGGCCGATCAGCCCCGACGAGGCGCGCGCCATCCTGCGCGAGGCCCCCGGGGTCCAGGTGATCGATAAGCAGGAGCACGACGGCTACATCACCCCCGTCGACGCGGCGGGCGAACATGCCGTCTATGTCAGCCGCATCCGCAAGGACCACACGGTCGAGAACGGTCTGGTGTTCTGGGTGGTGTCCGACAACCTGCGCAAGGGCGCGGCCCTGAACGCGGTCCAGATCGCCCAACTGCTGGACGAGACGGGCACGATCAAGCCGAAGAGCGGCTACCGGACCCTGACGGTCTAGAGCCGTGTCGTTTGAGGTGGACCCCTGTCGTGGGTCCACCGAAAGCGTCAATCGGGGTCTCGCTGACTGCCTACGTCCGATTCTGACGCACCCGCGTGCCAGACTGGCTCTCATCCGGGCAAAGCCGGGCGGCTGATCCGGACTCAGTGGACTCAGTGGACTCAATGGACCCTGTTTTTTTGCATCAGGCGGCGGTCCCCGACGAAGCCGGCTGATGAAACACCGGTCCAGGACCTTCCGGTACCGCGCATCGCGTGCGCAGTGCCGGCCTCGGGCCATCGGCCGCCGGACAAAGGGCAGGACACGACGATGACGGCTCCGCCAACCCCCGCCCGCGCGGCCTTTCTGTCGGCGGTGGGCTGCTATGTGATCTGGGGCTTCATGCCCCTGCTGTTCATGGGGCAGGCGGCGCTGGGGTTTTCGGCCGGGGAAATCCTGTCGCACCGCGCCCTGTGGTCGGTGCTGTTCGCCGGCGGCCTGGTCCTGCTCGCGGGCCACGCCGGGCAGGTCAGGGCCGTGCTGGCCCAGCCCCGGACCCTGGCCTGGCTGGCGCTGGCGACCGTGTTGATCGCGATCAACTGGGGCCTCTATGTCTGGGCGACGACCCACCACGCCACCCTCGAAGCCAGCCTCGGCTACTACATCAATCCCCTGCTCAACATGGTGGTGGGCCTGTGGCTGTTCCGCGAGAAGATCGACCGCTGGGGCTGGGTGGCGATCGGGCTGGCGGCCGTAGGTGTGTTGTTTCAGGCCCTGGCGCTGGGCCGGCCGCCGTGGATCTCCATCGCCCTGGCCCTGAGTTTCGGGGCCTATGGCATCATCAAGAAGCGGGTGCCGGTCGAGGCCCAGGCGGGGCTGTTCATCGAATGCCTGCTGCTTCTGCCGTTCGGACTGGTGTTCGTCGTCTGGCTGCAGACCCACGGACTGGGCCATGCCTTCACGACGCCCGAGGCGTTCGGCTGGGCCCTGCTGAACGGGCCGGCGACGGTCCTGCCGCTGGCCCTGTTCGCCTTCGCGGCACGGCGCATGCCGCTGTCGACCATGGGCTTCATCCAGTTCCTCGCCCCGACCCTGCAGTTCGGCGTCGGCCTGGCCACGGGCGAGCTGTTCACCCCGCTGCGCGCGGTGTCCTTCGCCTTCATCTGGCTGGGAGCCGGGGTGTTCGCCGCCGCGGCCCTGATGCGGGCGCGTGCTGCCCGCCGCGCCCTGGCGGATACGGCGGGGCTGGCCTGAGGATGACTGCCTCCAACCTCCAACCACCAATCCCCCGTCACCGCCTTCAGAGTGCGGCGTACAGCGGCCCGATCAACCGTTGCGCCCGGGGATCGCCGATCAGGTGGGGCGACTGGCGGGTCATGACATAGGCCGCCGACAGCCGGGCCGCCGGATCGGCGAAGGCGCAGCTGCCGCCCCAGCCGCAATGGCCGACGGCGTCCGGATTGGGCCCGAAGATGTCGAGACCCCGGTTGCGGGTGAAGCCGGCACCCCAGCTCATCACGAAGGGCAGGACCTTGTCAGGACCGAAGACCCGCTCGCGCGTGGCCTCCTCGACCACCGCCGGTGACAGGACCGCGTGGCCGTCCAGACGGCCGCTGTCGGCGATCAGACCCATGATCCGGGCCAGACCCAAAGCCGTGCCGTGAAGATTTGCGGAGGGAATCTCGATGCTGCGCCACTCGGCCGATCCGCGTCCACCGGGGGCCGAGCCCCGGTCGAGGAAGGCCGAGGTCTTGATCGCATCGACAGGCCCGAGATCGGGTGCTGACGAGGGTTTGCGCAGGATGCCGACCCGGTCGTGCTCAGACTCGGGCAGGCCGATCCACAGGTCGAGAGCGAAGGGAACGGCGAAGTCCTGCCGCAGGGCCTCGCCCATGGTGCGGCCGTCGGCGAGACGGTGGATCTCATTGGCCAGATAGCCGACGGTGACGGGGTGGTAGCCGGAGCCTGAACCCAGCGGCCACATCGGGGCCTGGGCCGCCAGCCGGTCCAGCACGGCACGGGCATCGAACCACAGGGCCGGATCGACCGTCGTATCGAACCCGGGAAGCCCGGCCTGATGCGACAGCAGCTGGGCCACCGTCACCTCGCCCTTGCCATGGGCCGCGAAGGCCGGCCACAGGTGGGCGATCTTCTCGGCATAGGCCAGTTTCCCGCGCTGGACCGCCGAGGCAATCAGCAGGGCCATGACCGCCTTGCCGGTCGAGAAGACGGGCACCAGGGTGCGGTCGGTGAAGGGAGTCTGCGCCCGGGGATCGGCCAGACCGGCCCACAGGTCGATGACCGTCTCGCCCTCGATCACGACAGAGAACCGAGCCCCCTGTTCGTTCAGGCCCTCGGGCGCATCGGTGAAATTGCGCGCAAAGGCGTCCTTCACGGCGGCGAAGCGGGGCGGGCAGAAGCCGGAGATGTCGGGCGAGGCGTCGGTCATGCGGGGGTCTTATCCGGCGATTGTGACGCCCGCCACTGCAACACGCCCCGGGCGGCGACAACCCCCGAGGCGAGGCTGGCCTGCAGGAGGTAGCCGCCGGTCGGCGCTTCCCAGTTGATCATCTCCCCGGCCACGAAGACCCCGGGACGGGCGGTCAGCATCAAGGATGGATCGAGGCCACCGAGTTCGACCCCGCCGGCGGTGGAGATGGCGCGCGCCAGACCCTGGATCCCGGTCAGCTTCAGGCGGACCGCCTTGATCCTTTTGGCCAGTTTCTCGAAGCCCGGCGGGATGTCGCCGATCTCGCGCAGGACGGCGATGGCGACGGGTGACAGGCCACCGGCCTTGCGCAGATGGTTGGTCAGACTGTCCTTGCCCCGGGGCCGGGCGAGGCGTTCGGCCAGGGCCGCCTCGGTCAGGTCGGGACGCAGGTCGACGACAAGGGTGGCTGTGCCTTCGGCCGCGATCGCCTCACGCAGGGGAGCGGAAAGGGCGTAGATGCCGCCGCCCTCGACGCCGTAGCGGGTGACGACCAGTTCGCCGCGCACCGTCTGGTCCCCGAAGGTCAGGGTCACGGGCTTGAGCACCTGACCGGCGAACCGCTCCGTCAGGATGTCGGACCAGACGACATCGAAGCCCGCATTGGCGGGAACCAGAGGGGCCACGGCGACCTCTGCCCCCTCCAGCGTTGGAACCCAGGCTCCGTCAGAGCCCAGCCGCGGCCAGCTGGCCCCGCCCAGTGCCAGCACCGTGGCCGCCGGAGTCTCCAGCCGCTCGCCCTCCGGGGTATCGAACACCAGGGCCTCGCCGCGCCAGCCACTCCAGCGCGAGCGGGGGCGGATCTCGACGCCGAGCTCCGTCAGCCGCCCCAGCCAGGCCCGTAACAGGGGCGAGGCCTTCATGGCGCGCGGAAAGACCCGGCCGCTGGAGCCGACGAAGGTCGGCTGCCCGAGCCCCTCGGCCCAGGCGATCAGGTCGTCGGGAGAAAAGCCGTCCAGCCAGTCGGTGACGGCGGCCTGCGCCGGACCATAGCGCGACAGAAAGGCCTCCTGTGGCTCCGAATGGGTCAGGTTGAGTCCACCCCGGCCCGCCATCAGGAATTTGCGTCCCACCGAAGGCATGCGGTCGTGGACAATGACCCGCGCACCGGCCCGGGCGAGGGTCTCTGCGGCCATAAGCCCGGCAGGGCCGGCCCCGATGATGTGGACGGCAGTAGGGGCGGGTTCGGTCATCCGCACCCTCTAGCGCGCCAGCCCTTGCGAAGGAACGTCCGGACACCCCATACACTTGAACGATCATGAGCGTCGCCTTTACGCGCGAGGAGGATCTGGAGGCCACGGCCGCCGATCTGCCCGACCGCCCCATCTCCCCCCACCCCAATCTGGTGACGCCCCAGGGTCTCGCCGCGATTGAAGACGCCCTCGCCCGGGCCCGGGCCGCCTATGCCTCGGCCCAGGCCTCGGGCTCGATCGAGGCCGACCGGACCGCCATGGCGCGAGCGACGCGGGACCTGCGCTACTGGTCGGCGCGGCGCGCGAATGCCCAGCTGGTCGAGACCGTGGCCGACGGCCGGGTGCGGTTCGGCGGCTCGGTCACCATCGAACGCGACGACGGCCGGACCCAGACCTGGCGCATCGTCGGCGAGGACGAGGCGGATCCGGCCAACGGCTCCGTCAGCCACGTCTCGCCCCTGACCCGGGCCCTGATCGGCAAGGGCGTCGGGGATGAGGCGATGGTGGCAGGTCAGGGCGTAGAGATCATCGCAGTGGACTGATCGCCCTCGCGGCCCCACATTGTCACGGACACGCGCCAACCGGCGCGCAAGCAGCGCGCCTCCGCGAGGCGAGCGTCAGCACCACTCAACAAGGGATGCCCATGGCCAGAAAACCCAACTACGGTTTTGAACGGATGGAACGCGACAAGGCCGATGCCGAAAAGGCCGCCCGCAAGGCTGCGGCGAAGCTGGCGAAGAAAGAGGCCAAGGCACGGGGTGAGGACGTCGACCACCCCGACTGGCAACCGCCCCAGGACTGAGGTCGGTCCGGCCCCCGGTCCCACCGGGGGTCACCCGCCCGCCAAAGCCGTCAGGCGAACTCCGCCTCCAGATCCGACAGGCGGGCCGCCTGGTCCTCGGCGATCAGGGCGTTCAGCAGGGCGTCGAGGTCGCCCTCGAGGATCTGGGGCAGGCTGTGCAGGGTCAGGTTGATCCGGTGGTCGGTCACCCGCCCTTGCGGAAAATTGTAGGTGCGGATGCGCTCGGAGCGGTCGCCCGACCCGACCTGGGATTTGCGCGCGTCGGAGCGGGCATTGTCCTTCATCTGGCGCTGCAGGTCGTAGAGCCGGACGCGCAGGTTCTTCATCGCCTTGTCCCGGTTCACGTGCTGGGACTTCTCGGATGAGGTGACCACGATCCCTGAAGGGAAGTGGGTGATCCGCACGGCGGAATCGGTCTTGTTGACGTGCTGGCCGCCCGAGCCGGAGGCGCGGTAGGTGTCGATGCGGATGTCCTTGTCCTGGATATCGATCTCGACGTCCTCGACCTCGGGCAGGACCGCGACCGTGGCGGCCGAGGTGTGGATGCGACCGCCCGCCTCGGTGGTCGGGACCCGCTGGACCCGGTGGACGCCGCTCTCGAATTTCAGCCGGCCGAAGACTCCGTCGCCGGTGACGGTGGCGATGATCTCCTTGTAACCGCCCGCGTCGCCCTCGGTGGCCGAATCCAGCTCGACCTTCCAGCCCCGGGCGGACGCGTAGCGGGAATACATGCGGAAGAGGTCCCCGGCGAACAGGGCCGCCTCGTCCCCGCCGGTGCCGGCGCGGACTTCCAGCACCGCCGACGCGTTCTCGTCGGCGTCACGCGGGGCCAGCAGCAGGGCCACGTCGCGCTCCATGTCCGGCAGGCGGGCGTTGAGTGTTTCCAGTTCGTCGGCGACCATGGCCGCCATCTCGGGATCGGCCGCCATGGACTGAAGGTCCTCGATCTCGCTCCGGGCCCGGGCCAGGGCCATGACGGCCTCGGCGACCGGCCGCATCTCCGCATGCTCTTTCGACAGGCGCACGATTTCCTGACCTTCGGAGGCCGCGCCCATGCGCGCCTCCACCTGGTGGAAACGGTCCAGGACCTGATCGAGCTTGGACTGGGGCAGGCGCAAGGGGGGATTTCCGACGGGAGAGAGGCGCGGTCTTTACTCCGACCGGACACGGACTGTCGATTCGCGTGCGGCGGCGCGGTTGCTGAAGCGACGGATTGAGCAACACTATCGGCAGGGAGCAGTTATCCTCGTTACGCCGACCGGCCCGACCGGGCTAGGGATCGGCGTTTCGGGGGCTCGATGGAAACCTTTCTGCTGTTCGTTCTGGTGGGCTTTCTGGCCCAGTCGGTCGATGGCGCCCTGGGTATGGCCTATGGTGTGGTTTCGACCACCGTGCTGCTGGCCCTCGGCGTACCACCGGCGGCGGCCTCGGCCAGCGTCCATACGGCCGAGATCTTCACCACCGCCGCCTCGGGGGCGTCTCACGCCTATCACCGTAACATCACCTGGTCGCTGTGGCTGCCGCTGGTGATCGCGGGCATGATCGGCGGGGTGATCGGGGCCTATGTGCTGTCAGGGATCGACGGGGCCAGCATCAAGCCCTTCATCCTCGCCTATCTGGCCATTCTCGGCATCTGGATTGTCCTGCGCGGCCTGAAGGACATCAAGCCCAAACATATCCGCAGCTTCTGGGGCGCGCCGCTCGGACTGATCGGGGGTTTCATGGATGCTATCGGCGGCGGCGGCTGGGGCCCGACGGCGACCACGGCCCTGGTCGGAGCCGGCAAGGACCCCCGCAAGGCCATCGGCACGGTCAACAGCGCCGAGTTCTTCGTCACCGCGGCCATTTCCGCGACCTTCGTCTGGGCCCTGGTCACCGGTCACTGGCAGGATGCCGGCGCGATCGGCGACCATGCGCTCGCGGTCGGCGGACTGATTCTGGGCGGACTGGTCGCCGCCCCCTTCGCGGGCTGGATCGCCAAACGGGTCCCCTCGCGGGTCCTGACCTTCATGGTCGGCGGGTTGATCATCCTGCTGGCGGGATTTCAGGGGTTGCAGATGGTGGGTGTCTTCGCCTGAGCTCAGACCGGGACCGTCTCGCGGAAGCTGGGGCGGCCTCCATGACGCCCTGAAGGGCGAGCAGACCTGCCGGCCTTCATCGCCCCCGGATCGAGCGGATCAGACGCTCAGCGTCGCTCGATCCGGACGCCGGCCGGCGGGCTCAGGGCCTGTAGTCTGTCAGCGGCGGCGGCATCCCCGAGTCCATGGGCGCGCATGAAATCCAGGCTGACGGTGGCGAGCAGGGCGCGGTCGGCTTCGTCCCCCTGGGCCACCAGATTGTGGTCACCGCCCTCAAAGATCACCAGCATGCGATCGCCCGGCGGGGATCGATCGAACGGGCTGCGGTGCGCGGTCCAGTCGGTGACGAACCCCGGCACGGTGTCGGCGTCGCCGGTCACCATCAGCAGGGGCGCGGCGACCCCGGTCCAGGTGTCCGCCGTCACCAGCCCCTGCAAGTCCCCGGCCGAGGAGATCGCAATGACCGCCTTGACGTCCGGATCCCCCATCGGACCCACCGCACTGACCGCACCGGCCTGGATCAGCGACATCAGGGAGCCGAACGAATGGCCCGCGACGAGCAGGGGCTTGCCGGGATGCGTCGCCTTCACCATGGCCCGCGTGACGGCCAGCTCACCGATGCGCGCCATGAAGGCCCGGCCGCCGCTGACGTTTCCACCGTCCGGATGACGACGCGAGTCGAGATGCATCGGGGCGATGACCGTGAACCCGGCCTCGGACCAGCGGGTCAGGATTTCGTCATAGGCGGCGGGGGCACCGCCCAGTCCGTGGCTGAACAGGATGACGGCGCGCTCATCCGCTGCGGGCCAGACGAAGACCGGAATGGATCGCCCGTCGGGTGCCGTGAGGGTCAGGTCACCGACCGGGGCAACAACGGGGGCGGGGGCACCCTGGGCCGCCACGGCACCGGCTGTCCCGAACAAGAGGGCGCAGGCCAGCAATCCCGTCAGACGCATCTTTGCCACCCTCAGATCCCCCAAGCCTCGACTGAGGCGCGAGCCTAGATCAGATCGGTCGGGCGCGGAAAGCCCCGGCGGTTCGGGGCAACCCTATTCTGCGGCCTGCAGCCCGGCGGTCCCGGCGGCCCGCGCCGCGTTCAGCTCCGCGGCCTTGGCCTCGACCAGTTCGACGATATGTTCGACCATCTCGCCGTTGGCCAGTTTGTGGGCCATTTTTCCGTTCAGATAGACCATGCCCGAGCCCGCTCCGCCGCCGGTGAAACCGACGTCCGTGTAGAGGGCCTCACCGGGGCCGTTCACGACGCAGCCGATGATCGACAGCGACATGGGCGTGGCGATATGGGCCAGTTTCTCTTCCAGCAGGCCCACGGTCTCGATGACATTGAAGCCCTGACGCGCACACGAGGGGCAGGCGATGATGTTAACGCCCCGGTGGCGCAAGCCCAGCGACTTCAGGATGTCGAACCCGACCTTGATCTCCTCGACCGGGTCGGCGGCGAGACTGACGCGGATGGTGTCGCCGATGCCGGCCCACAGCATATTGCCCATGCCGATGGCCGATTTGATCGTCCCGGTGCGCAAGGGGCCGGCCTCGGTCACGCCCAGATGCAGGGGGCAGTCGATGGCGTCGGCCAGCTGCTGATAGGCGGCCACGGTCAGGAAGGGGTCCGAGGCCTTCACCGAGATCTTGAACTCGTGGAAATCGTGGTCCTGCAGGATGCGGGCGTGGCTGAGCGCGCTCTCGACCATGGCCTCGGGGCAGGGCTCGCCGTATTTCTCGAGCAGTTCCTTCTCGAGACTGCCGGCGTTGACGCCGATCCGCATCGAGCATCCGTGGTCCTTGGCGGCCTGGATGACGTCACGGACGCGCGAGGCATTGCCGATATTGCCAGGATTGATCCTCAGGCAGGCCGCGCCCGCCTCTGCGGCCTCAATGCCGCGCTTGTAGTGAAAATGGATGTCAGCGACGAGCGGCACCCTGGCCGCGCGCGCGATGGTGCGAAAGGCAGCGGTGGACTCCTCGTCGGGGCAGGAGACGCGGACGATGTCGGCCCCGGCCTCCTCCAGTTCGCGGATCTGGCCGATCGTCGCATTGGCGTCCGACGTCAGGGTATTGGTCATGGACTGGACGCTGATCGGGGCGTCACCGCCCACGGGCACCGAGCCGACCATGATCTGGCGGCATTTGCGGCGCTCGATGTGACGCCAGGGACGGATGTGGGAGTGATCGCTCATGGGCAGACAATATAGGCCGCCCGCGAAGACAAGGCCATGACGCCGGCCGACGCAGCCGTCAGCGGGGCACAACCGTGGGGCTAAGGGCTTCGCCGGCCGCCGCCGGACCGCCACCCGCGATCGCCGGGCTCGTCGCCTGGGCCCGGATGGCAGCAGCCTGGGCCGCCGCCGCCTCGGCCTGGATCTGTGCCGCCGTCTGGCGGGCCAGCGCATCGGCCCGGGCGTTGAGCTGGGACAGGGGGGTCAGGACGCCGCCCAGGGGACCGCCGTGCTCGCCGTTCAGATAGACGTCAAAGGCTCCTGGGTCGGACACATCGACCGTGGCCGCGACACCGGGCGGGGCGCGCCAGGCTTCGCCGGCTGCCAACTGCCGGGCGAACAGGACACGGCCATCGGCCATCCGCACGACAAGCGCCCCCGGCTTGCGCGCCTGAAGCACGACCTGGGAGGCCGAGGCGGGGGCCCCGTAGATGGCACCGCGCGGATTGAAGGCGGCCTGGACCGGAGGAACGGTCGCCATGGCGGCAGCGGCGGCGACGGCCGCAGCGTCGTTCGGATCGACGCCCGTAAGCTCGGCCTCGAGCCCGGGCGTGATGTACAGGGCCGGCGTCGTCTGGTCCGGCGGGGCCGGCTGGGGGGCTCCGACCCGCAGCATGGCCTGTCCGGGGACAGCGCCCAGACTCCAGCTCTCGGGCACCTCGGCGATGTCCGACGGCTGGGGGGCCCGGATCAGGCTGACCCGCTGGAAGACGTTCCAGCCGATGACGGCCAGGGCAAGGATCACGACCGCACCGACGATCCGCGGCGAATAGCGACGGACTTCCTCGAAGGCCACGCCGGTCGGGGCCTGGAGGGGGACCGAACCGTCCGGGGTTTCGCGCTTGTAGCGCTCGACGGCCAGCTGTTCATCCAGGCCGAGGGCACCGGCATAGGCGCGCACGTAGCCAATGGTGAAGACCCGCGAGGGCAGGGCCGAGATGTTGTTCTCCTCGAGGGCGCGCAGATAGCGTTCGTGCACCCGGGTGTCGGCGGCGAGGGCGGCGAGGGACTTGCCTGAAAGTTCGCGGGCCTTGCGCAGGCCGTCGCCCAGAGTCGCCGCGTCAGTGATGGAGGGCACAGGGTCCTTCCAGTCCGGATGAGCCCGAAACTCGTCGGGGACGTTCCCCGTATCCAGCGCCATGACGCCCTGCCCCACACCCGATGCGACCGCACAGGCGGACCGCGTCGTATTCAACTGTGACCCGTCTAGCACGCCGGTATGACGGAACCCGCCTCCCCCCGGAAGCACCCCCTGCGCGTCTTGTGGATAACTCATTTCAGCCGCCGGATCAACGTCTTGTTAAGCTTGATTCCGTCCCCGAACGGGAAGGTCACAGACTGACGTTCAACTTCCGGGCCAAACTCTCGATCTCGTTGCGGATGGTGCCGGCGGACGACCCAAGAAGTTTGACCATGCCGCGTCTCGCCGCCGGCAGGTCGGCCGACAGGATCATGCGCTTGACCGGTCCGACACCCCCGGCCGGGGCCGACAGCCGGGTAAAGCCGAGGGTGATCAGGGCGAAGGCCTCGAGCGGGCGCCCGGCCAGTTCACCGCAAACCGACACCGGCGTGCCCGTATCGGCACAGGCCGTCTGGATCGCCTGAAGCGCCCGGAGCGCCGGAGGCGACAGCGGATCGTAGCGGTCCGAGACCAGGGGATTGGTCCGGTCGGCGGCGTACATGTACTGGAACAGATCGTTGGTCCCGATCGAGACGAAGTCTGTCAGGGGCAGAAGCGCATCCAGATGCCAGAGCAGGGACGGGCATTCGATCATCGCCCCGACCCGCAGCAGGGCCGGCAGGGGCCGTCCGCGCCGGCGAGCCCAGGCGCATTCGACATCGACCAGTTCCCGGGCCGCGCGGAACTCGTCGACCGTCGCGATCATCGGGAACATCACCCGCAGCTCACGCCCCGCCCCCGCCGCCAGCAGGGCCCGCAACTGCAGACGCAGCAGGGACGGCCGGTCCAGGCCCAGACGGATGGCGCGTCGGCCGAGCGCCGGATTCTCCTCCCGCTCCGTCGTCTCCATATAGGGCAGAACCTTGTCGCCGCCGATGTCCAGCGTCCGGAAGGTCACGGGCCGTTCGCCCGCCGCATCCAGCACCAGCCGGTAAAGCGCGGTCTGCGAGTTGAGACGCGGCAGCTCCTCGGACACCATGAACTGGAACTCGGTGCGGAACAGGCCGATGCCCTCGGCCCCCGTCTCATCCAGATTCTCCAGATCGACGGCCAGGCCGGCATTGGTCAGCAGGGTGATCCGGGTCCCGTCGGCGGTGACCGCAGGCACGTCCCGCAGCCGGGCGAACTCGGCCTGACGCTGGTCGCGCAGGGCCATGCGGGACTGCACGGATTCCAGCATGTC
>JAIEQA010000115.1 GCA_019748095.1 Caulobacteraceae bacterium | reverse complement strand
GACGCGCCACGGGTGAGGACGATCATCTCGCCGCTGCGCAGCACGGCCCCGGGCGGGAACAGGGTCAGGGCGGCAAGGGCTCCCGCGGCGATCGTCAGAACCAGCAGCGTGGCGAGCCGCCAGCGCGGTGCGTGGTCCTCGGACGCGGCGGATCTCTGCCACTGGACCAGCCGGACCAGTGCCAGCCCCACGCCGGCGGTCAGGGCGATCAGGGTCCAGGGCCGCGGGTCTATCAGGGCGTCGAGGGTCATCGCAGGGCGTCCAGATAGCGCTGGCCGCGCTGGCCGGCGGCCTCGCGGCGACGCACCGCCGGGGCCGGTCGCTCCAGCGCCTGCCAAAGCCGGATCCGCAGGGTCCGGCGGCAGGACAGGCAGGCGGGGTCGTTGCGGACCGCGTCGATCGCAGCCGACAGCGCCAGCGGATCGGCCAGCCGGCCCCGGTTCTCACGCGCCCAGCGCTCAAGGGCACCGAGGGCCAGCGGCGGGCCGCGACCGGGCCGTTCCTCCAGGGCGCGCCAGGCGGCTGCGGGCACGGCATCCGTGCCGGGCCGTTCGGGGGCCGCAGGGGTCTCGGCGACGATGTCCTCGCGCTTGCCGGTCAGGCGACGGGCCAGGTCGATGGGGGGCAGGTCGGGGCCGGTTCGGGCAAGGAAGATGCGGGTGGCGCGCTGGGCCTCCTTCAGCAGTTCCAGCGCCTCGTTGGCGAAGGGCAGGGCCTGGTCCGGCTGGCCCTGACGCAGGGCCCGCTCGGAACTCCACATGGCGTCCAGGGCGAGGGCGAGGGTGGAACGGGTGCGGGGCTCGAACAGGGTCGCGGCCTCTCCCACGTCGTGGGCGTGGCCGAACTCGCTCAGAACATCTCCGGCCGAGCCGAAGGTGGCCGGGGTTTCGGGGCCACCATGGTCATGCCCGTGGTCGTGGCCGCCGGGTCCGGACACCGCGTGATCGTCATGATCCTCATGATCGTCGTGGTCGGCCGCCGGTGCGTCATTGGTCGGCAGGGCGGGGGCGTCATTGGTCGGGAGCGACAGGGCGCTGCCCCCCTCCTCGGCCTCCTCGCCCATGAACTGGCCATAGCGCAGGCGCAGCTGGGCCTGATCCTCGCCGATGGCATTGGACCGGCTGGCGTAGGTGCGGGGTTCCAGCCGGCGGCGCTCGGCGATCAGGGCCTCGGCGTTGATGATGATCTGGCGCTGGCTGGCGAAATAGGCAGGCAGGACGCGCATGGCCATGCCGTCCAGCCCGTCGGACAGGGCGAGGTCGGCGGGCCAGCGCAGGATGACACTCGGGCCCTCGACGACCTGGCGGCCGGGGGTGCGGTTGTCGCTGACCACCAGCTGGACGATCAGGTCGCTGGCCGGCTCCATGCCTTCGCGGGCGAGGTTCAGCGTGGTGGAGAAGCGCAGGCGACGGGCCTCGCCCTGACCCTGAAGCGACAGGGTGCGGCGCTCGAAGCTGATGTTCTCGCCATCGCCCCGGGTGACGGTGATGCGCAGCTCGGCCTCGCGGATCAGGCCATGGTCGTCGCTGGCCTCGAACACAGGGGTCCATTCGGTCTGGCCGCGGGTGACCAGCACCAGCTGGCTTTCGGGCTGGACCAGGCGCACCACGGGCAAGGCGTCGGGGATGACGTCGATCCGGTTCAGACGCTGGCGGGCCAGACCGTCGGCGTCGATCCGGTACAGGCGCGAGACCTCGGCCAGGCCCGAGCCAGTCCAAAGATCGCCGTCGCGCACCAGCGGCACGGGGGCTGCTTCGGGGAAGGTCAGGGCGGCGGAGGTGGGATGGGGGGCGAAGCTGATGATCCACTGCAGCCGCGAGCCGGCCGGGACGCGGGCGTCCAGCGTCGTCTGTTCGCGGACCGGCAGGCCGGTATAGGCCGGCGGGGTGATGCGCAGCCGGGTCGAGGCGAGGGCAGGCGTGGCTCCGGGCGTGGCGGAAGGAGCGGTCGTCGGGGCGGTGCGGGAGACGGGCGAGGCGTCGGGCCAGAACAGGGTCGCGGTGCCGAGCATGACACCGGCGGCCCAGGCGAGGGCGATGGGACGCGGCGACCAGGCGGGACGCAGGTCGATACCGCGGGCCGCGTCGATCCGGCCCTCCAGCCGGGCGCGCTGCAGGGCGGCCAGTCCCGCGATCGAGCCGGGGTCGCGGAACAGCAGGGCGGTGCTGTCCTCGAACCGGGGCACATGGGCGTCCAGTTCGCCGATCAGCCAGTCCCGATCGAACCGACGGGCGCGCCACAGGGCGATTCCGATCAGCAGGGCCAGACCCGTCAGTGCGACACCGAGCGCTCCCGCGATCCCGACTAACCGCCACCCGAGTGCCGCAGTGGCCAGTATGACCGGCAGACCCACGGCGACCGTATCGAGCGCGATGCGCCGGCGGGCGGCGCTCTGGTGATCCAGCAGGACCGGAGAGACGGGCACGACGGTCATGGAGCCACCGCCCGGGCCCGGCGCGTGGCCAGGATGCGCTCGCCGGCGAACAGCAGGGCGATGATCAGGGCCAGCCACGGCCGCAGATCCAGCGGCGGCTGGTCATAGGGGGCTGCACCGGTCAGGGGTGCAAGAGCGGCGGATGCGACACGGGCGGGCGGTGGCATCGGTGACAGCATCTGCGCCAGAGCGTCGGGAAACTCCGGCTCGACCAGCAGGGGCAGGGATGCAGGCTCCAGCGGTCGGGTCAGGCGGATGACCCGTCCGGCGCCCAGGCGGCCGGCAACCGCAAGGGGTTCGCCTGTGGTATCGGCCCAGACGACCTGTGTCTCGCCCTCGACCGGCGCGCGGGCCTCCAGCGCCATCAGGGCGGTGCCGCCGTTGCGGATCCAGCCGACGACCGGTGCGGGCACGGGGCCAGGGGCCAGCCAGACCAGCCGGGTAGTGTCGCGCGGGATCCGCTGGTCGGCCGGGCCGGATTCGAAGGCGGGTTCGGTATCAGCTGCGGCCCAGGCCGTGGCGGCGGCGCGGAAGTAGCGGACGCCGGCCTCGTCGCCGGGGGCGTGGCGGACGGTCAGGGCCGGAGGAGAGCGACGGGTCGGTGCCGGGGCCGCTGGAGCGGGGCCGGCCACCTGCCAGTCCAGACTGCGCGACAGTCGCGGGCGTTCAGCGTCGACGCCGTCCAGCACGCTGGGAACCACGACCGTCACAGGCGTAGAAGGCGGCAGTTCGGCATCCAGCTGGCGGATCAGGCTGACGGGATTGGCGGGTACCGCCGGCACGGGACCGCCGACGGCCGGGAAGCCGGGAGCCAGCCACACCCGGCGTTCATCGTCGTCACCCGCCGGAGGTGAATCGACGCCCGGCAGGAGGGCGACGATCCGGCGGCCGTCCTGCACGTCCCACAGCACCGGCCGGGCCAGCCACAGGGCGATCAGGGCCAGCAGCAGCAGGCGGACGACCAGGAGGATGAGTTCCTCGAGGCGCAGGCTGCGGCGGGGTTTGGGGCGGGCCTCCAGCCAGCGCAGGGCCGCGAACTCGACTGTGCGGCTCTCGGTGCGGCGCGCGATGTGCAGCACGAGCGGGATGGCCAGCGCCGCCAGGGCGAACAGACCAGCCGGGAGCAGCAGGGCGGGGGTCATGCGCGACCGGTCGGGCGGAACAGGGTCCGGATCGGCTGGTCCGGGCTCTCGTCAATGAAATACGCGGCATGGCGGATACCGACGGCGTCAAGCCGGGCGGCCACGGCCGCGCGTGCCGCGGCGAAACGGGCGAGGAACTCGGTCTTCATCGCCGGGCCGTCGGCAACCAGCGCCGCGCCGGTCTCGGGATCGTGGAACCGGTAGCCGCGGTCGAAGGGGAAGTCGCGCTCGTCACCGGTCAGGATCTGGATCAGGCAGACGTCCCGACCGGAGGCGGCCATCCGTTCGGCCACCGTGATACAGTCGTCGTCGAAGCCGTCGGTCAGGATCAGGATCAGGTCGTGGGGGCCGATCTGTTCTCCGAACAGGGCGACATCGCGCGACCAGTTCGCCACACCGCAGGCCTTGAGCGGGGCCATGGTCAGGGACAGCCGGTCCCGGTGGCGGCCGCCGGCGTGGGGCGTCAGCACCATGGGGCCGGTGGCTCCCTCGACGATCAGGCCGAAGCGATCGCCCTGATCCAGTGCGATCTGGATCAGGCAGGCGGCAAGCCGGCGCGCGGCATCGAACCGGGTCCAGTCCGGGCGGGCCAGATCGGCCTGGGCCATGGAGCCGCTGGCGTCCAGCAGGACCCAGATCGCGACCGGGCTCTCGCGCTCGGCGTCGCGGACGAAGAACCGGTCCGACCGGGCGTACAGCTTCCAGTCGATACTGCGCAGATCGTCGCCGCGCTCATAGGCCCGGTACTGGGCGAACTCGAGCCCGCCGCCCTTGTTGCGGCTGTCGTGCTGGCCGGCGCTGGCCAGCATGGCGGCGCGGCGCGGCGTGATCGACAGGCGGCGAAGGCGGCTGCGCAGGTCCGGAGGCAGGTCGAGCGGGGACATGCCGCCGCTCAGTCGGCCGCCGGGGCGGGCAGGGCGGCCAGCAGGGCGACGACCACGTCGTCGGCGGTCTTGCGCTCCGCCTCGGCGGCGAAGGACAGGAGGATGCGGTGGCGCAGGACGGGGGCCGCCAAGGCGACCACGTCCTCACGCGTCGCGGCGAGCCGGCCATGCAGCAGGGCCCGGGCCTTGGCCGCCAGCACCAGGGCCTGACCGGCGCGGGGACCCGCGCCCCATCTGACATAGTCACGCACCGCCTGCGGCGCCTCGGGCGAGGGCCGTGTGGCGCGGACCAGGGTCGTGATCCAGGTCAGCAGGGCCTCGCCGACATAGACGTCACGCACCCATTTCTGCAGGGCGACGACATCCTCGCCGGTCATGACCTGGGGCACCGCGCCGGTGGCCCCGCCCGTGGTCTGGACAAGGATCGCGCGTTCCTCGGCCGCGGTCGGATAGCCGACGCGGATGTTGAGCAGGAAACGGTCCAGCTGGGCCTCCGGCAGGGGATAGGTCCCGGCCTGTTCCAGCGGGTTCTGGGTCGCCAGCACGAAGAAGGGCTCGTTCAGTTTGTGGGTCACACCGGCGTAGCTGACGGTATGTTCCTGCATGGCTTCGAGCAGGGCGGCCTGGGTCTTGGGCGGGGTGCGGTTCAGCTCATCGGCGAGAAACAGGTTGGTGAACACCGGCCCGGGCTGGAAGCGGAAGCTGCGGTGGCCGGTGCCGTGATCCTCCTCCAGCACCTCGGTGCCGAGGATGTCGGACGGCATCAGGTCGGGCGTGAACTGGACGCGGCGAAACTCCAGCGCCAGGGCCTGACCGAGGGTGCGGACCAGCAAGGTCTTGCCCAGACCGGGCACGCCCTCGATCAGGCAGTGGCCGCCGGCCAGCAGGCCGATCAGCAACTGCTCGACCACCTCGGACTGGCCGACAATGGCCTGACCGATCGCGGCCTTCAGCTGCCCCAATTGTTTCAGGCGTGCGTCGATCTCGGCGGGGCTTGGGGTCTGGGGCATGGGCGTGGTCCGGGGAGGAAGGAGGCGTCGGTTTGGCGGGTCAGGCGGTCAGGGCGTGGATGATGATGTTGACCGCAAACTTCGTATTGTCCTCGGCCAGGAACCGCTTGTTGCGCCAGTCGTAATCCCACTCACAGCCGTAGTCCTTGTTGGAATAGAGAACTCCCAGCCGTCCGTTGATCTGGATGCCCTTCAGATAGTCGTGGACGAGGTCATCACCCCAGCCGTTCAGTTCGAAACTGGTCGTCGGAGGCCCGTCCTCGAAATGGAAGAAGCTGCTGTAGATCGCATGGTCGTTGGGCAGTTTCTGCATCGCCTCGGCCCCGAAGATCGCGGCCATCTGGCGCTCGAAAGAGACGGCGAACAGACCGTCGATGTCGTGGTTGCAGTCGTCGACGAAGACGAAGCCGCCGTTGCGGACATAGCGTTCGAAATTGCGCGCCTCGGCCGCGTTGAACTCAACCAGCTTGTGGCCGGCCAGATAGCAGAAGGGCGCGGTCAGCATGGCGGGGTCGGACAGGGCGATGACCCGTTCCTGCGGATCGACCCGCAGATTGGTGTAGTCCACCAGGGACGTCAGCACATTGGCCGGCATCCGTTGGTCCACGTCCCAGTTGCCGGAGTTGTAGCGCAGCCGGGTGAACCAGAAGTCGTAGTCGGCACGGGCGGCGGCGGAGCGGGGCAGCCCTGCGAACAGGGAGGCCGCCGCCCCGCCCCCCAGAAGCCGGAGGCAGTCGGCGCGTGTCAGACGGTTACGCGACACACGCTCTTTCCGTCAGACGGCGTCGGACAGGGAGGTGAAGGTGAAGTCGCGCAGACGCATCGCGGGGATCATCATGGTCGAGCCGCCGTCGCCCATCCGAACCGAGCGGCCCAGTTCGTCGATGTTGTTCAGCATGATGACCGGCGACTCGTTGAAGCGGAAATTCTTCAGCGGGTACTTCAGCTCGCCGTTCTCGATATAGAAGGTGCCGTCACGGGTCAGGCCGGTCAGCAGCACCGTTTGTGGATCCACCATGCGGATGTACCAGGTGCGGGTCACCAGGATCCCGCGCTGGGTCTCGCGCACCAGATCGGATGTCGACTTGGTGCCACCCTCCATGATCAGATTTCCCGGCTGGGCCATGGCGGGCCTGCCCTGTTTTTCGGCCCAGTAGCGCGAGGACCGCAGGTTGGTGACCACGCCGTTCTCGATCATGACGAACCGGTCGCGCGGCAGGCCGTCACCGTCCCACGGCAGGGCAGGGGCTTCGGGGTGGCGCGGATCGGCATAGACATTGACGCGCGGGTCGAAGACCTGTTCGCCGATCTTGTTGCCGCCGCCCGCCTTCGACAGGAAGCTGCGCCCTTCGTCGGCCGAGCGGGCATCGAAGAAGTTGAACATGAAGGAGATCAGGCCGGCCGCCGCCGCGGGCTCGAGGATCACCGTATACTTGCCGGGCTCCAGCGCCTGGGCGTCGGCGGAGGCGCTGGCCTTGCGCATTGCGACCTGGATATCGCTGTCGACGTTGAAGCCGCTGGCGTCCTGCAGGTTGCGGGCGACCCAGCCGGACCCCCGGCCATCCTCGGTCCGGACCGTGCAGGTGTAGTCCATGTCCGTCGCACGCTGGTAGCCGAAGTTGCCGTTCGAGTTGGCGAAGGCGACGAAGCTCTGGCTGTCATTCAGGAAGCCGGCGGCGATCAGTCCCTGCGACTTGCAGGGGGCGATGGAGGCGCGGGCGACTTCTGCGCGGTCCTCCGGTGTGATGGCCGCTGTGGCCGCGCTGAAGGTGTCGGTTGCGCGATAGGTCTGACGCTGTACCGCCGGCATGAACTCGGGGTTCTCCGGTGCCAGACGGGCCAGATCCTCGGCCCGCTTGACCACGCGGGCCAGGGCGGCGTCCGAGAACTCGTTGATCGATGCAGACCCGACCCGCTTTCCGAAGGCGACCCGGACCGACAAATCGGTGTTGGAGATCACGCCGCTGGTGGAGACGTTGTTCAGGGCGAAGCGGATGTTGCCGTCGATCGTGCCGGACAGTTCCGCGATGCACTCATCAGCGGTCGACAGCGCGATCACCTTGTCGAGGATCGTTTTGGCCTCGGCCTCGGTCATGATGCTCATGTGATTTTTCCCCTGAGGTCCGATCAACCGAGCGAACGCGCGGTGTTGATGACGTTGATCTTGTCGAAGCGCGTTGTCGACGAGCCGTGGCTGACGGCCGAGACCTGGCTGGGTTGGCCCTTGCCGTCGAAGAACGAGCCGAACATGCGGTAGTCGCTTTCGTCACAGATGGCGGAGCAGGCGTTCCAGAACTCGGGCGTGCGCATCTGGTAGGCGACGTCCTCCAGCGGCTGGGTGATCTTGCCGTCCTTGATCTCGTAGAAGAGCGTGCCGCCGAACTGGGCGTTGTAGCGCTGCTGGTCGATCGAGAAGGAACCGCGTCCGAGGATATAGATGCCGTTCTCGACATTGGCGATCATGTCGTTGCGGGTCATGGGCGTCTTGCCCGGCTCGAGCGAGACGTTGGGCATGCGCTGGAACTGCACGGCCGACCAGCTGTCGGCATAGGAGCAGCCATCGGATTCGGTCTTGCCCAGAATGTGGGCCTGATCCCGCGTCGCCTGATAGTCGACCAGCTTGCCGTTCTCGATCAGGTTCCAGCGCTTGGTCGCCACGCCCTCGTCGTCATAGCCGACGGCTCCGAGGCTGCCCGGCTGCGTCTTGTCGGCGAACAGGTTGACGATCTCCGAGCCGTACTGGAACCGCTGTTCGCGCTTGTCGAGGGTGGCGAAACTGGTGCCGGCGAAATTGGCCTCGTAGCCGAGGACACGGTCCAGCTCGAGCGGGTGGCCGACCGACTCGTGGATGGTCAGGCCGAGGTGGTCTGGGTCCAGAACCAGATCGTACTGGCCCGGCTCGACCGACTTGGCGGTCAGTTTCTCGCGCGCCTGCCGGGCGGATGCGATCGCGTCCTCGCGCATGTCGTAGGACATGCCGTAGCTGATCACGGCACCGTTGGCCGACTCCAGCTTGTCCTCGGCCCGGCCGTCCAGATATTCGTAGCCGAGACCCATCGGGGCCGACAGGCCCTGACGCGAACGGAACTTGCCGGTCGACTGGTCGATGACGGTGACCGTCAGCGGGGCCCAGATGCGGTGGACGTCCTGGTCGATGTAGGAGCCGTCCGAGCTGGCGAAATATTTCTGCTCGTTGACGAGGAACAGCTGGGAGTTGACGAATGAGGCACCGGCAGCGGTGGCTGCGGCGTTGACGCCCAGCAGCAGGTCGACCTTCTCCTGGATCGGCACCTCCATGGCGTTGCGCCGGATGGGCGTCTTCCAGCTGACTTCCCCGACACCGGGCGTCGGGGCGAGCTGGACGGGCTGGGTCTGGTTGCGGGCATTGGCCCTGGCAATCGCAGTGGCCAGACGGGCGGCCGCTGCAACAGCCTCGGGCGTCATGTCGTTGGTGGCGGCGAAGCCCCAGGCCCCGTCAGCGATGACACGCACGCCAACGCCGGTCGATTCCGTGTTGACGATGTTCTGGACGTTGGCTTCGCGCGTGATCACGAACTGGCGCAGATAGCGCCCGACGCGGACATCGCAGTAGCTGGAGCCGGCGGCCGAGGCGGCGCTGAGTCCGGCATCGGCCAGACGTTTCTTGACCGCCATGTCGATGGTCTCAAGCAACTGGGGCGCGGCAATGGCACGGCCCATAAAGCCCGGGAGCAGAACGCCCCCGGCACCGATCCCGCACGCAGCGAGGAATGAACGTCTATCCAAGGCTTTTCTCCAGCGGCCATGCCCCACAATCGACGTTCCGCCGCCGGTCGGTCGGACCAACGCCGTGTGTCATTCGATCGCTTTGATGACGCATCTTTGACGGTCGCCGGGGGGACGTCAAACGTCACGGCGAACCTGTCCAAATCTTAATGTGGCGCGTTCGCGGCGGGGCGGGTCCGCAGAACATCGGACGCCGCAGGGCAGGCCGGCGCGGAACCGGGAGGGAGAGGCGTCAGGGCCGGTCCCTCCCGTTCCCGATCAGCCGGCGAGCCGCGTGAAGAGGCCGGCGAGGGCCTCCATGCGAGCCTTGTCGGCACCCGTCGCACTGGCGGAGGCGATCGTCAGGCTCCGGGCGAGGGCTGCTGCAGAGCCCGTGTCGGGAACTCCCGCGCGCCAACTCTCGACGACGGACTTTGCCTGTCCGGCCAGGGGTTCGCTCAGGGTATTGGTGCGGCCCAACTGGTCCAGATAGGCCCCGGCGACATCAGGGCTATCGGCCCAGACGATGCGGGTCTGGGTCTGGGGATTGACCTCGGTCGCCATGACACTCTCGGCGGCCGCGATCTCGGCGGCGGACAACTGGTCGCCGGCCACCAGCTTGAGCACGTCGAGGCCGCGGGCGATCTCGCTGGAGTAGATGCGGCCGTTGAACCAGTAGGCCGACCAGGAGCCGCCGACGATCAGTCGATCGGCCTCGATCGGGCCGCGGTCAAAGAAGGCGATCTCGACCGGCTTTGCCGGATCGGTGAAATCCATCACCGACAGCCCGCCCTGGTACCAGGCCTGGATCATCAGGTCCCGGCCGGGGACCGGGATCAGCGAGCCGTTGTGGGCGACACAATTTTCGGTCGGGCCCTGGATGGACGGCAGTTTGTGGAAGCTCTGGCCGCGCAGGTAGTTGCCGTCGATGGTGGCGACCAGATTGGCTCCCCAGGTCGCGGGGCTGGAGGCGGTGCAGCGCGCGCCGATCCCGCCGCCCCACTCATCGGTGAAGACGACCTTGGTGCCGGTGTTGTCGAACGTCGCGGAGTGCCAGTAGGCCATGTCCGGGTCAAACATCTCCGCGATCCGGGCAGGATTTTCGGGGTCCGAGATGTCGAGCAGGATGCCGTTGCCGCTGCAGGCCCCGGCTGCCCGGTTGATCTCGGGGAAGACGGTGATGTCGTGGCAGTGGTTCGTCTGGGCTGTATCCTGGCTGGCCACACCGGCCGAACCGCCGGTCCACAGGCCGGCGATCTGGCCGGTGGTGCGGTCGGCGAAGATGCGCGGGCGGTTGACGATCGCGGCGGCCGCCGGGTTGTCCAGCGGCACCTTGATCACATCGATCGAGTACAGGGCCGTTTCGGGGTTGTCGCCGGGCTGGCCGCCGCTGCAGATCGACAGTTCACCGGTCGGTCGCACGCCCGCAGTAGCGGAGTTGTAGACATACAGGACGTTGGCGTCGGACGGGGACGGCACCAGGGTGTGGGTGTGGGAACCACGGCAGGTCTGGACCGCTGCGATCTGGCGCGGGGCGTTCAGATCGCTGATGTCGAAGATGCGGATGCCACGGAAGCGGGCGGCGTTGACATTGTCCCCGGCATTGTCGCCCTCGCCGTCGCTGACGCTGCAGTCCAGCCGGCCCCGGTTCTGCTCGACCGACATGAACAGCAGGTCGCCATGGACGGACAGATCGCCCTGGCCGCCGGGGCAGACGACCGAAAGCACCAGCTTCGGTTCGCCGCCGCCGGTCACGTCATAGGCGTTGAAGCCGTGGAAATTGCCCACGAACAGGCGGCCGTTGGACAGGGCCATGTCGGTGCTGGCGAGGGCCAGGGGCGTGTATTTCGGTGGGCTCGTGCGGGCCGCGGCCATGAAGGCCTCGCGCTCGGCCCGGGTCTGGGGCACGGCGAACAGGGCGTCGGGGTCGAAGAAGCCCGGTGGCGGAGCGACGGAATGCTCCAGCGCCAGGCTGGAGGCCAGCTGGCCGGCGTCGCGCAGGCCGGGCGACAGCGCCGTGCGGGCGTCGGCCGCGATCGTCTGGGTCTGGGCCAGGGCCGGGGCGGCCATCAGGAGCGCGCCGACAGCGGCGACAGTGGAGAACAGGGCGCGGCGTCGAAGGGTCATGGTCGGTCCTCGGGTCTGGGTCACAGGGCGGAGAGCAGGGACTGCATCCGCAGGATCTCGGCCGACTGGTCGGCGATCACGGAGGCGATGAAGTCGGACAGCAGGGGATCCTCGGCCGAGCCGGGTTCGGCCATCAGGGCATTGACCATGTCGATCGCCCCCTGGTGGTGCTGGATCATCCCTGAAAGGAACAGGCGGTCGAAGGCGGGGCCGGAGGCGGCGGCCAGGGTCTGCATCTGGGCCGGGCTGAGCATGCCGGCCATGACGGCGACGTTCGGGTCCATGGCGTGGCCGGCGTGGGCCCCGTGGCCGGCGTGGGCGTCGGGCATGTCCAGCGGCTGGCCCCGGGCCTGAAGCCATTCGCGCATCAGGGCAATTTCGGCGTCCTGGCTGAGGGAGATGCGCTGGCCGAGGCGGGCGACGGTCGGGTCGGAGCCGCGGGTCTGGAGCAGGGCGACCATTTCCACCGCCTGGGCGTGGTGGACGATCATATGCTGCATGAAGCCGGCGTCGGCGGCGGTGAAGGTGGTGCGGCTGAGCTCGACGGATTCGGCGGCGGTGATGGTGCGGGACGCGGTGCCGGGGGCTCCCGGCTGGAAGATGGGCGGGGTCTGGGCCGCGGCCGGGAGGCCGATCAGGAGGGCCAGGACAAGACCGGAAACACTGTACGGCAACGCTGGACCCCCGCCCCGGACACTGTCCGATGGCGGAGACTAGGCAGGCCGGGGGGCGGTGGGCAAGCCGGGAATCGGATTCGGGAAATTCGAGGGGCGAGAAGACTCGAACTTCCGCATTGTCACTACAACATCGAGGGCGGAAACTATTCCTCGAGTTGGGGGCGCGGGGGGGCCGCGTCAAGTTTGGGCGACGGCTTTCATCGACACCGTCGGGTCGGCGAGGGCGGCGGGGTCGACGGGGGTGGCGCGGGCGATGAGCTGGCGGCCGGCCATGAACTCCTGCGGGGCATTGGCGGCCTCGACGCAGACGAGGCGGTCGCCGCACAGGTGGAAGACCGCGAAGCGGCCGCCGGCGGCATCCTCGCGCACCACGGTCCGGTCGGCGGCCTGGGGCAGGCCGGCGATCTGGAGCTTGATGGCGTACTGGTCGGACCAGAACCACGGGACCTCGGGCACGGGGGCGGGCTTGCCGGTGAGGGCGCAGGCGGCCTGACGCGCCTGTTCCAGGGCATTGGGCACGCTTTCCAGCCGCAGGGTCAGGCCATGGACCGGGACCGGCCGGACGGTGACATCGCCGATGGCGAAGATGGCGGGGTCCGAGGTGCGGGCCGCCGCGTCCACGACGATGCCGCCGCCGGGGCCGGGATCGCACACCAGACCGGCGGCGCGGGCCAGCGCGTCGTTGGCCACGGCCCCGACCCCGACCAGAATGGCATCGGCTGCCACGAGTTCACCGTCCGCCAGCCGCACGCCGGCGGCCTCGAACCCCGTGACCTCGACCCCGGTCCGGATCACCACGCCCTCGGCCGTGTGCCGGGCGGTGAAGAAGGCCGACAGGGGCGGCGAGGCGACGCGGGCCAGAACCCGGTCGGCGCGTTCCAGCACCACGACCTCGGCCCCGAGCGCCCGGGCCGAGGCGGCGGCCTCCAGCCCGACATAGCCGCCGCCGACGATGACCAGACGACGCCCGGGGCCCAGCACAGATTTCAGCCGTTCGGCATCGGCCAGGGTGCGCAACTCGATCAGATCAGGCCGGTCGGCGCCCGGCAGGGGCAGGCGGCGCGACACCGAGCCGGTGGCGAGGATCAGCGCGTCCCAGCCCTCGACCGTGCCGTCCGCAAGGGTCGCGGTGCGGTCGGCCGGGGAGATCGAGACCACATGCACGCCTGTCCTCAGGGCGATGTCGTGTTCGGCATAGAAATCCTCGGGGCGCAGCAGCAGAGCGTCCAGATCGGCCTCGCCCTTCAGCCAGGCCTTGGACAGGGGCGGGCGCTGATAGGGGGCGACGGGCTCGTCCCCCACCAGAACGATCCGGCCCTCGAAGCCGTTGGTCCGCAGCTGGGCCGCGACCGAGCCGCCGGCATGGCCGGCCCCGATGATGAGGACGCGGTCCGCCCGGCTTTCGCTGGAGGATTGGCTCATCCTTCCGCGTCCGGCTGGCGGTCGGGGCGGGTGTCGGCAAAGGCCGGCAGGGCGGACACCGCGGCGTCGGCGGCCAGCAGCCGGGGCCAGCGCAGATCGGCGCCGAAGCGGCGGGCATTGCCCATCTGGGGCACCAGAAACACCTCGGCCATGCCGGGCGCATCGCCGAACAGGAAGGGGCCGGGCGAGCCGGCGACCAGGGTTTCCAGCGCATCGAAGCCCTGTTCGATGACGCGGCGGGCCCAGGCGCGGGTGTCGTCCTCGGACTGGCCTTGAGCCTTCAGCGCCTTGAGCACCCGCAGGTTCTGGACCGGATGGATGTCGCAGGCGATGGCCTGGACAAACGCTCGCACCCGGGCCCGGGCGACCGGGTCGGCGGGCAGGAGGGGCGGTTCGGGATACGCCTCGTCCAGAAACTCGCAGATGGCCATGGACTGGGTCAGGACGGTGCCGTCGTCCAGTTGCAGACTGGGCAGCAACCCTTGAGGATTCAGGGCCAGATAGGCGGGATCGAACTGTTCGCCCCGGCCGAGGTGGTGAAACCGGGTCTCGACCGCCAGCCCTTTCAGGGCCAGCGCGATCCGCACCCGCCAGGCGGCCGAGGAGCGGAAATAGCCGTGCAGGATCATGGCGTTATCTCTCAGGCGGCGGGCGGGCCGACGGTGACGGTCAGGTCGGGCAGGCCCGCGACCGAAGCGGTCAGGACGTCGCCCTGGACCACCGGACCGACGCCCGAGGGGGTGCCGGTGAAGATCAGGTCGCCGGGCTCCAGCCGGTAGAAGCGCGACAGGTAGCTGATCACCTCGGCCACCGACCAGATCATGTCGGACAGGTCGCCGGTCTGGCGGCGCTCGCCATTGACCGACAGGGTGATCGCCCCGGCCGTGGGGTCGAACCCGGCGGCGGGGGCCAGGGTGGCCACGGGCTTGGACTGTTCGACATTCTTGGCCACGTCCCACGGCCGGCCGGCGTCCTTGGCGACGGCCTGCAGGTCGCGCCGGGTCATGTCGAGACCGACGCCATAACCGTGGACCAGATCCAGGGCGGTTTCGACCGGGACATCGCGCCCGGACAGGTCGAGCGCCACCACCAGTTCGACCTCATGATGATAGTCGGCGGTGGATTGCGGGTACGCGATCCCGTCGGTGTCGGCGACGACGGTCTCGGCCCAGGCGGTGAAGAAGAAGGGCGGCTCGCGGTCATCATTGCCCATCTCGCGTGCATGGGCGGCGTAGTTGCGGCCGATGCAGAAGACGCGGCGCACGGGGAAGGCCG